>CAUUAT010000037.1:0-17636 GCA_963543195.1 uncultured Treponema sp.
CTGCCCATAGCGTCAAAACCGCTTTTACATACTTCAAAGTATTTGTTATATAATGTGGTATTCTTTTTCTTTGAAGCATAAAAAACAGGGCGTTCGGCTCCACTGCTTGCCGTTAAAGGAGCCAACAGCATACTTCCCTGCTTTGTATTCTCATCATTGTCAACAAACCAGAATGTATCCATCAACAAATCAATCCGTTTAATAAGCAGCTGCTTTTTTACTGCCTCATATAGTTCATGTGCATCATACTTCTTTTCTTGCTTTTTTTTGTTTTCTTTTTCTGCTATAGTTGAACAAAGATTTTGTATATATGTATCCAAATAGTATTTTGAAGATGTATCGAAAAAAACTTCATTCAGATAAGCATAGGCTTCGTTGCCGAAACCGAAAATCATTTTATTAAAGGTATAAAATAACTTCTCGTCCCATAAATTGGATATGAGTATCTTCACATTTTTTTTGTTGTCATGTATCAATGATTTAATAAGACTATCCATCGAGCGGGAGTCGCTTTTAATATTAAAAATTGTGCCTAAAGACATTCCGACTAAAAGGATGTTTTTCGTGTAAACGTCGAATATTTTCGGCATTTGAAAATTATCGGAATCCTTAATACTATTATTGTATGGCACTTCTCCTACATATTTATCGGGTAAGTTTGCGAAGTTTTTTTGAGCTTCGGTAACACAATCATCAATGTAGCAATATTCACCTTTCGCCTTACTTTTTATTTTTAAAATTTCCGAACCTGAAATTTCCAGCTTCTTTGCTATTGATTCTATCAAGCGTATATTGTTATGTTTGTCACTCAGCAATACAGCCTGTGTACCTGCCATGGGCGGAGCAATTTCACCTAATTGCTTAAAATCCAAATCAAGAAGAATAAGATATACGGCTTCTTTTTCCAACAACTTATACATACAGCCGAATTCATACAGTACCCAAGGGTTGCGGGCTGTCCGCTGAGTTACAAATACAATACCGATGTCGGCTGTTTCAAGTTCGGTATGAATATGCTTTATACCATTTTTTGCAGGCTCTATTTCTTCAGAAAAAAACGTATCGATTTTATCATCAAAGATAACGTTAAGCCAATTTTTATAGCCTTCTGCGATATCTCTTATGCGTTTATCGGCTGATGACCAGCTAATAAAAATGTTTTTGCTCATAATCCTGCTCCTTTCGCACCGTTTTACAGTGCATAATAAATATTTTAAGTTATTGCACCAACTATAGTTACAATCATATCATACTATATTTAATTGTGTCAATACTATATTTAGTTAAAATACTACGAATGAGTGTGTTTTTAAGAGAACAACAAAGTCTTGTCATCAAAAGACTTCGTAACGAAAGAGAAAAAGCAGGGTTATCCCAGTTGGAATTGGCTTTGCGAGCGGATATTTCTCAAAATATGATAAACTACATCGAGACAGGCAAAAGAACGCCGAGCCTCGATACTCTTTTAAAAATTTGTCATGCTCTGAATATAAATCCTGCCGTTTTGTTTTCGGATACGGAAGAAGAAAAGGAAGAAGCAAAAAAGCAAGTTCTTGATATGATTCAAAGATGGATGTAATCATATTCGATGTTCTCCTTGATTTTAAATTCGTGATAGCAGTTTTTTCATTTTTTCGGTATAATTTTTAAACATAGAGCTGAGTTTTTCCGGTTTGAAATATCAAAACTTGTGTATTTTTATATCATACATTGAAAAATAAAATATTTTATATTAAATTATTAAATATAATCATATATTTTATTAAATATTTTAAAACAAAACTTGACTTTTATTATAAAATTTTATATTTTAAGGTTACAAGCGCTTGCAAAAAAACATAATTGGAGAAAAAAATGAAAAAATACATTATCAAGTATTTACCTGAAAATATTCTTGTTTGGTTTTTGGGTTTTATCAATACGGCTCTGCACATAGGAATGGCATATCTTGTTATGTTTGTTTTAAATGCTTTAATAGCTCTGGACTTGCATCTTTTTGTAAAATATGTCGGCATAATGCTCGCCGGATGGGGCATCACCTATCTTACAAATTATATATTTGAAATATTTAGGATTCGAACCGTGCAAAAAATACTTACCGGCATACGAACCGACATTGCCGAAAAAATCGCGACATGTTCTTATACAGGCTATCATAAAGAAAATTCCGCCGTTTACCTTTCGTGGCTTGAAAACGATATGACGACAATAGAGGCAAACGGCTTGGTGTCCGCATTTTATCTGGTTTTACACTGCTCCACATTGATATCCGCATTTACCGCACTCTTTTTTATTCATTGGATACTTGCCGTATTTGCTCTTATTTCAGGCTTATTGCTTTTATTCATTCCAAAATTATTCGAAAAAGCAATTGAAAAAGGTACGATAAACGTAAGTATTGAAATGCAAAATTTTATTTCTAAAATAAAAGACATCCTGTCCGGTTTTGATGTTCTTTTCTCTTTTAATAAAAGAAAAATAATCAAAGACACCGTTTATGAGCTTTCCGCAAAAAGGGCCGAACTGACCGTAAAACTTGCAGAAAAATATCTTATTTCGGGCATTGTCATAGCGCTTTTAAGTTCCGTTTTTGAAACGTTAATCTTAGGTTTTACCGGTTTTTTAGCAATAAAACAAATTATAGCTATAGGTGCAATTATGGCAACCGGCAAAATAGCTTCACAGCTTTCAAAGGCATTATCCGATATTACGGGGCTTATTATAAAAATAAAATCGGTAAAAATTATATTTAAAAAATTTGAAACACTCACGTACGAATATACGGGAAATTTTAAAACTCCTTCATTTCAAAAAAACATAGAATTAAAAAATCTTTCTTTTTCATATAACGAAGGAAATAAAAATATTTTATCGGATTTGAATATGCGTTTTGAAATCGGCAAAAAATACGGTATCGTAGGAGAATCGGGCAGCGGGAAAACAACAATGTTTAAACTACTTATGGGCATGCTTGAAAATTTTAAGGGCGACATAAACTATGACGGAGAAAACATCACTTGTTTAAACAAAGAAGCGTTGAGAGAAAATATAGCATACATCGACCAAAATGTATATATTTTTAACAAAACAATCAGAGAAAATATTTGCTTGGGCGAAGATTTTTCGGAAGAAGAATTAAAAGCGGCTTTAAAAAATTCCTCGCTTCAAACCGTTATTGCAAACTGCAAAAACGGTCTCGACACTCTTGTGGAAGAAAACGGAAAAAATTTTTCAGGCGGCCAAAGGCAGCGCATAGCAATAGCCCGCGCGCTCATTCACGGCAGAAAGGTCATTTTAATCGACGAAGGCACTTCTTCGCTTGATAAAGAAAACGCTTTAGAAATAGAAAGGCAACTCATCGAAAACCCTGAGCTGACGGTCATTATGATAAGCCATCATTTCGACCCGGAAATAAAAGAAAAATTAGATGGCGTGTATACGCTGTAACTTTTTAAATCTGCCGAGTTACGCGGGAAACCACCCCTTAGCAGGCTTTTTCATTTTTTCTTTTTTCCAACTTTTTATCGGCAAAGCGTAATAGTCTTCCCGATTTTACAAAATAAATGCCCGCCGCTAAAAAGGCTAAAAACAAAATGATGCCCGTAATTTTCATAACGCGGCTTCCGGTTGCGCCGAAAAAATATACCAAACCGAATAAAACGGAAATATTGCAAATGGCGGCTATAAAATCGTAAAGCGCAAATTTATAAAATGGATATTTTACAAATCCGCTGGTAATTGAAACAATGTTGCGCACTCCAAAAGGTATAAAACGGCAAACAATATATGTAAAAATACCGTGCCGCTGTAAAGCGGCTAAAAGCCGATACGTATTTTCTTTTGTTATAATCTTCGAAAACACGCCGACGGAAAAACCGCCTTTCGCTATCAGCCTCCCCCAAAAATAAACCATATAGTCACTCAATACCGCACCCGAATACAAAGCGGCTAAAAATGCCGGTACGGATGCTCCTTCTTTTTGGCACATCACAGCAGACATTACAACCAATACGTCTTCCGAAATAGGAATATTTAAACCGCCCAAAAAAAGACCGATAAAAACCACCAGAGGAAAATAGCTTATGTATTCGTTTAAGAAATTCAAAATTGCCGAAAGCATAGCGCGATTCTATATTATTGTATTTAAAATTTCAAGTTCATTAAGCCATATCTTATAAGAAGCATCTGAAGGCATAGTCCACGCCGAACGCGGTGAAAGGCTAAACCCCGTAACGTCGGCGCCGTCCGCACTGCACGACCTTTTGAATTGATGTGAAAAAAAACGTTTATAAAAAATATGCAGCGTTTTTAGAATTTCAGCAGGCGGATATTTTTCACAATCAAAAGCTTCCGTTGCAAGAAAAAAAACTTTTTTAGGCGAAAAACCGTTCCTTACAATATGGTATAGAAAAAAATCATGCAATTCGTAAGAGCCGATTACGGTTTCCGTTTTTTGTGAAATTTGCCCGTTCTGCGGCGGCAGCAGTTCGGGGCTTATCGGAGTTGCAATGATATCAGACAGAATATTTTTTAGACGCTCCGCATTTTCTCCGTCTTTAAAAAAAACTTTGTTTTCGACAAAACTCTTAATGCAGCCCTTCAACAGCGTTTTCGGGATTGAAGAGTTAAGTTCATACATTGAAATATGGTCGCCGTTATATGTCATCCAGCCTAACGCGGATTCGGATAAATCTCCGGTGCCGAGCATAATGCCGCCGATTTGATTTGCCTTATCCATTAAAACCTGCGTCCGCTCCCGTGCTTGCGCGTTTTCAAACGTTACGTCACAGGTTTCAACCGTTTGTCCTATATCGAAAAAATGGTGTTTCACCGATTCCGTAATCGGAATTTGTAAAACCGTGCATCCCAAAAGAGATGCCAAAGCGACGGCGTTGGTTTTCGTTTTTTCCGTTGTACCGAAACACGGCATAGTAACCGCATATAAATTTTTATGCGGAATATTCAAAAAATCGAAACATTTTAATGCCGACAAAAGCGCCAATGTCGAATCCGTTCCGCCTGAAATACCCAAAATGCATTTTGTGCAGCCGATATGGGTTAACCGTTTTGCAAGCGCAAGCATTTGCAGATTGATTATTTCGGAATAATAATTTTTATAAAGAAACGCTTCGTGCAGACTATCGGTGTCGGGTAAAAACGGATATGTACTTATTTTTCGTAAAAGCGTCTTTGCGGTTTTTTCGTTTTTACCGTCCGCCGTCTTTACGTTTATTTCAATAACATCGCAAGTTTCGGAAAAAATAAATTTATTTGATGAGCTGAAAATATTTTGGCGACGGAGCGTTTTTATAAATTCCGCATCAATATCCGAAACGGAAAGCGATTCAGACGGTACATTTTGTGCGGTCAAAGCTGAAGCGCTGTGCAGTTCTTTTCCCGCTTCAAAAATTCCGGTCTCTCCTGCAAAAACATAATCCGTTGTGGACTCTCCCGTTCCGCAATTTGCCGCAATTACCGCCGCATTTTTCTGCGCCGACAGATTCTTATATTTTGTTTTAAATGCGGAAAAAGAAAATGCATACGAAGGCTCTGCAAGCGGCGTTAAAATAAAATCCGCATCGGGAATATTTTCAGCAGTATTTTCATAAAAACTTTTTATAATAAAAGAGCAAGACGAAAATTCGGTATTCAGATAAAAGATAAAATGGGAAGCAAACGGAATACCGGAAGTGCCGACATATTGCGTTTGCGAAAAGTTATAATAAGAAAAAAACGGGTGTAACAATTTTGACGGCGCAACCGGAACTATCGCATTTATGCCGCCGTTATGTATAACAGCCTCAGCCGAATACAATTTATCTTTATACAAAAGCGGAAAGCCCGTAATCGCCGTTATGCGTAGACCTGCCGTTTTTTCGGCAATATATGTTACGGCCTTAAAAGCGGCATCCGTAAGTACCGTTTGTTTAAAAAGATTTCCGCATGAAGCTGAAGTAATAACCAGCTGCGGAAACAAAATAATATTTACACCGTTTGTTTCAGCCTTTTGTATTTCAGCCAAAACGGTTTTTTTATTTGCATCAATATCCGCAACGGTACAAAAGGGAGAAATCGACGCCGTTCTGAAAAAGCCGAATTCTTCAATAGTAAATTTATTCTTTAAACCGTTAGGCATTCTTTTTCCTTTTTTGGGAACCTCGAAAAACATTAGTTTTCAAGGCTTTCCTTAATTTTTATTTTCGATGTAATTTTGTAACTCCCTATATAATAATAGCGTTACAAAATTACTCGTCAAACGTCTCTAAAATCCGACAAAGTTTTTCGAGATGCCTTTTTGTTTATTACTGCAAGAACCGTTATTGCAATAAGTGCACCGGCAATCATCGCACAGCAAAAAAGCTGCCCCGTAGAAATGTTTTTCCACGATTCGTAAATGTAGATATTTGTAGAACCGGTAACGGAAATTTTATAGCCCATATTAGAATCGGGCTGACGGAAATACTCTATAAGAAAACGGAAAACACCGTAGCCGAGTGTATATATACAAACCAAAAAACCGTTAAATGGTTTTTTTTTGCGGATAAACCATAAAATAAGCCATAATACAATTCCTTCAAAAAATGCCTCGTAAAGTTGGCTCGGATGGCGGGGCAAATTGATAACGGACGCTCCTTCCTGAACCGTAAGCCCCGCTTTTTCGGCAAAGGACCTCACCCAGCCTTCCGCCAAAAAAAAACGGTCTTCAAACGGCGTCTGCGGAAAAATCATACCGATTTTGCTTGTTGTGATTCTTCCGTACAATTCTCCGTTTGCAAAGTTACCCAAGCGCCCAAAAGTATAACCGAGCGGAATGGAAACCGCCATCAAATCCGCTACTGCGGCAAAATTAAATTTGCGTCTTTTAGCCCATAAAAGCACGCCGATAAAGCCGCCTACAAACCCGCCGTGATATGACATTCCATGAAAACCGGTAAAAGACCAACCGCCCGATACGTCTCGCTCAAACGGCCAAAAAATCAGCCACGGCTGCGGCAAATATTCTTTATAATTATAAACGAGCGTACCGAAAATTCTCGCTCCCAAAAGGAGCCCCATAATTCCCCAAACAAAAACGTCCGTAACGTCTTCACCGGTCATCTTATTTCCGCTGCCGGAATATTTTTCAAACTCGCCTTTTTTTACCTGATATCGATATAAAAAATATGCAGTCATAAACGCAAAAAGATACATCAAGCCGTACCAACGCAAAAAAGGAAATCCCGGAATAACAGTCGGCTTAAGCCATTCAGGGTATTGAATTGCCAATATCATTTTAACCTCTCAAAAATTATTTTACTTTATCGTCTTGCATAGGCGAGCAAATAATTTGTCCCGTCTTTTCATCAAAATTAAAAAAAACATGCTGATGAGTTTCCATAACTTCAAAGTATCTTCCGTGACTTTCAAGAACAACTCCCGGGTATACAAAACCGGAGACTTTTATTTTAGACGGAATATGAGTTTCAAAATTTTCTTTTAAGTTAAATATTCTAATGGTCAGCGCACTGTTGCGTTTTATCAGTTTTACTTTTCTGTTTCTCAGCTCTTCAATATTTGAAACGGGCTCTTTTTGTTTCAATTTTTTATCTATTTCTTCGATTTCGGCGGTATTTTCGGCAATTTCTTTTTCCCGTACTTCTATTTCGTCTTTTATCAAATAGTCTTGACCGAAAGAAATTATCGTACGGATTGTTTTTTTTGCGCCGAGCTCTTTAACCGATACGCCTTTTGCCGCATGGATGCTGCCGCCTAAAAGAACTCCCGGTGAACCGGTAAGCGAAAGACATCCGTTTGTTTTTACCAAGCATTTAAAACAGTATTCTTCAATTTTTATATCGCTGCCTGAAAAAACGCGGGCATTTTCGGCATAATGAAGATTCGCATTTTTTTTAGCCCAAACGGTACCGCCGCCTTTTCCGTTTATTCCGCCGTTTAAATTAACGGAGACCTCCGAATAAATAAGCGATTTTTCCGCATTGCCGGTAACGGTTAAATCTCCCGATGCTTTTATTTTTCTGCCGTCTTTTATATCACCCGTAATAATTAAATTACCCGGAAAAATAATGTCTCCCGTTTTTTCATCAATATCACTGTGAATAGACTTTAACGAAGAGATTAAAAGTTTATTATCAAACCGCGAAAGTTCTCCCGAAACACAAGCATAAAATTTAACGACTCCGTCTTCTTCAACGGAACGTACCGACTCGTCGCACTGCGGCAAAGACACGGGATACGCATTTTTCGGATCAATTGCAACGCCGAATACATCTTTGCCTGCTTCGCCTTTTTTTACAAGCTTTGCGCTTAAAATAAGGGCGTCTTTTTCTATCGTTGCGGTGTTTTGCCCTTCTTCAAAATGCACTGCCCATTCAAATTTATAAGAATCCGCCGCAACAGCGGGTATCCCTTGCAAAAATACATACTCGAATTCATCCGTTTTTTTTCTGGCGATCTCGATAATTTCAGTTATCTTTTCATCTGAAATCGTATCCAAAAGATTAACGGCGTTTAGCGCGGTTTTTACACCTATAACTGAAAGCCGCTCGCCCGCACCCAATCCCGCTTCCAAAATAAGAGAGGCTTCCATTTTATCAAGGCTGACAACCGCCCTGACTTTTGCATCTTTGTACGGAACGATCCGCAGTTTTAAACCGCGTTCGGTATTTGCAATCAATAAAAGACCCGTAACGCCTGCCCGTAATTCGGAATGCGTCTGCACAATATTTCTTAAATCGAGCAAAAACGGATCATTACCCGGAAGACCGGGAATAGGATTTCCGTAAATATCCGAGCCGGGTTCACCTGATTCCGCTTCCTCAAGTTCGTACAACAAATCGTCTTTTTCAACAACAGTCAGCGTTTCGGCTTCGGATAAAGGATAATCTTTGTCGGTCGTCGGATTTTCGACGTCGGCGGAACGCAAATCGAGCCGTTTTAATCTGTCCGCAAACCGTAAAACTTCATGCTGTGGAATCTGCTTAAAATGAGCGATAAGTTTTTTATCGGCACCGCGTTTAGGAGGAGAGCCCTGCGCAATTATTTGAGAGAATTCTCTTAAAGAGGAATTTTCAAATTCCGTAAGGTCGGCTTTTATTTTTTGCATATCAAGGTTTGCAATACCGCTTCGCTGAAGAAGTCGGTCAATAATTTGCATATCGGACGGTGTTTCCGCTTGTTCCGCTTTCCGTACATATAATTTTGCTTCGGTTTTATCGGTGTTGACAATTATGCGCGCATCAAAATCCGGATCAAGTTCAAGGGCGAGCGGAACCGGCACACTGCCGGAATCCGCATTTTTCCGTAAATAAGCGGCAACAGCATCTTTGCCGATAGCGGAATACGGCGAAAGCCCCGACGCCTTTGCGGCAGAAATGATTTCTTCGGGTGAAGGGATACAGGAGGAAGCAAAGGCTTCCGAAAATACTAAAAACCGCTTACCCGAACCGTTATGCTTTTGTATCGACCAATTTTTCGTTTCCATAATTTTTACCTTACACAGTAAATCCCGCTTTAGCAGCCTTTAGTATTTTATTTTTCAACAAAAGGTTTTCATTTTTTAAAGCTGTGATTTCAAACTGCTGCGACTTTATAATTTCGCTCATTTCGCCGGGGGACAAAACTTCGCCGCCGATAAGTTCATCCAAATATGTCATTTTCGATTTAAAATCGCTTTCGGCTTCGGCTTCCGCCGACAAAAAAGAATAACTTGCAAATTCTTCAAATTCCTCCTCCGTGTAATTATCGGCTTCCGCTTGCAAAATTTTGTCGGCAATCCGGTAAATTGCCTGCGAAATCATTGCCTGAGGTTTATAAATGATAACGGGCAAACGCGAAGCAAGTGCCGTATCTTGTATCGAATCTTTATAAATTACACCGAGGTGTTCGATATCAATATTTAAGTACTCCTTTGCCGAGCGTCGGATTTTTACGGCTTTTTCCGCATCTTTAGGATCGTCAATCATATTCATCACAATGCGCGGCTTAAACCTGTTGAATTTTTTTAAGAACTTCTCGGTATTTTTCGGATCAATTTTATTCACTTCGTCGGTAAGAGAGGGAATATAAAGTCGCTGCATACTTTTTGCATCATTTTTCAAATTTTCAAAGAAAATACCGCCTTTCGACCTGACGGGGAAAGAAGTGCACATCATTCTAAAAACCGAATTTTTCAAAAATATATACGCGTCAAGGGTTGCCGTTACCGAAGGAGAAGTAATGATAATTCCATTAGGCGACATTAAAAAGAAATCCAAAATACCGAGATGTGTCCCTGCGCCCAAATCCAGAATGAGAAAGTCCGCATCGAGTTTTAAGAGTTCCTTTACCAAAGCGTTACGCTGATAAATTTTAAGAGCGGCGAACCCGGGTATTTCGGAATCACCCGGTATAAACTTAAGATTATCGTATCCGGTTTCTAAAACAATGTCTTTAAACTCGGAAGATTTTGTAAGGAATGTTCCTATTCCGTCTTTTTTGCCTTGTACGCCAAGTACTAAATGAAGATTGGAAGCACCTAAATCCAAATCGGCAAGTACAACGGTTTTATGGGCTTTCCCCAAAGCAATTGCAAGGTTTGCGGCAAAAAGGCTTTTTCCGACCCCGCCCTTCCCGCTGGCAACCGGAATTATTTGCATAGCGACCTCTCCCGTAATAAACTAAAAACCAAACTAAACGTATCAACAGGTAAAAATATCCACGTTAGTATAAATTGAAATCTGAATGTTTCGATACGTATCGAATTAAGCTGAATGAGTTTTGCCGTTTTTATTAAAAACAAATATGCCGCAATTATGCAAAAAAACTTAATGAGAGCGATTATTTTCAGCAGCGGATGAAATTCTTTTTCATTATTTAAAATCATAAAAAAGAAAACTGCCGGCAAGCATAAAAGTGCAAGCCCCGTAAAATCGGAAACGGAAAAAACGGGAGAAAAATTTCTTTGAGAATATGCCGTTAAAAGAACCCGAGCGGTCTCGGCGGCCAGCCCCGCAGTATATAATATATAAGGTAAAAATCGTCTCATAATTTCAGTTTACTTGAAGTATACCCATAGGTCAAGAGGGTTGATTTATATATAAATCAAGTTTGTAAATATTTTTTAGGGTAACCGCTAAAAGCTTCAGTATATTTAACTTGCGGTTTTGTTGATGCGACATCGCTCCTTGCGAAGGATGCAAAGCAAATCCAATAAGGTTTTAGATAGACATACTATATAGAATACGCGGCTTTATTTTCAGTAAGGAGCAATATCAAGTACAAAAAACAAGCTTATAAAGCCCTGTCCGAAATGGAAGGAAAGTAAAACGCTTTCAATATTTTAAAACTTCAATTATATAATCAAGTCTGGCTTTTAGACTATTTAATTGTGAAAGCTGATAATCAAGATTTTGAATTTTAAAATCGATATCGGTTATATAACATTGTTTTAGTAAAACTTCTGAAGAAGCTAAACGATTTTGTATATTCTCTTTATTCTTTTCTGCTAAAATACAAACCTCGTTTAAAATATTTAAATTTATTTCATGAACTTCTTTTTTATTTTGATAGTTCATACTAAGAGCTTCAATTTCCAGTTTATTTAAATTAAGCAGTTCTTTAGTAGTCTTATCTATATCATAGACTTCATCAAGTGGAGACAGCGGAATATTTATTCCAACAGCAAAATTAAAAAGCCAGCTTTTCTCGGCCTTCCAGTAATTTTGAATAGTATCTTTAAATTTCACACCGCCTTTTGATTTAGAAGCCGGATCAAGTGTAAATGAAAATATAAACGACGGAAGCCGATTAAGCTGTTCTTTCAATGTATAATATTGATTTACTTTCAATTGCTTTTGTTTAAGTAAAAATTCGGTATCGGTATTTATATACTCATGAGAAATATAGCTTTCAAGTTTTTTTATCCAAGATTCAATATTACTCGGCATTGCATCTGCACTCATCCCTGTCAAATTTAAAGTATGAAGCATTTGAAGGTATCTTTTTTTTGAATTTAACCAATTTAATTGATTATTATATCTTTTTGTATTTCTTTCCGAAAGTTCAAGCGTAGAAAGTTTTCCTTGCTTCCATAAAGCTTCATCATTTAGGCCCAGTTGTAAATCTATTTGTGACTTTTCTTCTTCAATTGCTATAGTCTTTTTTTGAAGCCAATAAGAAACAGCAACATATATTGCCTCTGCGATTATTTTTTCTCTTATTCGTTGTAATTCCAAATCGGCAAAACTAATACTATCTTCACCCAAATAAAACTCATGCTCTGAATACGGTTTTAAAATAGCCGGAGCAAAAAAATAAAGCGGCATTGAAAATTGAGTCTTGGAAGAAGAGCTGTATTCATTTTTTGAACCTTTTATTTTACTTAAAGCAAATGTATTATCAATATTAAAAGCTAAGCCCATTCCCATAGGCAGGGTTTGTTTTAAATTGAGACCTGTTGTAAAGGCATGTATTTGATCATGAGTCTTAATCTCCATATTGCTAATATAGTTTAACTTTAAAGATAATTTAGGGATCCATCTATATTGTATTTTTTGTGCTGCCGTTTTTTTTATATTATATTTACTAAGAGCTTTTTGATATTCATTACTGTTTGTTAAAACCCCGGCAATAAATTCTTCATATTCAATTGCATACAATGAAGATAATATACAACACATAAACATAAAAAAAAGTTTCTTTACCATACAAGATCCATTGTTTTTAAAAAATGCCATAAGATACTTTGTTCTCTTAAAATAATGCGTGCATCAATTTCAAAACCGGGTTTTACAAAGTATTCTTTTTTCTCTTTGTCAAGTAATACATTCTTATCGAGAGTTCCTGTAACGGCAAAATAGACCGAGCCATCACGGGCTACAAATGAATCCGGCTCTATATTAACCACTTCCCCTGTTCCGCCGCCGAATTCATGATATGGGAATGCGGTAAACCGGTATTTTATTTTCATTTTTTCCGTTATTTTACCTGCATCTTTTGCAGAAACACGGATTTCGATTTTATAGTTATCTGTTCCATCCGGAACAATATTAAGAATCGACTGTCCTGCATTAATATAATCGCCTTTATTTAAGGAAGAAATTTCTTGTACATAACCTGATATGGGCGATCTAATGCAAGTGTTTTTTAAAGAAAGATTCGCATCTTTTAATTGACTGTATATTTTTTCTTTTTCTATTAAAAAGTTATCCAGTTCAGAAAGAAGAGAATTAATAAATTTATTTTTGTAAGTAGTCAAATCCAGCTCTGCCATATCTGCTTTGTATTTTAACTCTCTTAACTGAGCCTGTTGAATTGCTGTTGCAGGTAATTCAAGTGCTTCAAGCCATAATTTTTTCACCATATTATAACGTTTTGTCAAAATTTCTTTTTCATTTACATAAACTCTAAAGCGTGCATAGGTTGAACTGTCTGTCTTAGAAATTAAATTTTTATCGGCATGATAACTTTTAATTAAATTTTTGAGCCCTTCAATTTTTTTATTTATTTCATCATAATAGGCTTGAAGAGCTTCTTTTCTTGCCGAATAAATACTGTCATCAATTTTTACAAGTTCTGCACCCTTTTCTATTTTTTGTCCCGGCAAATAATTTATTTGTATAATCTCACCTGCAATTATATTTTTTACTAATGATATATTTTGCACAGGCCTTACCTGTCCCTTTGCATATACTACTTCTTCCATTTTTCCAAATATGCAGTATAAAAAAGCAAACAGCATTAAACTGCCGATTATGTAAATAAAAACAGTTAAAACTACAGGCGGTTTTTGTAAAAATATTTCGTGTTTATAACGTAAATCTTTAAGATGTATAAGGCGTATAGGGTTCATAGTTAAGAATAAAAGTTAAACACCTGTATTTTGAGCATTCCAAAGATCGGTATATATTCCGTTTTTTAAAATAAGCTCTTTATGGGTTCCTTCTTCTTTTATTTTACCTCCATCAAAAACAAAAATTTTATCGCAATTTATAATTGTCGAAAGCCTGTGAGCAACAATAATTGTAGTTTTATTTTCAATTATTTCTTCAATTGTACTCATTATAGCTTTTTCGGTAATAGCATCTAAACTTGCAGTCGCCTCATCAAGTATCAGTATTTTAGGTTCTCTAAGTAAAATACGGGCCAAGGCTATACGCTGCCGTTCACCGCCCGAAAGAGTTGCTCCCCGTTCTCCTATAATTGTTTCGTAACGATCGGGCAGTTTATTGATAAAAGCATCGGAGCGGGAAACTTTTGCAGCATAATACAAGGCATTTTCAGGTAAAAACCCGTTTCCCCATAAAATATTTTCTCTAATTGAACCTGAAAATAATACAACTTCTTGAGGTACATAACCTATAAGTTTACGATACGATTCGGTTTCCAAATCTTTTATATTTAAACCGTCAATAAGGATTTCCCCGCTTTGAAAATTATAAAATTTCATAAGCAGTTTTACAAGTGTTGTTTTGCCTGAACCTGAGGCTCCTACAAAAGCAATTTTCATTCCGGGTTTTATATTTAAATTAATATTTTCTAATGTATTACCATGTAAACCGTATGCAAAACAGAGGTCTTTAATTTCGATAGAACCTTCTATATTTTCTATTTTAGTCTTTCCAGAATAAGTTGTTTTTTCAATAGGCATATCAAGTATTTCTGAAAGACGATTTGCTGCAACAAAGGCTTCCTGTAATGTAGGTTGCAAGGTTAATAAACGCCCTAAGGGACCTAAAAAATATCCCGATAAAATAGAAAATGCTATCAATTGTCCAAGGCTCATTGTTCCGTTTAATATTTTAAAACTGCCTACCCAATAAACGCCTAAAGTTCCAAGCTGCGAAAGAGTCATTTGCACTGCATTTTCTATATTTGCAAGCGTACCTATTTCAATCCCCTTATTTACGGAATCTACCATTTTTACCTCGGTTCGCTCAAAAGCAAGGCCTTCACTTGAAAGAGCCTTTACCGTTCCTATTCCGTTTATGGACTCTACCATGCCTGAATATTTTTCGGCATCTATTACAGCCTTTTCTTTTATCATTCTTCTATATGGCTGCACAAAAAAACATATTACAACGGCAGAAATAATAACCGGAATAACGGCAATCAACATGAGTATACCGCCTGATGCACATAAAAAAGCTCCGCCTACAACCAGCATTAGGGAGTCCAAAATAATATTCATTCCTGTAGAAGACAGAACCTGTCTTATAGTATTTACATCATGAATACGGGAAAGAACTTCACCTGTTTTACGTGTAGTAAAAAAATCCATTGGAAGATGAAGAACATGGTCAAAGTATTCAAAACTTAAAGCAGCTTCCATCTTACTGCTCATATGAAGCATAAGTTGATTACGCGAAATATTTAACAGCGTTTGAAAAATAATTACAACAAGGTATCCTAAAGAAACCAAGTTAAGCGTTATTTTTGTACCTGAATATAAAACTTCATCAACCAAAAACCGAAAATAAAAAGCAACGATTATACCTAAAAAACTTAAGAGTATACTTGCCGTAAGAACTTCGCCTACTATTTTTTTATGGGGCTTTAAAAGATAAAAAAAGCGGGTTAAAATACTGCCTGAATCTTTATTTAACTTAAATTTTTCTTGAGGAGTTAAAACAAAAAAGACACCGCTCCACTCTTTTTTAAATTCGTTTATAGGTATTTTCAAAAGCCCTGAAGCGGGGTCGCCTATAATTACGTTATCTTTTTTAATTTTAAAAATTACAACATAATGTTCTGAATCATTTCTTTTTAAATGAGTAATTATGGGGAAGACGATATCCTCGGAAAATTCTTTTTCGGGACTTAAGGCTCCCTGACATGAAAATCCTAATTCTTCTGCACCGCGGACAATTCCGTATCCTGATGTACCTGTTTTATCTGTACCCGCTATTTTGCGTATATAAGAAATAGGTATTCTTTTCCCGTAATATTTGCAAAGAGTTGCAAGACAGGCAGGACCGCAGTCTTGACTGTCTTGCTGCAAGACCACGGTTAAATTGGATTTTTTATTAAACACGGCTCCCTACACCCCAAACGGCTCTTCTTTTATTGCAGTATCGTTTACAAGGAACCCTGCAACATTTAAACTTGTTATAGGCTGTAAGGCGGACAACTCGTTACTTATGATTGTAGAATTAAATGCACTAGATTCTTGTGCACTAAAAGGTTTTGTACCGTATAACGAGCCTAAATAATATTCATTACCTGTATCAAGACTGCAAGGCTTATAAGTCGTTCCGCTGCCTCCGCCGCCTCCAGGCGGGCTTGGAGGATTAGGTTTGCTGCCGCCGCTATTTCCTCCACCGCCTCCGTTTCCGGTAGATGAATCTTCATTAGAAGAAGCCGAACTTTCGCCGTTACCATCTGTAGAAGGCGTTTCACTTCCATCGCCGGTATTTTCAGGCGGAGTAGTTACAGTTCCTTCATCATTATCTTCATGATCATCTTTATCATTATCTATAGGCTCATCAGTATTTTCATCGGAATCGTTAGAATCTCTGCCAGAATCGGAATTATCGGAAGCTTCTTTTTTCTTCCGCTCTTCTTTCTCCCGTTCCAGCCTTTCTTTTTCAGCCTTTTCTTTAGCCGCTTTTTCTTCTGCTATCCGTTTTGCCTCAGCTTCGGCTATTGCTTTTTCTTGGCGTATTTGATGCATGAGCCTATTTACATCTATTCCATCTCTGGCAGCTATAAAAAATTCATGGTCAAGTCGAAAGAAAGTCAATTGATTAGAATTATTATTTTCTCCTGCTGAATTACTTTTTATCTCCAACTTAATTTCGAAATCTTCTTTTTTATACAAGGGGTCATAGATTGACATTGATTGCCTGTTATTTTTAAAATCCCATGCAGGACGGGAACCGGCTTTTGGTATATGAGTTTGAGTTTTATCATAAAATATTTCTACTCTGCTGTCATCCCATCCGGAGTCCAATCCAAAGCCAAAAGATGTTGCGGCAAATTTAATACCATTATCTCCGCCGCCCACATGTGAAACCAGAGGACCTTTTGTTTCATCATAAGGAACATCTGAAGGTAAAACGGGAACTGCATGGCCATGTTCATCCTCCTTTTTCCCGATAAAAGGCATATATCCTTTATTAGCAAGGTCATGAGCTTCCTTCCCGGTTTTCAGCTTTACAAGCGGACAATCGCAATCATTTACAACATTATTATATAAATTAACTGCATTGGCATAACTTAAATTGGAATTTTCTTTGACGGCAGAATTAACTGCCTCAGCAGCCTTTGGAGCTGAAAATTCCTGTATAAATTTATTTGCATTATCGATAATTTGATTACTTGTAGTATCATACTTTCCTTTTGAGCTTTCTAACCATTCAGTATGAAATCCAACAGCTTCTAATGTGTCCAAAGTATTCATATTACACCAATATGACATATCGGTATGAACTCCATCAAAATTCCCTCGAGCGCCCTTTCGATATATAGCTGCTTCACGGGGAATCTTTGCAGCCTTTTCATTTTGTATTTTCCATTCTTTTATTTTCTCTGCATCAGGCTCATCACTGCCTCCATTAATTTTCTTTAACTGTTCCTTACTTAATTTGATTATCATATCAAACCTCCTAATATTTTATATCTACCCAATCATTTTTCATCGGATCCCATGACATCTTATA
>CAUUAT010000038.1:0-17420 GCA_963543195.1 uncultured Treponema sp.
GACGTTCATCTTCTTTTACAATCTGCTTTCCATCAAAGGCGTAGGTGTAGACATAGCCGGGTTGTAAATCTTTATTCGGCAAAGGAAATGATGATACTTGATTACTTATAGATAATAAAACACCTGATAAAAATAGATGACAGTTTTTTGATGAAAAAACTTCACAACTGCCTACCGAGATAATTTCACTGTTTTTTATTGATTTATATGTTATAGTCGAATGGCACAAATAAATAGGAGTATTTGATTTATTTTTTATAATGCAATATATTTCTCTTTCAGGATTCTCTTTAATTTCAGGAATTTTCAGTGATTGATTTTTATTAGAAATAATTGGGAATCTCCAGTCAAAGTTATCTAATGATATAAAATCATCCCCAATCGGTATTAAATAGCGATAAAAAAGATATATTTTTTCATTGGAAACATTACAAATAAGTTTTCGGGTTTCAAACGGTTTAATCTTAAAAATAGGTTCGGAAAGAAAATCTTCTTTAACAATTTCAATGTCAAATCTTGAGTTATTAAAAATACTTACTTCAATTGTTTTATTTTCAACGCTATTATTTTTAACATAATAATCTTCACTGAATAACAGTAAAGGAAAAAGTAAAAACAAAAACGAACACAAGCTCCGAGACATATCCGATAATGCTCCTGTACAAGTATACGTTTGCAGTTTTTATGTAACCACAAACGTATAAATAAAACTAAATTATTCAAGAAGCAACTGTACACTTCCCGTAGCACCGATATCCCTCTTAACAGGCGCGCTTAGTTTTAACCGCGCAACACCATTGTCATCATAAACATCAGCATCATATGTATATCCGGCTTTCAATATCAAATTATCACCGAATTGAAGCGTATCGCCCATTCTTCCAAGTCTTATAGAAAGGCCTGGAGTAAGTTTTCCCTCTTCAGTTGCGGCGAATTCATAGGTTTCTGTTCTACCGGAGTTTATAAGGCCATTTTGTAGTTGTGATTTTTTTGTATTAACTCCATGCTTTAATGTTATACCATCACGGTAAGCGTTTGTTATTCTTAGATAAGCAATGCTTGATGAAAATAAATTTTCTTTTGGCGCTACAAAGGGATCTACTGTTTGTCCATCAATTGTAGGAAGTACAGTTCTGGTATCATTGGGTTTTCCTTGTACACTACTCATTTCGCCTGTTTTTGCATTGTAAATGAGATAAGTAGGCCAAATTTGATAACCTTCATTGTCAGGATCGGGAGCTAAATAAAATCTGCGACCTGTTTCATACGGATACAAGGTAAGGATTTTCTCCGCATCAGGACCATTTAGACGGAGCTCGACAGGATACGGAGTGTGGTTTTCTAATTTAATGAATTCTTTTGCACCGCCTTTTCCGGAAATACTATCTACATTTATGTATTGCTTAAATTCTCGATCGGAAAAATCAAAACACACAGTGTGTGAGAAAACGATGTCATCTTTCGTAACAGCTTCACCGGATTCCAACGAGTTTCTGTATGTACTTGCTCTGACACCGTAAACCATAAAAACACCTTTCCCATTAATAAGGCCCTGCAAACTTTTTTTTATATCAAATGCTCTGTTTTGTCCGCCTGCTTTTACTCCACCGAGAATATTATTTCTGGTGATTTTACCAGCAAAAAATACTAAATCTTCTCCGGAATAATTTGAAATAACAAGGTTACCGCCAGATTCGCTATCATAGTTAATGGCAGCCATTACTTTTCTTGCTTGCCTACTAGTCATTCCTCCGGAATGTTCGTTCGTACTCACGCACCCTGCAACCATTGCGGCAAAAAGTACTGCCGCGCATGCCCATAAAAGAGTTTTTGTTTTCATTGTATTCTCCTTAACATATTATTTATTTCATCAAAATACTCATTTTTAACCGACAATAAAATCAATATTTTGATGTTAATATATATGCTACAATAATATATTGATTTTGTCAAGAAGAAAACATCAATATTTTGTTATAATCTTTCAATGGCTTTTAAAGATAGGCTTAGGGAAGAAATTGAATATCGAGGCTGGCTGATAAAAGAGATTTCCGCTAAAACAGGCATCAGCAACAGCACTTTTTTATCGTATATTGATGCACGCGGCGTGCTGCCGAATATTGAAACCGGTGTAAAAATTGCAAAAGTGCTCGGCGTTTCGGCGGAATACCTTGTAACCGGAGAACAGTCTCCGCAGGATCCGAAATATGCAGCCGTCAAAGACATTGTCCGCGACTTGTATCTACTCTCCCCTGCGCAACTTGAAACCGTTAAGCGCATGGTGCACGGCTTGGTTCAATAAAGCAGTATTCCGCATTACTTTTTTCATTTTCGGTGTTCAAAACACGAATAATCTTTATTATATATGGCAACAGTTTTTGTTTCTTCTTTATGTACTTCAGACTAATAAACCCGCTTACTCCGTACAGGAACACGGATTTATCACGCTTCCCAAAGCCATACGGAAGAATCGGCTATAAGTTTTTTTAAAACCATAATGTGAATTTCCCGCTGCTGCGTTTCCGTGTAAGTATTCCACGTTTGTTTGGTATAAGTTTTATCAATAAAAGCTTTTAAATCTTTTTTTTCGGAAAGAACATCGGCATCGGTCATTCTGTTATAATGCTTTAATAAATGAAAAAGGATGTAAGAAGACAAAACCTTTATCAAACTATCGTCCGTTTTCGTTTGCGCCGATTTAAATTGTTCCGCACTTTTATACAAATCTTTTGTCATATACAAAGCAAGTCCCGAATAAAAAAGCATCCACTCGTCTTTACCCGAAGAATTAAACTTCGATGAAAATTCGACAAGGTCGGCGTACTTACCGGAAAGCATTTTTGCCGCCGCGAATTTAGGCGCTAAACGGTTAAGATATTCGGGTTTATGGGTTTTTAAGGCAAGCTGTAGCCGATCAAGTGAATTGAAATCGCTTAATAAAAAAAGCGCATCGGTTAAAAGTTTTATATTCCTGAATTTGAATTTTTTCTTATCGAAAACCTCTTCTTCAAGATACATAGCCAATGCCGTCCAATCTTCCGTTTCAATTGCTTCAATCAGTTTGCGGTTTTTAAAAAAGATAACATTTATAGCTATTATCAGTGTTAAAAAAATGGGACCGAAAATCCAATTCGTATTCCAAAATTCACGCATAAACGAACCGTACGCAAAAAACAACGGCAAAAAGAAAATAGTAAATAATAATGAAAATAAGACGATATTAAATATGACAAGCAGTGCTTTTAATTTCATTGAAAATCTCCTATAATGGGGAAGCTTGATTATACTACAGGAGAAAAAATAAGTGAATACCTATAATATAAAAGAAATAAAAGATTTTTCATTTTTCAATAAAAACGTATATTTAGATAAAAACTTTTTACTTCTACTGCCGGAAACCCCCGTAACCGTTGAAATTAAAAATATGCTTGAAGAATGGGATTTTAAATTTATTTATTCCGAAGGCGACCCGTCCGCTTTGATGAGCGTAAAAACGAGCGGAAAAACGCTTTCTTCCGAAAAAGACGCTTTAAATATCTCCAAAGAAAAAGAAGCCGTTTCCGAAAGATTAAAAAAACAGCAGGAATCTATGCAAAAAGTCGAAGAAAACTTTTTGCAATTTTTAAAATTCGTAGAAAAAACATTTGAAAATTTTACTATGAAAAAAACACTCGACAGCAGGCTTATCTCGGACAAGGCAAAAGAGTTCTGTGATTTTGTTAAAAATAATAAAAAGTCCGTGCTTCGGATAGATATACAAAAGTACTGTACGCCTGAAAATTATCTTATACTACATTCTCTCAGATCTACTATTTTTGCAGTTATTATCGGAATGCAACTGAAAATGCCCGCTCATAAAATTATAGAATTAGGCACTGCATGCATAGTGCATGAAATAGGTATGCTTAAAATTCCTCCGCAATATTATATGACCGATAATCCTTTAAGCGAACAAAGCAAAAAAGTTCTTTTAACACATCCCGTTTTATCTTTTAACATTTTAAAATCCGCATCATTTTCACTTCCGATATGTCTCGGTGTCTTAGAACACCATGAACGCGAAAACGGAAAAGGCTATCCGCGCGGTCTTACAAAAGAGAAAATATCGATATACGGAAAGATAATTGCAGTCGCTTGTTCTTATGAAGCGGCCACCGCATACAGACCGTATAAAAAAGAAATCGATGCCTCATCGGGAATTTTAGATATGCTGAAAAATTCGGGAGGGCAATATGACGAAACCATTTTAAAGGCTCTTTTGTTTTCGCTTTCGTTTTATCCGGTCGGAATTTATGTTTACCTTTCAGACGGAAAAATAGGTCAAGTCGTAGACGTAAATCCTTACGACCCGCGTTTTCCGATCGTACAAATTTACGGCGAAAAAACTCCTACGGGCGAGCCGAAAATTATAGGCACCGACGAAAACGGCATAACCGTAAGAAAACCTTTAACCAAAGATGAAACCGACCAACTGAATTTAAATACGGGAAACCTCTAAAAACTATACCGGATTTTTAGAAACTTCCTTATAATATAATTATGCAAGGAGCATATATGAGCAAAAAGAAAATACTATTGATTTGTTTGGCATTATGTTTTCGACTTATTATTTTTGCCGAAACGGATGAGCAAAGGAATATCTTAAACGAATACAATATAGTGCTGAACCGAGTAATGTACTCAAAGCAAAGCGGGTTTTGTTTTGACGGGGCGGAATTTATTCCGGAACTTAAAACACCCGGGTCCGAAACGTCTTTTTTTATAGAAGCGCAAAATATTTATCTTAAAGTGATAAATACTGCCGAAAACAAAACATATTTTACGCGGTGTTTTGATGTAAAAAAAATAGATGACGAACTTGCGGTAAATTCCGAATTTAAATTATATCCGCTTATAACCGTTACAGGGCATTGGAATTTTTTTAAACTTGCTAAAAAACTAAACGTAACCATCTGCGATGATGCAACATGCAAAAATGTCGAAATGACATTGTACGAAATAAATGAAAAACCCTTAAGTGTCAAAAACGGTATTTTCTTTACTTTTAAAGACGGAGCGGAAAAAAAAGCGGTAAATGTGCAAGTAGTACTTAATGCGAAAGCACTGCCTTCAGTAAACATAAACGAAGAAGAAAAAAAGGCGGCAGCTATTTTTAAAAAAATGGAAAACCATTTTACATCCGCACAAATACAAGAAAAGAAAAAAGAGTTTTATAACAGCTTAAAAAGCGTTATAAATTTTAACGATGAGGCATCTTCAAAAAACTAACCGAGTTTTTTAAAAGATACCCGATAATTTTATTCCGCTTGAAAAGAAAACCGTTCGCTTTTCTCATTACCGTTTATATCTCGGGCGTTTATGGAAAGCTCGGTTTTGCCGCTTATAAAATTTATCGAGCCTAAATACAGCAATCCTTTTTCCCGATACAGGGTACCCGCAGTCAGTTTTACGCTTTGCAAATAAATGCTGCCGTCTTTGCTTAATAAAACTTCAAACGGAAGAACCGCTGCGTTTATTCCGTTTACCGAAACGCTGACGCGGTATGGCGCAAGAACCGCGCCGTTTTTTTCTGATTTGTCGGTTACTGCGGAGTATAGATCATAAGCTCCTTTTTTTAGGGTTTTAACTTCCGCAAGATTTATTACTTGATTTTCGCTCGAAATTAAAACGGTATTTTGAATTTGAGGCGGAATGGTGTCCTGTGCCGAAGGAATAAGCAGCGGCAGCGGATTAATAAAGGCATTATTTATAGTGTCGATTACTTGAAAAAGTAAAGAAGCCGGTTCACCCCATGCGGAATGCCCTGCTTGTCCGAGTATGGAACCGGTTTCCATTTTAGTCCCTTCGGCAAAAAAAAGCGTGTCTTCCAAATTACCGTAAACCGTTTGCATTCCGTCATCATGTACAAAAATTGCGGAATTACCCAGCGTGCTGGGAAACAGCCTTTCGTTATCGCTTTTTTTTATCGTAATTAAATGCCTTCCGTAATTTGATATGCGTACAGTGCCCGCATCTTTAAATATAAGCCCTTGCGAAAATTCTCCGTTCGGTTCTTCGGACTGTCCGAAAAGAGTAAGAAAATTAATTATATCCGTAGGCCACGAAAGTGAATACGCGCAAAAAAAACAATTGACCATAAAAAAAACAAAAACGTAGAACCTTTTCTTTTTCATTTTACCCCTTGTATTTCGAGAGCTATAATTTTCGCATCAATTCCGATATATACTTTATTGCCGTTTTGAGTTAAAAACGAATTTTCGGAATTGAATTCCGTTTTTCCTATTACGGAATCGGGCGGATAGGCGGCGATAAGCGTGCATTTATTTTCGTTTTGCAATAAAACGGTCAATAGATTTTCTTTTGGATAAGAGCCGACGCCGAGTATTTTCCCCGATCCGTTTATAAAAGATATCTTTAGTTTTTCACAGTCAATGATGCCGATACCATCGGCGGATTCAAAAACGGCAAATTCCCCTGCCGGATCAAAACTTGAGAATAGCCGCTCATACGAATTATTTTTTAAATATGCGTGATGTACAATTTTATAATGTGTTCCCGCTATGTTTATTAGTATAACTCTTTGCGGTTCCGTCCCGCAAATGCAAAAAGCTTTTTTGCCGTCTTCGGAAAGTGCAGCGCCCAAAATTACTTGATAATTACTTCCGCCCGGATAAAAAGTGAAAACCGTATTCCCCGAATTATCCAAATAAATAAACTTTCCGTCGGAATATCCGATGACGGAGCCTGCAGCGGAGGAGTTAAATGCCGTAATTGCAGCGGTGTGGGAAAAGCGCCAGAGAAGCCGCCCGTCCGTACCGTATTTGCATACTGAATTTCCGCCCGGCTCGAATAAATAAATTCGGTCATCATCAAGGTGAATATAACCGGCGCGGTTTACCGTTAAAAGTTTTTTCCCTTCCGGCGAATAAATATCCGTCGATACGGATTTTGTTCCATACTGCGCCCATGCGTATGAGGAAGCACTTATCCGTTCGGTAAAATTTTCGGTGCGCAAAATTGTTCCGTCTTCCGAGAAAAAACCGAAACGGTTTCCAAGAATAAATAAAAGAGGCTTCTTACCTAAAAAATCTTTTTCTTCGGCAGTGTCTGCGGATACTTCTTTTGCGGGTTTATTAAACGTATTTTCTTCGGTTATGCTTGCCGTCCATATCGGTATAAAACGAATTTCAGTACCTGTGTTGCGGGCGGCCAGAAAAATATATAAAACAATGAAAATAATTGCGGATATAAAAATAAATTTATTCTTACCTTTAAGAAACATACGAATTATGATATACTCTTTTTATGGAAATTTCAAGTGAATTGATGAATTTATTCGACGCCGCTTTACAAATTGCGAATAAAGCTTATGTGCCTTATTCAAAATTTCATGTAGGCGCGGCTTTATTGACGGACGACGACACAATTATAACCGGTGTGAATGTTGAAAATCGTTCTTACGGTCTTACAAATTGCGCGGAGCGGACTGCAATTTTTAAAGCAGTATCGGAAGGCAAAACGAAATTTAAAGCTTTGGCTATAGCGACGCCCGATGCGGATTATCCGGTAAGTCCGTGCGGTGCATGCAGACAAGTTATTTCGGAATTTATGAGCGGCGACACGCCTATAGTTTTCGGCTCAAGCAGGAAAAATATAACTTTAACCAGTGTTAAAGAAGTTTATCCTTTTGACGCTTTGCACGAATTAAAAAATGACCCGTAGACGATTCGAACGTCCGACCTGCTGCTTAGGAGGCAGCCGCTCTATCCTACTGAGCTAACGGATCAAACCGCTGAAACAACGGCAAACGGTCTGCATCATTTGCCGTTGTTTTATAGTGCAGCAGCATACTACAATAAATATATCAAAAATGCAAGAGGATGAGAATTTTCCCCTGTTTCTTGATATATGTGTATTTGGAGCATCTTCTAAAAACTCAGGCTAGACTTGCTTCGAATCCCTTGCAAATAGAGATTCCGCATCTGCAAAGCCGATCAATCGGCAAAACCGATAACGAATTTTTTCATACGCCCTATTAGCACTGTCTCATAGGACGGTCTTTCTTATCAATGACGGAAGAAAAACATCGCAACTTAAAATCGAGAAAAACCGGCGAGCGGAACTCACCTTCTACAAGCTGAAGGTTTTAGAGGTTCCCTCTAATATAAACCGTTTCAGCCTATCTTTAAGCGGCACGGCTTTGTAGTAACCACACGTATATTTCTCCTTTTCTATACTTTATTTCTTGTGCATTTTATGATATAGTCGTTTTTAATGAATTACTATGTTGTACAAGTCCGCACAGGAAAAGAATCCGGCTTTGTAAAATCGAGGAATACAGAGAAAGAAATGCGAGAAAATGAAAGCAAATACGAAATTTTATTGCCGGAAAGGATATTAAATATACGGAAAAGCGGGAAAATAACCGAAAAAAAAGCAGCAGTTTTCCCGGGTTACGCTTTTATTGAAGCTGAAAAATTTACAAAAGATATATACAATGACGTCAAACAGCTGAAAGGTTTTTATCGGTTTTTGCCTAATAATCAAACGCCGACACCTTTGACCGGTTCCGATTTGGATACGCTAAAGCACTTTATATCTTTCGGCTGTGTTGCAAAATTTTCGCTTGCCGTATTTGATGAAAACGATCGCATTCAAATTCTGGAAGGGCCGTTAAAAGGGCTTGAAGGAAAAATAATAAAAGTGGATAAAAGAAAAGGTCGAGCGAAGGTTATGCTTGATATGTACCAAAATTCTTTTGCGATAGATTTCGGATTTAAAGAGCTCCGGTTCAGCGGAAAAAAATAGGGAGGGGCAATGGCAAATTTACCTATCAAACAAAACCAAAGTATATATATCGTCGGTGCAGGTTTGGCGGGCGTCTCAATTGCAAAAGAAATTTTGTCAAAGGAAATTTTCGGCAAAGTTACCGCATTTTTGGACGATGATCCTGCGAAAATCGGAACAAAAATTAACGGTATTCCTGTTTTGGGGTCAATTTCTGAAGCGGTTCATTTAATTAGAATTGATCCGGGATCGGAAGCACTGATTGCAATTCCGAGTATCAGTTCGGAACGCTTGCGGGAAGTATTCGGCATCCTTAAAGCTGCCGGTTTTTCACGGATAAAGCTTCTCCCCGCAATTTCACAAATAATCGACGGCAGTGCTCATTTGGTACAGGCGCGGGACATTGATCCGCAGGATTTATTGAGCAGAACACCCGTCAAAATAAGTCTAAAAAAGAGTTTAGCGTATTTGCGCGGCAAGCGTGTGCTTATAACGGGCGCAGGCGGTTCAATCGGCAGTGAGCTTGCTCGCCAGCTTTTGTCCGGCGGAGCGGAACGACTGTATCTTTTCGGACACGGAGAGAATTCCATTTATCAAATTTACAAAGAATTAAAATTACTGCAATCGGGAGGAGTCGGTGATAAGGCCGTTATCATTCCTATTATCGGTGAATTAAAAGACCGTGAATATATGCGGTATATTATCAGACAACTAAAGTGTGATGCGGTTTTTCATACGGCAGCATACAAACACGTGCCGCTTATGGAAGAAAATCCTGTCGCCGTTATTGAAAACAATGTATTCGGCACAAAAAATCTTTTAGACGCCTGCGCGGAATGCTCGGTTAAAAAATTTGTTTTGATTTCTACGGATAAAGCTGTAGAACCCGTTTCAATTTACGGAATTTCTAAAATGCTTAACGAGAAGTCGGTTTTACAGACCGCCGAAAAAGCCGGCAAAAATGCCGCATATATGTTCGTTCGGTTCGGGAACGTATTAGGTTCGCGCGGTTCGATTTTTCCGCTTTTCGTAGAACAGATAAAAAACGGCGGTCCCGTAACCGTAACCGATAAAAAAATGATGCGTTATTTTATGACTATCCCCGAAGCGTGCTCTCTTGTACTTCAGGCCGGAGGCGTCGGGAAGTCAGGCGAATCGTATGTACTGGATATGGGTGAGCCGGTAAATATTTTTGAAACGGCAAAGCAGTTAATACGCTATATGGGTTTTGAACCCGAAAAAGATATTAAAATCGAAATTACCGGTCCGCGCAAAGGAGAACGCTTGGAAGAGCCGCTTTGGTCTAAAACGGAACATTTGGAAAAAACGGATTACGAGAAAATAATGCTCCTAAAAAATTCCCGTCCGTTTGATTCCACACGACTTGATTTTCTGCTTGCACATTTATCTCCTTTTTGTTTTTATACCGTAGGAAAAGAAGCCGATTTCCGCAACAAAGATAAAATGAAAGAATTCCTCGCAAGAGAAATTATTAATTACCCATAAGGAGCGATATGTATTTTTCCATAGGCGAAGTTGAAAAAATAACGGGAATCAAAGTCCATATCCTGCGTTACTGGGAGGATAACGTTCCGCTTTTGCAGCCGCAAAAAGATACAAACGGTAGGCGCATATATTCCAAACGGGACTTGGATGTTATTTTTAAACTTGACTACTTAGTGAACAAGAAAAAATATACTTTAGAGGGAGCCTCAAAAGAACTGCTGAACCAAGCAGCTTTTGCAAGCGCAGAATCCGCCGCCGTTTCCAAACTGCGGGATGAGCTTTTAATGATTTATGAAATCGTTAAAAGAAAATAAAAAATGCAAATCTATTTACGACGTTTTTCATAAGTCATTGATATATAAAGACCTCCACACGGTACCTATGAAAAATTCGTTATCAGCAAATTTGATAAGTTTTTTACAAACGCCTATTAAACACCGAAGCCCAAACAAAAAACGGTAAGCTCCGGTGTTTACATTCTTTAAAATTTAAGCGGCTATTCCGAGTCTGAAAATAATCAATTTCGACAAACTTAAATTCGAACCCGCACTTTTTCCGACTTCTTCCATTTTTTTGGAAACGGAGACTTTATCGTCTTTTACAAAAGGCTGTTCAAGGAAACAAATGTCCGAAAGATGCTTGTTGATTTTTCCTTTTATAATACCTTCTTTTACATTTTCGGGTTTATCCAAATCTACCGTTTGACTTCTGAAAATTTCTTCCTGTTCTTTAATATACGCTTGGTCAACGTCGGATTTTTTTACATAAAGAGGAACAAAAGCGGCGGCATGCAGGCAGCAATCGTAAGCGAAATCTTTTACTTCTTTCTTTGTAAAAACTTCGGGGTTTTCGGCTTTTAAAACCGTAATGACACCCGTTTTTTTATCGGAGTGAACATATCGCGAAATGTATTCATTATCACCCGCTTTTACTAAAATCAGCCGTGTTAAATTCATATTTTCCCGGACACGTGTCGCTAAATCGAGTATTTTAGCGGTCAATTCGGGTGTAACCTCCGAAATATCGTTATCGAAAGCGTTTTTTGCAATATCGTCCCCGACGGCGATAAAATCGTTGTTTTTTGCAACGAAATCGGTTTCACACGTCATTTCAAGCATAACGGCTTTTTTTTCGGTGTTGTGAATAACGATTATTCCCTCGCTGGTAACTCTATCGGCACGTTTTTCAACGGCAGCAAGACCTTTTTCTTTTAAGTATTTTTCGGCTTCTTTTGCGTCACCGTTGCAATGCTGTAACGCTTTTTTACATTCCATCATCCCTGCACCGGTTTTTTCGCGCAAGGCTTTTACATCTGATGCTTTAATTTCCATATATATTCCTTTTTATTATTATTTTTCATCATATAAATCTTCATCGTTTACAAGTGAATCGCTATTATCTTCTTCTGGTTTCGGTTCATTTTCGTTTTCCGAAGGAGTATAATTATTATAATCGGTAATTTCTTCATCTCTGTCTTGATACGGATCAAAAACGGTATCTCCGACTTCATCGTCGTCTTGAAGTTCCTCAATAATTTTAAGACCATGTTCGTTGTCGGCTTCAATTACGGCGTTTGCAATTACTCCGGTAAAAAGCGAAATTGCCCTGATTGCATCGTCATTTCCCGGAATCGGATAGTCAATACCGTCGGGGTTACAATTTGTATCGACAACCGCTACAACGGGAATGCCGAGCGCTTTTGCTTCTCGGATAGCGATTTCTTCTTTTCGCGTATCAATGACAAAAAGAATACCGGGCAAATCCTTCATTTCTTTAATTCCGCCGAGGTTTTTTTCAAGCTTCGTTTTTTCGTGGCGCAGCCTTGAAACTTCTTTTTTTGTAAGGCTGTCGAAAGTGCCGTCGATTTCCATCTTTTCAATTTTTTTTAAACGGGCAAGACTTTTTTTAATAGTTGAAAAATTTGTAAGCATCCCGCCGAGCCAGCGGTTATTTACATAGTACATTCCGCACCGTTCGGCTTCTTTTTGAACTGTTTGCTGCGCTTGTTTTTTTGTACCGACGAACAGAACCGATTTACCTTCAGATGTTACTTTGCGTACCGCTTCGTAAGCTGCTCTGATTGCAATGATTGTTTTTTGCAAATCAATAATATGAATTCCGTTCCTTTCCGCAAAAATAAATTTTTTCATGCGCGGATCCCAGCGTTTTACTTGATGGCCGAAATGTACGCCTGATTCAAGTAAGTTTTTCATGGTTACTACTGCCATGTTTCTCTCCTTTGGAAAGCTGAAAAACCGCTTTCCATTCCTTCTCTATTTCTCGAAAAGGGTTTCCCCTATTCGGATATTTACCGTAAAACGGCATGTGCGCGAGTATACATTTTTTTTTAGCCGGCGTCAAGCCGTCGCATTGCATCACGTAAAATCCAACCGAAAAATACTTATAAATTAATTTAAAAGGCATCTCTAAAAACTTGGTTAGAGTTTTAGAGATGCCCTGCTACTAATGCAAACCACTAAAACTTTCAGCTTTTTAAAGGCAGGAGTACCGGCTAAATTCCGCGTTCAGCATCAAACACCGATTTTTTCAAATTCGGTGCACGTTACACTTTGTCCGAATATTCCAAAATAAGATCGACTTCACCGACGGAAAGATTTAAGGCTTTCGCGATTTCCGCTTCTTTCCAACCTTGCCGCGAGAGTTGCAGCACCGTTTCTTGTTTGCTCCGCGGCACAACGTCGCCTTCGCTTCGCTCTCCTTTTTCCGGCTTATATAAATCCGCTATAAGTTTAAGCTGCGACTCGGAATTTTTAGAAATATCTTTTAACCGTGTTTCAGTCGCCGCAAGCCAGCTGCGTGCCTGCTTTAAAGAATCCATCTTTGCATTTAATTCATCCAAAGAAGAATCCAAAGTTTCGATTCTTTCGCAAACCTCCTCAGCCCTGCCGTAATTTTCCAAAAGAGTATCGACGGCACTCTTAATTTTTTCTATTTCGGGCGGTAAATTATTTACATCGGTTTTAAAGTTTTTCATTTCGGTTTCAAGTTCTTTTAAATCTTCAAAGGCGGAATCGATATTTTTCATTGTTTGGTCCAAAACCGCTTCTTTTTTTTCAAGCCGCTCATACCGGGTATTCACATCTACAATTTTTTCTTCAATTCTTCTAATTTGAACTTGATATTGTTGAAGATCGTCATTTACGCCGGTAAGTTCAATAATTTTTTTGTCCATCGAATCCGAAAGTGCATTTAATTTTATAAATTCGCTTTCCAAAAGTTCAATATTTTTTCGCTCATTCATAAAACGCATAATTTTTTGGTTTGCTTCTTCTTCCAGATGTGTAACCTTTTCATATTGCAAACTTAAAGTATCAATTGCATCCCGATAAACCTCAAAGCGCGTAACTTCGCCTTTAAGGTTTTCAATATCTTTTTCAAGCCCTGCTTTTAACTCGTCGGTACGCTCAAAGACTTTCGTTTGAGCAATAAACGCATTTTGTTTTTTGTCGATTTCTTCAAGAACCGAATTAAGCCTGTCCGCATCGGTTTGGATTTTCGCGCGGACTTTTTCCTGAGTATCATCAAGCTCCGTTCTGACCGTTAAAATCATTTCGTTTATCGTTTGTATCGAGCGTTCCGCTTCGGAACTTACGCTACGCAGCTTTTTATCGATTGCGGCTTGCATTTCTTCCGCATCACTGTCGAATTTGCTCATAATTTGAGCTGCGTGTTCGGCGAACTCTTTATTTACCGAAAGAATCTTTTCGTCAATACCGCTAATTTTGGACCGGATACTTTCAAACGAGTCTCCGCTTTTTGTAATAAAATCTTTATACTGTGAATTATACTTTGCATCTAAATTTTTTATTGCGTTTTCGGTTAAGCTTCCGAAACTGGTAATTTTATCATCGAATAACGTGCGGGCTTCGGTAAATTGCTGGTCGGCTCTGTTTTTCCACGCTTCAAAATCTTTTTTTACGGTTTCAAGACCGGCTTCCGATTCTTTTCTCAAAGAGACAAGTCCGTCTTGCAGCATTTTGGCTCCGTTTTCAAGTTCGACATTTTGCACACGCACGGCTTCTTGCAGCTGAGTTCTAAACGCCGTAAGCTCTCCTTCAAAATGTTTTACCGCTTTTTCACTTATTTTATTTACATCTTCATTTAATTTATCCGCATAATTTTGGATTCTATCGTCTGCCGCATTGAGACGCGTATCCAAATTGCTTACAATTTCACCGACTTTTTCATCGAGCCGCGAGAACTGGTGTTTATATTCTTCCGCCGCTTGTGCAATACGCGTACGCAGTTCTTGTTTATACTGCATTTCAATATCTTTCCGCGCAGATTCATTTTCGGAGGCGAGCAGCGCCATATTCGCCGAAACGTCTTCTTTCCATTGATTGAAGCTAAGACTGATGGCATCGCTGCGTTTTGCAAGGTCTGCGAAAAAATCATCCTCGAACATTTTTAATTTTTCAGAAACGTTTGAATACGCCTTTGCTTTTAATTCTTCGATTCCCGAATCTATTACTTTCATACGTTCGCGTATTTTTTCGGCATTGCCCGTAAATTCGGCAAAAAAGTTTTGCTGACTTTGTTTTACGGACGCAGCGTAAGCCGATATTTCGGCAAGCAGTTCCGCTTTTACGTTTTCTTGTGTTTTTTCAATTTCCGATTTTAAAAAATCCACCCCTGCAATTGTTTGCTCGAATTTGATAAAGCGGTTTTCCGTTTGGGCTTTGAAATCGCTTAACTTTTTATCCGTAAATTTTGCAAGCGAGCTTACATTTTCTTGAAAATTCGAGACAAGAGAATTGAATTGAGAACGCATTGTCGATTCGGTTTGATTTAAATCGGCAGAAAGCGCGTCGGAACGCTGTGCCGCAGAATTTTCCGTTTCATTCAATTTTTCTTCGATAAAGTGTATACGCTCGTTTATGTTTTCTTCGGCTCTTGAAATATCATATTGAATTTGCGCCGTAAAATCTTTTGTTTGAGCTTCCCAATCCGATTTAAATTCCGCCGCCGTTTTTTTTGCTTCGGTCAGGGCAGAATTTATTTCGGTTTCGAGTTGTTCCGACGTTTCTTCAAATTCTTTGCGGTAATTTTGAACGCGTTCGGCCGTTTCTTCTTTTAATTTTGCAAAAGCGGCTTCCTGCAACGACCCTGCTTTGTCGCTCGCAGCGGTATACGCCTGCTTATAAAGATCCTGCAATTTAATAGCGGCAACATCCAATACATCGTTCGTGTTTTTTTGTGCGGCGGCGAGGCGGTTTTCCACATCTTCAATTGAAAAGTTTATTCTTTCTAAAATTTTTTCTTTATACGCTTCAAGTTTTTCTTCGGCATTTTCGGCAAAGCGGTTTTGCATTTCGGCAATTTTTTCGGTTACGCCGTTTAAATCCGCTTTTGCTTTATTTATCGCTTTTGCAAGCGAGTCGATAAAATCGGATTCCTGACTTATTTCGGCAAGGTTTTTTTCAGCCAAGTCGGTCATATCCATCAACTGCTGAATAGTCCGTTCAGACTTCGTTATGTAACCGTCAATTTGATGAATGGCAGCCGAGCGGGTTTCAATCGCGCCGGTGTTTTTCATAAATTCTTCATAGACTTCATCGAGTTTTTTTACGGTTGCAATTGCGCGCGTCTGCTGTACCCCAAGCTCCGTCATCAAATCGGTTAAAGCCGATCTTTTTTCGTTTATATATGCATCCAAATCTTCTTTTATTTTTTCGCCGTAGCGTTTCGCCTTTTCGATTGAACGGTTATTTTTATCGCTTTGTCTAAAACCTATTATAATTGCAATGCAAATTATCAGCGTTACAACATTTAAAACAAAATAAATCATTCGCTCACCCTTTAAAATAAAACCGATTTTAGCAGATTATAACACAAGTTTCAATAATTGATGATAATCCGAAAAATAAAAATCAGGCGTTACGGAGTTTTTTTTGCGAAGCATACCGATGATTTTGTAAAAAAATATAAATGTTTTGCTTTTTATGCAAGCCGTATGCATTCCTGCGTTTTTTGCTCCTGCAACGTCATAGCGCAAATTATTGCCGACATATAAAATTTTTTTGCACGGCTCGCCGAGTTTTTCCGCAAGCGCATCAAATGCAATGACGGAGGGCTTCAATGCTCCCGTTTGTTCCGAACCGATGGCTGCATCGCACAGCGGAAGAATTCCCCATACGTCATTTTTTTGTTCCGGTAAAAAATCAGAAAGAATACCGATTTTTAATCCGTTTTTTTTGAACGTCTCGGCAGCTTCGCGAACAAACGGGTACGGCTTTATTTTTGCAAACCGTTTTTTCCATCCGGAATAAATTTGCCCGTTTAAAAATGCATCGGCTTCCTTACGCGGTTTACCCGAATAGTGTGAAAATATTTCCGCTTGAAAAGCAAAAAAATCTTGGAGCGGTTTTTCAGGAGTCTTATGCTGGATACGCCGTATCGCTTTGCGCGTTTTATGTAAAGCGGTCATAAAACTGAAATTTTTCAACACAAACGGAATAATCCGTATATTAAATCGGTATGCGGGGTAAAGAGTGCCGTCTATATCGAATGCAATCGCGGAAATGTCTAACTTCATATGTGTTTATACAACAAAAGAGCGGATTTGTCTACTTAAAGTTTTAAGCGTAAAAAACAACGGCATTCGGCTTTTATGCGGGAAAATAGAGGAGTATTTCTAAAACGGAGATTTTTAGCGATACTCCTTTATTTTGTGCCGAATTTTTAAAAATAACAAGGTGAGCTCCACTCACCGGGTACGCGAAGCTTACCGGTTTTGACGAAAGCCGATTATTCCTAAGACCACTGACATCCTTTCGAAAACACCGGTTTTAGCGGATCCCATCAATATTTTATGAGGTTTATATCAGCCCATCAAATCCGAAGAAAGCAAGCGATAATAAGGCGGCAGCGACAAACAAAATCGGAGTTCCCTTAAGGAATTGAGGCACCGGAGCCGTATCGATTCTTTGCCGCAGTCCCGCCAAAAGCAAAAGCGAAATCATAAAACCGAAGGCTGAACCCGCCGCATACACAATCGCCTCAATAAAACTATATCCTTCATTGATTACGTCGATTGTTACTGCAAGAATTGCACAGTTTGTAGTAATTAAAGCCAAATAAACGCCCATCGAGCTATAGAGGGCAGG
>CAUUAT010000039.1:0-17144 GCA_963543195.1 uncultured Treponema sp.
GGTACGGCAAATCCGAATCAGGTTTTTTTTCATACCGTAAAAGTAGGGAGAAAAAAATCGCAGCTGGAAGGAACAGCAAGTCTAAGCCTGTCATCCGGTTCCGAAAGCAATTTAAAAACCTATGCGGCGAATATTTTTGTTACCGATTCGGATAAAAAAGAAAAAATTATTTTTGACTCTTCGTTTTCTTTTTCCGATACAATTTATTTTGACGGAAATTGCAGTATTGAAAATGTTTCATTAAATCGTTTTTTTGCAAATCAAAAACAGGAAAATAAAATAAATGTCGAAACCGTTTTTCTCGGCTCACCCGATGCGCTTTTAATAAAAGCGGATTTAAAAGATTTTAATTATAATTTAAACGGAAAACCTCTTACCGGAAAATTAACCGCCGTGCTGGACGATAAACAAATAATTGTTAACGATACTCATTTCAGCTGGGATGTTCACAATATTGATAATATTTCCGCTGAAATAAGTCCTGAAAATATGGCGGGAAATCTTTCATTCAATTATTTGTCCGCCGGCACTTCATCGGAAACAAAAGGCTCCTTTTATTTTTATTTTAATTCACCTATTTCTTCAGATAATGAAAAAAATAAAACCCTTGCCGAGAAATTACGGTATGCCGTTTCCAATTATGCAATCACTATGAAAATAAACGATTGGGCGCTTTTCGGAAATAAAGGGACAAAAGATATAATCGCTTCATTAAACCGCGAGCCTAATATTACCGCCGTTTACGCAGGTGAAGAAGATACCGTTTACGGCTTTAAAACCGATGACGGATTGGTTTCTTTTCATATCGACGGTTCGCTTCCTGTTCATTTAAACGTCGACGGCTTGTTTACAAAAGATGCGGTCGAGCTCGATTGTTCGGATATTTTTATTGATATGCCGACGGTGATGAGGTATATTCCGAAAACTGATATTGTACGATTTGATACGGGCGAAATTACCGGAAATATGTATATAAAAGGAACTCAAAAAGATCCCCTTTTTTACGGAAATCTCATCGGTTCCAAAATTACCGGCTCTTCGCCTAAGTATTCTCCCGACAATTACGGTGAAGCATCCGTTCCGATCATTTTTGACGGAACGAATTTAACCGTTCCTTATACAATTGTACCGGGAAAGGTCGGAAGACTGTGGGCGGAAGTTACTTCGGAATTTATTGGTTGGATTCCGTATTATACGACGATAAAATGCGGGACCGTCGATGATGAGTCGGGAATACTAAAGACAAAAAATCTTGCGTTTCATTCGGACGGAAAGGCGAAGACGAATATCACGATAGACATAGCGCCTGAGCATATACATCTGGAAGGTGACGCTTTTTTTGATGACGGCTATTTTTCGGTTCCGTTCGACGAACTTTATAAAATTGCCGAGAAATATTCGGGAAACGGACCCAGTTTCGATATGAAGTTGAATTTGGCTTTAGGTAAAAAAAGCGAGTTCAGGTATCCTTCTACAGATTACCCGTTTTTAAGAGCCGTCTCATACACCGAATCGCCTATGACGATGATCGTCGATTCCGATTCGGCGAAGTTTGAAATGGAAGGATCCGCACAAATACGGACAGGTGAGATTTTTTATATAAAGCGGAATTTTTTTGTAAAAGAAGGAACTCTTTATTTTGCAAAAAGTTTGTCGGGAACGGAACCTGTTATATCGCTGAAAGCGGAAATAAAAGATAAATTGTCCAATGGTGAGCCGATAACGATTACCTTAACCGCAAAGGATCAATATCTTGATCTTGAACGATTTAATCCTACTATTTCAACATCTCCGCCGATGTCCGATACCGAAAGAATGATGCTTTTGGGGCAGACGGCGATAGGCGAAGCGAATAAAAGCAATGTTCTAAAGGAAGTGCTTGCAAACGCTTCGGATATCTTTGCACAGATGGGGCTTGTAAAGAAAGCCGAAGCAAATATAAGAAATCTGCTCCATCTTGACGTTTTTTCTATGCGGACACTTGTTCTGCAAAATGTGATTTTAGAAAATTTGTTTAAATCATCGGCGGACACACCATTGACACTCGGTAACTATTTTGATAATACAAGTGTTTACATCGGTAAGTATTTCGGTTCTGCCATATATGCGGACGCTACACTGCATCTTAGTTATTATGATCCTCTTACGGCAAAAGATACCGTAAGAAGATCCGTTTACGGAAATTTATTATTTCAGCCCGAAATCGGTTTGGAAATGAATACCCCGTTTTTTTTACTGAGGTGGTATGTAGCTCCTACCAGACCGGACACTATGTTTGTACCTGATACGGGACTAACCCTATCATGGAAATTTTTCTATTAGCTTCAAACAGCTTTAAGGGGATAAAATGTTGAAAAAGAAAATTGCCTTTATAATTTTAGCGGCCGTTACGCTTTCCTGTTTTGCACAAGCTGCCGAAGGATGGTATAACGGTAAGCCCATAGTTAATATTCACTTTAAAGGACTAAATACCGTCAATGGTTCGGAATTGGACGAGATTTTTAAATCTTACAAGGGAAAGCCTTTTTCCGACGATCTGTATTGGGAAATTCTGGGAAAAATCTATGCGTTGGATTATTTTAAGGAAATAGAACCGAAAGCCGTCGCTGCCGACAATGAATATTCTTCCGTATTTTTGGAATTTACCGTAACCGAAAAACCTGCCGTCAAAGATATTGTGTTTAAAGGAAACGAACAAGTAAAAAAATCGGATTTATTGTCGGCAGGGACAATGAAAAAAGGCGATATTTATAACGAAACCGCTATGCAAAGCGATGAGCGAGCGATAAAAGCCAAATACATCGAAAAAGGCTACACAAAAGCGGAAGTTTCGTCAAAAGCGATAGAAGACAAAGAAACAAACGGCATAACGGTCGAGTATACTATCGTTGAAGGGAAAATGTCCGTTATTGAGTCCATCAAGTTTGAAGGCAATTCCAAATTTTCCGATAAGGCCTTAAAAAAAGTATTAAGTTCAAAAGAAGCGGGGTTTATTCAAAAAGGGGCGTTTAAAGAATCCGCCTTGCAGGACGATAAAACCGCAATTAAAATGTTTTACGGTGAAAAAGGCTATATCGACGCTCATGTGGAAACGGTAAAAAAAGATATTGATTCCGAAAGCGACCCCGCAAAAGAAAAAATAACGCTGACTTTTGTCATTATGGAAGGCGAACAATTTAAATATGCCGGAACAACCTTTACCGGTAATTATCTTTTTTCGACCGAAGAACTTGAAAAAAAAATAAATATGAAAACAGGAGATGTTTTTAATGCCGTAAAATTTGAGCAAGGTTTTAACGGCGTTATGGATCTCTATTTTGAAAACGGATATACCGGAAACTACATTGACAAAAAAGAAAATCGCAATGAAGCCGCCCGTGAAGTAAGTTATGAACTTACTATCATCGAACGTGAACGCAGCCATATCGAAAACATAATAATTAAAGGTAATAAAAAAACAAAAGATTATGTTATTTTGCGTGAAATGCTCATTAAAGAAGGTGATGTTTTTTCAAAAACAAAATTCATAAACAGCTTGAGAAACTTATTTAATTTGCGTTACTTTTCGTCCATTGTGCCGGACGTACAACAAGGCTCGGAACAAGACTTAGTCGATATTATCGTCAATGTGGAAGAGCAAAACACGGCAGGCATAAATTTCGGTATAACTTTTTCGGGGCTTTCGGATTCATCGGCTTTTCCTATGTCTTTATTTGCACAATGGGAAGAAAAAAATTTGGTGGGAACGGGGCGCGAGCTTTCCGCCGGATTAAACATTGCAACCGATACGCAAACTTTAAATATAGGATTTACCGAAAACTGGTTTTTAGGCTCACCTCTTTCAATAGGATTTAATTTTTCAGCTACGCATAAAAAATTGTACGCATATTCCGATTCAAAATATCCGCTTGGAGTTATTGACGGCAGCAGTCCTTTAGCAGGCACTTCATCGCTTGTCTCAACTTATAATGCGGACGCTTACAAAATGAAATATGACAGATTGGAATTCGATTTCGGAATAAGTACCGGTTATAAATGGTTCCCGAAATTTGCAACGATTACGCTTAAAGGCGGAATCAATTTCGGTGTTGTAAAAAATTTTTATAATAACAGATTGTATAGGCCGTTTGAAATTTCCATACGCAGCGAGCAGGCAAAATGGAGTTTAAGTAATTCGCTTTGGACGCAACTTTCTTTAGATAACAGAGATATTTACTATGACCCGTCAAAGGGTTGGTTTATAAGCCAAAAATTCGGTTTTACCGGTCTTATTCCCAAAGCCGAAAACGAATATTATTTCCGATCAGATACGAAGGCAGAGGTTTACTTTACACTTTTGGATTATCCCGTTTCGGATATTTGGAATTTAAAATTCGTTCTCGGATTTTATTCGGGATTTTCGTTTCAAGTACCGACGACAAAAAACACTATCAGCTTGGATAATATGCTTAATATCGACGGAATGTTCGCGGGGCGCGGCTGGCTTGGGCTCGGATACGAAACACGAGGAAACGTTATGCAAAATAACTGGATAGAATTCCGGTGGCCGCTCGCACACGGTATTCTTTCATTTGATTTTTTCTTTGATGCGGTCGCGGTTAAAAAAGATTTAAAAGATTTAAAAACGCTGAGCATAAACGATTATTATTTCAGTTTCGGTCCCGGTTTAAGATTCTCGCTCCCTCAGTTTCCGCTCAGGTTAATGTTTGCAAATACATTTAAATCGGTAAACTGGAAACCCGTATGGGGAAACGGAAAAAAAGCGGATTGGCGATTTGTTATTTCATTTAATGTGCCGAATATTTAAGTTTGGATATAGAGGAGTTTTAAAATTGATTGCAGGAGTTTTGTTGTTTTTGTTTTTTGCAGTTGCGGGATTTGCGCAGCAAATTACACGGTTTGCAGTTGTAGATACTTCAATAATTTTCGACACCTTCAGGCGTGATTCCAAATCCGCCCGTGATTATCAGGAAAAACACGAAAAATATGATGCAAAAACGAAAGAACTCTCGGATGAAATTATAAGGCTGAAACAAAAAAAAGTAGATGCGATGGCAGCAAATAAAGACAGTGCCGCAAAAAAATATGAAGAGCAAATCAATTCCAAAATGGCTTTTTTGCAGGAATATGTAAAAGCTTGTAATGATGAGCTTGCAATGCTGAAACGTGATTTAATAAACGATGATGAATTTTACTCTTTGCTTTACGAAACGATTAAACGCGTCGCTGAAACGGAAGGCTATACTATGGTTTTGACATTGCAGCAAAGTTCCGGCATAATTTGGTACAGTCCGACGGTAGACATCACCGATAAAATAATTCAGGAATTAAAAAAGTAAGTGAACAAGCCGCTTACGCCGATGATGCGGCAATACTTCGATATAAAATCAAAGTATAAAGACGAAATCCTTTTTTTCAGACTGGGCGACTTTTACGAAATGTTTTATGACGAAGCGGTGGAAGTCAGCCGTCTTTTAAATTTAACGCTGACAAAACGGGCGGACGTTCCTATGTGCGGCGTACCGTACCATGCGGCAAAAGTTTATATTTCCCGTCTGTTGCGTGCGGGGAAAAAAATTGCTGTGTGCGAGCAGATAACGGAGCCGGTCGTAGGCGGTTTAACGGAACGGAAAGTAGTCGAAGTAATCACGCCCGGGACGGTTTCAGAAGAGGATTTTTTGGAGCAGGGGGCAAATAACTATCTTGCTGCAATTTATTGCTCCAATAAAAAGACGTATGGGCTGCACGGTACGGATTTTTATGCAGGCTTTGCGTATATAGATATTACGACCGGTAATTTTTATGCAACGTCCTTTCCTAAGTCCGATTTTAACGAACAATTTTTAAAAGAAGTCGGCAGAATAAACCCGAAAGAAATTTTAATTCAGCAATCTCTGCAAAACGAATTTCCCTTATTTAAAAAAATGCTTTCGGAATATCCGCAGATGCTGCAAAACTTTTACCCCGATTGGAGCTTCAACGCAGAACAATCCCAGAAAAGGTTGTGCAATTTATTCGGAACCGAAAATTTAAAGGGTTTTTCGCTTACCATAACTTCTCCCGAAGTTCCGCCCGCCGCATTGCTTATTCAATATTTGGAAGAAACTTCCTGCAAAACCGTTTCGCATATTTCAGGTATTAAAATTTACAGTGAAAACGATTTTGTTTCACTTGACGATTCCACACGGAAGAATTTGGAACTGATTCATAATTTACGGGATAATACTTCTGCCTACACGTTATTTGAAACCGTCAATTATACGCATACGGCAATGGGGCAGCGTTTATTGCGCAGGTATATAAGCTATCCATTAAATAAAAAAAATGAAATTGATAAACGTCTTGAAAAAGTAGACAGCTTATATCGCGACCAGAAAACGGCGGCGGAACTTTGTAAAAATCTTTCTTCGATTTTAGATATTGAACGTCTGGCAGGAAGAATTGCGATGAGAAAAACTCATGGAAAAGATTTGCTTGCGTTAAAACAAAGCATCGAATCCGTAATGAAAATACGCATTGTATTGAAGACGAAAGCTTTGCAATTTTTGTGCATAACCGAGGAAGAAGAGTCCGCGCTTTTCGATTTGCATTCTCTTCTCGACGCTTCGATAAACGAAGAATGCACCGTTTCGCTTACCGATGGGAAACTGATTAAAAAAGGATTTTCCGAAGCGGTTGACCGTTTAAAATCAATAAGAGAAGATGCGCACGATATTCTTGACAATTATCTTTATGAAGAACGGCGGGCAACCGGCATTACAAATCTAAAAATAAAATACAACCGAATGATGGGATATTTTTTGGAGGTATCGCTCGGAAATATTTCGGCCGTGCCGGATTATTTTATCCGTCAGCGCTCCATTTCAGCCGCCGACCGGTTTATAACCGAAAAACTAAAACAAATTGAAGACGATATAAACAATGCCGAAGAGAAACTGATTGAAATTGAAAAAAAATTATTTGCCGAAATTTGTGAAAAAATAATTTTAAAAAACAAACTTTTGTACAGACTTGCACTTGAAATTGCGGAATTGGATGTAAGTCATTCGTTCGCACATGCTGCAATCTTACATGCATGGACAAAACCGGAAATTGTAAATTCTTCGGATGTCTTAAATATTGTAAACGGCAGGCATCCCGTTGTAGAAGCGCATTTGCCTTCGGGAGAATTCGTTCCGAATTCGATTTTTCTTTCTTCAAGCAGCGAGCCTGAAAATACCGAAGAATCAGAAACGGTGCCGTCATTTGCGCTTATTACCGGTCCGAATATGGCCGGCAAAAGTACTTTTTTGCGGCAAACAGCTTTGATTACGTTGCTCGCGCAAATCGGTTCATTTGTCCCTGCCGAAAAAGCTGAAATAAGTCCCGTCGACAAAATATTTTGCCGAGTGGGAGCCTCCGATAATTTAGCCCGCGGCGAATCCACTTTTTTAGTCGAAATGACGGAAACCGCTTATATTCTTAATTCAGCGACAAAAAACAGTTTAATAATTATGGACGAAGTTGGACGCGGGACTTCAACGGAGGACGGCCTTGCAATTGCACAAGCCGTCAGCGAATATCTTTTAAATTCGGTTGGAGCGAAAACGCTTTTTGCAACGCACTATCATGAACTTTCCCGTCTTACCCATCACCGCCTTACGAATTTAAAATTGGAAGTTCTTGAAGCCGACGGCAAAATCGTATTTTTAAAAAAAGTTACATACGGTGCATCGGAAAGCTCTTACGGGATTCATGTCGCCGGTTTAGCGGGAATTCCTCCGAAAGTTTTGCAGCGTGCAGAAAATCTTTTGTATATGGCAGTTCAATTAAAAAACAATTCAGACCGCACGGTGAATTCCAATTCTTATCTGGAGCCTCATCAGCAAAAAAACACATCGCTTTTCAGCGAAGAAGAAATGATCCTTAATGAAATACTTTCAATGAATACCGACAATATAACTCCGCTTGAGGCACTGCAAACCGTTTCTGCATGGAAGAAAAAACTTTCAGGAAAATAATAGACTACCGATAAAACCGGATTGGACTTTTAGCGATGTGCAATAATAATAGCGTTGCGCATTTTATTCGGTATCCTTCACCAATTTAAACGGATATTCGGATGTTCCGTCTATCGTATTATAAATTTCGGTAAATCCGTTTTCGGAAAGAACAAGTGCCGCTCTGGCGGAGGCAGACCCTAAACTGCAATACAAAAAAAGTTTTTTATCTTTCGGCAATGTACTGAGATTTTGTTCTATTTCCGTAATCGGAATGGAAATTGCGCCTTCGATATGTCCTTCATCATAATATTTTTTAAGCCTGCAATCGACGATAAGCACATCCGGCGAATTTATTTTTTGTTCGAAAACAATGCCGCGCATTGAATCATACGTTACCGTTTTATATGTATATTGACTTATACCTTCGGCATTGTATACGGTTTTACATCCTGCCGCAACAAAAATTCTTGCAGCGTCAAAACTGTCATCATCGTTGTCCGCATAAATATAAATAGGCTTATTTTTCCAATCCGCAAATTCATTTATTCTTTTTTTTATTTCGTCTTTAGGGATATTGATTGCATCGGGTACATGACTTATTTTATATGCGGAATACGGACGGGTATCTATAATCAAAATCGAATCTTTTGTTTCTTCCGTATTCATATTTTCCAAATTGGAACCTTTTACGTCCGGCACAATAACCGTTTCCGCGCAGGAAAAAATAAAAGCCGTTACTACTGCAAAGAAAATAAAATTTTTTTTCATAACATTCTCCGAAATAACATAGAGATTATAATATGTTTAATCGTTCTTGTCAAATCACGCTGCCTATGGTGTCCTATGGAATAACCGGTATTCCCTAATTTGTATCTCGCATAAATATCAACGGGTCTTCCCCCGCAGGAATTATTTCATTAATGTTCAATTGTATTTTTGTGAGTGTAATTATTTGCTTTTTATTTACCTCTTCAAAATCAATTACATAAAATTTATTTATACCGTCCGTATTTTTTATTTGTAAAATTATTTCGTTATTCATTTCGATTATGTTAAAATAACCGGAAAAATCTTTTTCATCTTTTTTAAGATTATATTTATTGCCGTTAAAAAAAATTATCGAACCGTTTTGAGATTCCCATTTGCTTTCGTTTTGTACAATTTTTTTCTTAAGTGTTGCAATTTCCTCCCGTTTATCGATATTTGAAAATTGCAGTGAGTTTATATTTTTTTTATATGTACCGTTCCATAACGAAGCCGTTACTATTTTAATTCTTGCGACATCATCAATAACGCGTACTTGAATTTCGTCCACACCTTTAATTTCAATATCCACTCTTCGTATAATATTCGGAATCGATTTATTATTTGCCGTAAAATATAAGCCGTATCTTCGCTGCAGTACCGATTTTATTTGATATATTTCTTCAATACTGCCTAAATTGAATACGATATTATTGTCTTTTTTATCCAGATAAATACTTCTGCCGGAATATCTTCCGTCTTCGGATTGATACCAAAGTTCCGATAGAAAATCTATAAATGATTCCATACTACCGGTTTGCAGTTTCCGTAAAAGGGTGCTTTCTATTTTTTCTCCGGGAATTTTTTGTTCCCTGCCTTTTTCAAACATATTTGTTTTTCCGTTCCAAATATATTCGGTTTGAATTTGATTAAGCGTATTCGGTGCGGAAGCGTCGGTATTGTACACAAAAATTTTATATGCGGCAAAATCGTCATTTGCATAATTTTGCCCGCCCGATTCTTTTAATACGATTTGAACATCCGCGCGTAAATCCGCAATTTGCGTAAAAAAGACATCTCCGGCTTCATCTTTATTTATTTTTTGAATTGAAAAGCTTTGTCCGTTATCGGAAGTCATTCCGGAATAAATGATTGCACGGCTTGAATTTTCCGTTTCCATAATGTAAAAAGTCAAAGATTTCGGCTGAGTAATTGAAGTGCGTATTTCTTCTATGCGGGTGAATTTTTGTGTAATGGAATCTTGAATCGAAATAACTAAATATAAAAAAGGATCCAGCAATTTTTTTACTGCAATGATTTGATCTTCTATTCCGTCTCCGTTTAAATCTCCCGTAATTGCATCGACAAAAACTTCGTCATTCGATAATTCCAAAAATATCTTTGCATTTGTGTCGTTCGCACCGGATTCCGTCTTTCCGTTCGGATTACCCGCTTTGGAAGGGATCGCGGGTATAATAGTTTTTGTTACGGGTTTTATCTGCTCCGTCGGATTTTTCTTTTTCGTTTGAAAATAAATTATACCGGCAAGCAAAAAAAGTGCGGCAATAAAAGCGAAAATATATGTTACTTTTTTAAACATAAATCGAAACCTTTGATCTTAAACTAAAGGACCATTCTAAAAACTTTAGTTTTTAGAGGTTTTCCTTAAAAATGTGACCGGTTTTTAAAATGACCGGTTATGTAATTTAAAAAGCAGTAAATTAAACAGAAACGATTTTAATTCGGTTACTTGTTTTTATTTTTAATTAAAGCGTCCTGCTCATTTGCTTTTGTACGTTCTTTTCCGGTGTTTTTTATTACATCCGAAAAAAGCAAAGATGTTGTATTTATAACACGTTCTGAAATTCCCATATCGACGGTAATTTCATACCAGTTGTCGTGTTTTATAATTCGCGATTCCACAAGATACGGATTGGAAAATTTTTTTTGTTTTCCGGAATATTTTGACGGCCACGGCGCATCCTGTTCAAGATCGGTTACCAACAAAAGAACTTTATACCTACCGTTATTTATCCGGTCGCGGATTGTATTGTTTATTTCGTCAAGCGCTTTTCCGATGTCGGTATATTTACCGTCCGGTTTTATCGCATTTATCGTAGCGATAATTTTTTGTTTATCGGCGGGCGAGTTTACGTTTATCGAAATTAAATGTTCGGGATTCTCATAAAACTGATAAATACTTATCCAATCTCCGTCCGTAATCATTTGTCCGATCAATTCGTTTAAAACCCAGTTTTTTAAACTATCGAATTTACCGGGCTCTTCCATTGATAATGACTTATCAATCATTATAACAATATCTACCGGAATGGTTCTTTCACCGGCATGCAAATTAAAACCGATAATTGCAATAAGTAAAAATACAAAAATATTTTTTTTGTTTTTCATAAATCTCTCCGTTTCAAGTAATATTTCGCTTATTATATAACATATTTTAAAAAAAATCACGGATTTTTAAAAAAAACTCTTTACATTCTGCAAAATATGTTTATAATTATGCACTAGTGTTGTATATTGTATTATAACAAAAATGCTAACATTAAGGAGAGCTAATAATGGCAAATTTAGATTTACCGCAGAGCCCGAATGTATTCCATCCCGAAAAGCCAAGTGCCGTCGGTTCAAGGAACTCATTGGCTCAAGATTACCGTGATCAGCAGAAAGAAGTAAATCAGCTGATTGAAGAAGAAACGAATAAAGTGTTGCACCACTTGAACACAAAGCTTCCCAAAGAAGTCCTTGAACGATTGGACGTAATGGGCGGCGTAAAAGAAAAGTTGTACAACTACTTTAACCAGAACTACCAAAACATGTTCAACCGTTATATGGTAACGGCTGAAGATGAAATGCTGAAAAAGGTCCGCGGCTTTATTGATCGGGAAGAAATGAAAGTTCTCGACCGCTATACACCGAAAGAAATCGCGACCCTTCTTGACGCGGTAGGCGGCGCCGATAAATTTAACACCGGCGAAATTGAAAAATCGATCGTAAATATGTACGGCCATTTACAAGGTCATGTACAGCGCGGCGTAAACGACTTGGAAACTTTGACAAACTCGTTGCTTCGTCAAAAGACCGACGTCGGAGCTTTTGTACGGGGTGAAAACGCTTATTCAATTGTAAAATGCGCGTTTAAAGATAATCTTTACAAACCCAAGACCGTAACGGATGTTAAACTTTCGGTTAACATTCTCGACACGGAACTTATCAGCCCGATTTTCCAATATCAAGTAACTGTGGAGTACCTTATCAAAGACCTTTTGTCGAATCATTATATGGACATTATCGACAAAGAAATCGAGAAAATGAAAGACGCCCGAATTGATCAAGGTTTGGAAGAATTGTCGGACGGCGCGATTATTTTTGAAAAAATGAATAAAGTTCCGACGATTACCGACGATGATATTGAAAACCCCAAGAGCAAGCGATATGACGTTGTTTCAAAACAACTGATGGAAAGAATAAACAATCTTCGGGCAGAAATTGATCCTGAAACGTTCGACCAGCTGAATGTTCGAGAAAACTTGAAGAAAATCATAGACCTCGAAAACATCAGAAACCGCGGTTTCAATACTGCAATTAACTCGCTTACTTCCATTCTCGACACCTCAAAAATGGGCTATCAATACATCGAAAACTTGAAAAATGCCCGCGAATTGATTTTGCGCGAATATGACGATACCGATGTTGCAAATCTGCCTGATGAAAGATATCAAATTAAGCTCAAGTACTACGACAATGCCCAGCTTTTGGCGGAACGGCAAGCTTATGAAGTAATGATGAGCTCTTTTGATACTGAAATTCAGCATCTTTGGGATGTCGTACGTACTACCTATGAAAAGTCGAAATTTATGACAAAAATCTCCGACTTTTCCGACTTAGCGGGACGCTATAAGAAATACATCAAAAAGAATTTTAAAGACAAGACCGGTGATCCCTTGTACGAAGACACAGCTAAGGTCTGGGACGAGATTTCTTTTGTAAAAACGCCCGAAACCGAAGTTGAAAAAATGAACCGGACGTACATCTACGAAAAAGATAAACTCCGCAAAAAACTCATCATAATGCGTCAAAAGATGAAGGATCTGTACACATATCAATACCCGATTGAAAGACGGGTCGTTGAGGACAGGCTTTCCTTCCTTGAAGCCGAATTCAATAAATTCGACTATCTTATCAACCCGTTCCATATTCAGCCCGGTCTTTTGCTTGACCTCGACATTACGTCGATTAAGCGAAAGAAGGCAACTCTTGACGGTATGGCAAACGTACTTAATGAGTTCCTGCATGGCGTATCAAAAGGTTTCGCCGATGCGGCGTTCGCTTCGTTCAGCCGACGACGTTCCACGGTTCGAGCGGATATTGCGCAGAGCTTTGCTTCGGCGGAGGAAGATCCCAAATCCGCCGCTCCTGCTGCCCGTTCGCAATTTATTGATATGCTGAACAATACGCCCGCTATCGAGGCTCCCGCCGCCGCGGAAGCCGTCTCGGCACCTGCAAAACGAGGACCGAGAAGAGGCGTTGCCAGAGGTCCCAGAGCGGCAAAAGCCGGTTCGGTAGACTCAGGACGAGGCAGACGAAAAGCCAAGTCGGGAATTAAAGAAATATAATTTTCGGCTTACGAATTTTATATTGATTTAAAATTTTAGGCCCCCTGAAACAACCCCGTTTCGGGGGGCTTTTTCTTAAAATTAAAGGAGTATTTTTATGGTTAATATATCCAATTTTTTTACACCGCTTGCTAAAAAAAACGATTTCAACCAATCGGTGCGGCACATTCAGTCCGTTATCGAAATCCTCAGCGAGTGCAACCCGGCTGAAAATATCGCCGATACGATAAACGGTATGATACGGGAAAAAACCGTTAAGCCGGAACAGGTGAGAGCGATTCTTTCCGTTTCACTTTTGGATAAATGGAATTATAAAGTCGTATCCGAAAATATAAAAGCGGTTTTGGATAACGCTTCAAAATTTGTGGAAGAAGTGGGGAAATGGAACGGTGTGGATATTGTTTTAGGTTACGACCACCCCGATTTGGGCTTTTTAGCACTGAATCCGAAAAACTCGGGCGCCGCTTCCGTTATTCAAGGTTTTAGAAAAAACGAGTTATTGCTTATTTATGTCGGCAAACAGGATAAAGGCGAAGTTTCGGACGGTCTTGCAAAATCAATTGTAGCTGCAATTTTAAAGCTGTTTGAAAATAAGGCGGTGTCCGTTCCTGCAGAAGTGAAAACGGGTCCGTTTAAATATGCCGAACCGAAAAAAAAGATTCAGGCTCCTGCACGGGTAAAAAAAGCGCCCGCAAGACGGCAGGTCATCCGTTCCAAGACTACCGCACGCGCAGCCGAAACGCCGGCTCCCGCCGCACCTGCAGCACCTTCTCATTTGGAGCGCCCTGCTGCAGTTTCTACAGGACCGAAAAAAATGTCGCAGCTTATTTCCGTCCCTGTTTCCAACGAATTGTTCCATAACGGAAATGTTGAAGCATGGAAGCGCATTATCCGAAGCTATAATGCAAAATATCCTACTGCCGAAGTTATGGTTTTTTACGACGGTGAAAGAATTGTCGATATTAACACTCTCTTTAAATGGGGTAAAGTAAAACACGGTAGTTCTATTCAATTTGCGGTTTCTGCGGAAGAAATTTGCGATCTCTCAAAATTGTCGAAGTATTTCAGACAGGGTGCAAGTCCGATGTTTGAAGCATTTTTACGCGGTTCTCCCGACACCGTTTTGAATCTGTTTTAATTAAAAGGAGTGAAAAATGAAATTATCGAAGAATATACATTTTTTTAATCAAAAAGAAACCGTAAACAAAAATGTGGATAAAACGGTATTGGGTATACGCGGAAGACAAGCAAACGAATTTGCGGAATTAAAACTGCCTATCCTTCCCGGCGCAATAATCGAATCAACCGTAATGCAGGAACTGAGCGGTGAAAAGATTTTTCCCGAACTTGTCCCGAGCCTTCACAATTTCAGTAAAGAAGTGCAAAAAACATACGGTGATGCCGAAAATCCGCTTCTTTTAAAGCTCGTCGTTTCACCCAATATGCTGATTGCAAATTACCCGACGCTTCACAATTTCGGTCTTACAAAAGAAACGGTTATCGGCTTTCAGGAAAACGTCGGTGAAAATTTCGCGGCAAATGAAACGTACTTTCTTTTAAACGGTATTTTAACTATTGCACAGCGGATTGCCGAGCTTGAAGGGAAAGAAAAAGATGCCGCTTCGCTTGATAAAAGAATAAAAGAAATCAAGCAAATTTTAAAAAACGGAAAAATCACGCTCAGTCCCTGCAAAATTATGGACGAATACGCCCAATACCTTCCGAAAAATTTTTTTGAAAACGCAGAAACACAGCTTGAAGAGTCAATCCATATGATCAGCGATCTTTTAAAATTGGAAGAAGATAACGATAATGACGTCGCGCTTTTAATTCAGCCGATGGTGTACGGCAATTACGGCAAGGATTCGTATTCGGGTTCGTTTTTCAGCCGCAATATCGTTACCGGTGAAAAGAAGCTGCAAGGTCAATTCTTTGCCGAAAAATTTAACGAAATTGATGCGGAAGGAAAAGATATTAACTTGATTAAAAACGAATATCTAAAGACGTTGCAACAAATCGCATGGCTTTTGGAAGACCATAGCAAGGAAATCAGAAATATCCGCTTTACCATTGAAGCGGGAAAACTGTGGCTTATCGAACAAAAATCGGTGGAAGCCAAAAGTACAATTTCGCTCGTTCATCTTTTATTGGACCTTTACAACCGAAAAATCGTCGACGCCGAATATGTTGTCCGCACAGTCAAACCCGGACAGCTCAATGAAATTCTTCATCCGGTTATAAATATTATGAGCACGAAAGGTTTAAAATCCTCCAAAGGCGGTATTGCGGGCGCTCCGGGTGCTGCCGTCGGAAGAGTTTATTTTACAGCCGATTCTCTTATTGAAGCGCAGCGTGTTGCCAAAATGGAAGGCAGAGACACGCGCTGCATTCTCTGTATGCCTGCAACGTATGCGGGTGATGTCAAGGGTATTGAAGTTTCTACCGGAGTTATCTCCAATGAAGGCGGATACTCTGCACACGCGTCGGTTGTTGCCCGCCAATACGGAAAAATTTCACTTGTTCGTCCCGATATGAAAATTATGCAGAAAAAAGCGGTTATTGACGGCGTAACGGTCAACGAGGGCGATTATATTACACTCAATGTTCCGTATTACGGAGATTCGACGGTCTTTTTCGGTGAAGCAAAGCTGATTGAACCTGATCCCGAAACATCGGGACTTTTGGACTTTATAAGTCTCGCAAAAGGTTTTATTTCGGACTTCCATGTACGCGCCAATGCGGATAGCCCGCGCGATGCGGCGCTTGCCGTTGCATTCGGAGCCGACGGCATCGGCCTTTGCAGAACGGAACATATGTTCTTTAATGAAAAACGTATCAATATGTTCCGCAGTATGATTCTTGCGGAAAATATAGAAGAGCGCAAAAAGGTTTTGGATAAGCTGCAAAAATTCCAAACGGAAGACTTTTACGGCATTTTAAAAGCAATGGCGGGAAAACCGGTTACAATCCGCCTTTTGGATGCGCCTTTGCACGAATTCCTGCCGCATAACGATGGCGAACTTGACGGGTTTATTAAATATCTTGTCTCCGAAAAGAAAAAACCGAATAAAAAAGACTTACAGGCAGCAATTGATATGCTTTCCGAAATTAACCCGATGCTCGGGCACCGCGGATGCCGAATTGCAATCAGCTACCCTGAAATTTATGCAATGCAGGTAAAAGCGATTTTCGAAGCGGCATATAAACTGAAAAAAGAGAAAGTCGAGGTGCATCCCGAAATTATGATTCCGCTGGTTATGAATTTCCGTGAACTGAAACAAATCGTATACGGAAAGAAAATTGAAGGACACTCATACAGCGGAATTGCGGCAATTGCCGAAGAAATACGCGGACGATCTTCAGGCGGAGAGCTTGAATATAAGGTCGGCACGATGATTGAGCTTCCGGCAGCGGCATTGAGTGCCGACGAAATTGCGAAATACGCACAGTTTTTCTCGTTCGGTACAAACGATTTGACGCAGACAACGCTCGGTCTTTCGCGCGACGATTTTAATAGCTTTATGCCGGATTATACCATGTACGACCTTGTAGACGGCAATCCGTTTGCGGTATTGGACGGCAGAGTACGCGACTTAATCGAAATTGCAATTCAGCGCGGTAAACTTACCCGACCCGATTTGCACATCGGCCTTTGCGGTGAACATGGTGCCCGTCCCGAAAACGTTCGTTTCTGTATGGATGCAGGATTGAATTATGTTTCGTGTTCGTCATATTCAGTACCTATTGCTCTTCTTTCGATTGCACAGGTTGAACTGGAGAATGCGGA
>CAUUAT010000040.1:0-16889 GCA_963543195.1 uncultured Treponema sp.
TACAAAAATGATTTATGAACCGCAAATAGAACCTTTTTTAAGAGAGCTTATTGTTGAAGGTTTTTTTGAAAATAAAAATTTCCAAAAAGATTTGGCTGCCGACTATTATTTTTGTTCTTCGATTTTAAGTAAGCTTACCGAATTTGAAGAACTTATGAACGGTAAAAACGAAAATTCAATTGAGGCGATAAAAGGATATGTTATGCGGCTTGAAAACGGCGGTGACTTTGAGAAAAATCTTTCTAAAATTATTGATGCGGTAAATGTAAAAGTGTCCGCCATTATCCGCGAAACGGGAAAACATTATTTCGATTTATTTAAAGCATCAATGCTGGTTGCAAAAGATGCACACAAAGCAATTCCCGAATATGTAAATAATTTAAAAGCTATGATAATTTCAACGCGGAATAAAGAGCGGTTTACGGCGTTTGAAGAAAGTATGCCGAGTTTTGAAGCGTTCATAGATATTTTAAAACATTATGTTATATTCGATGTTCCCGGAATAAATTAAGAAACCGGCCTTTACATAGGTGAAAAATGAGTATAAAAAATAAAAATAAACGCAAAAAGAAAAAAGCTTGTAAAAAAATTTGTAGATTAAATAATGAAAAAATTATTTTGCAGGAAAAAGAAATTTTCGATTTAAAACAATTACTGGAAGTCTCAAAAAGTTTAAATTCGGTTCTTGAATTTGACAGGCTTATTGAAGCATTGCTATATAGTGTAATGGCACAGCTGCGAACACTCGGTGCGGCAATTTTTACGAGAAAATCTTTTGACGATGACAGTTTTGTATTGTACCGCGAGCATTACGGTTTCGATATTTTAAGAGGCGGTAAATATGCAATTAGTATAGAACATCCGATGCTTAAAATTTTAGAAAAAGAAAAAGCGGGGTTACCTTTTGAAAAAATTGCTCAAAAAGTTAAACACGATAAAATTATGGATTTAATTTTTGCTCTTAATCCTTCTTTTTTTATTCCCTTAAAAGCTAAAAATAAAATGGTCGGTTTTTTATTGCTGGGAGAACAAATGGAAGCGGGATATATTTATAACGAATATGAGCGAGAACTTATTTCCAACATCGCATCACTTGCAGCCATTGCCATCAATAATTCTCAATTGCTCGAAATGACAACGACGGATGTCATGACGCATTTAAAATTAAAACATTTTTTTTATACGGTCTTAACCGAAAGGCTTGACAGAATCAATAATATATCTGCCGAGCATATTCCGCTTTCGATTTTAATGTTTGATATAGACTTTTTTAAAAAAGTAAACGATACGTACGGACATGCAGCAGGGGACGCTGTGTTGGAAAAAATTGCAAACATTATAATAAAATCAACCCGTACTACGGATATGGCGGCACGATACGGCGGGGAAGAATTCGTTTTGATGCTTGATGACACGCCCATAGAAAAAGCCGAAGGTATTGCCGAACGAATTCGGCAAACCGTTGAAAATACTTTAATTACATATAACGACGAAAAAATAAAAGTTACGGTTTCAGCCGGTGCGGCATCTTATAATTTTGATTTTGAATCCGCTTACGATTTAGTAAACAGAGCAGACCAAGCGATGTATGAATCGAAACAAAACGGCAGAAACCGTGTTTCAATTTCAAAAAAGAATATACCGGTAAATATAGAAAATAAGGAATAATTATTTTATGAATATTTTGCGAAAACCTTTTAAATACACATATAAAAATACGGTCATTGTAATAATCGGAATAAACGTCGCCGTATATTTGCTGACATCGGTATTTTATGAGCTTCATTCTTATTTAGGACTTGTACCGAAATACGTTATAAAAAACGGTATGTATTGGCAGCTCTTTACATATCAATTTGTACACGGCGATTTTTTTCATTTACTGTTTAATATGCTTGCTTTGCTTTTTTTCGGTATTCCAATCGAACACAAGACGGGCTCACGCGAATTCCTTTTGTATTATCTATTGATAGGAACACTGTGCGGCGCACTCAGTTTTGCCGTTTATGCGTTTGTCGGAATTTACAATATAAATCTGATAGGAGCTTCGGGGGCAATTTTCGGTGTCTTGCTTTTATATGCGGTATTGTTCCCGAACTCCGTTATTTATATTTGGGGAATACTGCCTATTCCTGCGCCCCTTTTGATTTTAGGATATGCTGTTATTGAGCTTATCGGTATCTTTTCGGCTCGCGACGGTGTAGCGCATCTTACGCATTTTATCGGACTTATTGCAGGCTGGCTATATATTGTAATACGCTTTGGAATAAATCCGTTTAAAATTTGGAATTCGACACACCGCTGATTTGTTTGAATGCTCAAATTATGAAAAACCGTTTGTTTGTTTTTAGTTTTGTTTTTTTATTTTCTTTTTCTGCGTTCACCGACTCGTATTCGGGTGCTTCCGAGAATGCTGAAATTATCGTGCGTTCACCCGTATGGGTTTTTTTGGAAACGGAGCCGGGCAGTTTTACCGAAGAAAAAAAAGAAAAAAGTATTCCTCCAAAAGCAGCGTTGAACGAACTTTCCCGCTACATTCTTTCCGCTATGACGTACGGCTTGAAATTTTCGTACACACCTTACGATAAAACTCGCGGAGTCAAAGAATTTTTTGAACTTGCTCCTATCGTTCAAATTGAAACAGACGATAAAAATATTTTTATTACAAGCATAACGCTGAAGTATCCGTTTTATTATTGCTGGGCTGAATATCGGATACCTGAAAACAAAACCGCACGCCTGCAATTCTGGAAAAGTATTTCACATAAGACTATAAAAGGACGCGGCAGCGGTGAGCGGTCGGATGAGCTTGACGGTGTTTATACCGCTTATGCCGAAGCCGCTAAAAATGCCGTTCGCGAATATGCAAGAAAATTCACTAAAAACAAACCTAAAGAAATAACCGGAGAACTTTTAATAAAATCAAATCCGCGTCTTTATGTGGAATCAGGCTTATTTAAAGCGGAAGTCGAATTTTATTTGAACATTGAAAAAATTATCCCATATACCGTGTTTTAAGCGGATATGAAATCATAATGAAAAAAATTTATTTTTCCTTTTTAATCAACAACCTCGTCATAAAACATTGACTGATTAACTTCCCTGCGCAAACTAAAAGACACGATGCATATTTATGCTGTAAGATGCGGATAGTATTATCGTCGCAGTAAAAAAATATTTAGGGAATCTCTAAAAACTTCGCAAGATCCGTTTCGCATCCTTTGCAAATCGAAGTGTCCATCTATTGACATCAATTTCCATTTATACTTATACTTTCGGTTATGGGCAATTTTGTTATAAGCGAAAATAAAGAAGACAATCTCATCTTTGAAAATATCGGTAACGGAAAAGAAATTGATGATGCCGCTAAAATGTTTGTAAAAAATATTACCGGTGATTATATGGCATTAGGCGATTTGGAAGCGGGAAGAATAAATGAAAATATGGAATGGACGGCAGATATGGAAAAAGCTTTTGTTGAAGAATATCTACACACGTCCGACACTATCAATTATATTGCAATAAAAAACGAAAAAATGAAATTGATAGGAATAGCGGTATTAGGCGTCGACTATAAAAATAAATATGCAATTTTATACGATATTATAATTACCCGCGACGAACGCGGAAAAAATTACGGAACAAAAACATATAAATGGCTTGAGCAACAATTGAAACAAACGGGTATAAAACGGATTGCGTTGGAAAGCGGAATTAAAAATAAAAAAGCGCATTTGTTTTTTAAAAAACTCGGCTTCAACGAATTAGCCGTCGAATTTATAAAAGAAATACAATAGTGAACCTCGAAAAACCGAAGTTTTTAAATGCTTCTCTTAGATTTATTTGTGATGTTTTTAATAGTGTTACGATAATTTTTTGTTCAATGCAAGCGCAATTTTTAAAAGGGTTTCTTTTGAATTTTGTGAGGGGTCGTCAAGAACAGTCTCAAAAAGATTTTTTAAAATAATTCCCAGTTTAGGACCAGGAAAGATACCGGCTTCCATTAAGTCATTTCCGTTGACGGCTAAGTCTTTTATTGTAAACGCATTTTTATTTTTCAAAATCTTTTCAATACGTTTTTGAAAATTCAGTAAATTACGAATATCCGGCGGTCGTCCCGCTAAACCGAATCCGTCCGCTCGCCGCAATGCAAATAAATCGGCAATATTTTCGGTTCCTATACGAACAATAAAACGTCGCACGGCGGCGTCAGTCCAGTCATCGGTGTAGTTAAACATATGGTGTAAAACCAACCGGCAAACCGAATCGATTTCCTTATTTGAGAATTTCAGCCGCTGCATTATCTTCCGCGTCATTTGTTCCGAAACAATTTCGTGTTTATAAAAGATATAATCACCCGCTTCATTTTTGCGGCGGACACACGGCTTTCCTATATCATGAAATAAAGCTGCGAGACGGACAATTACATTATTTTTGTAGGCTGCATTGCATGCGATAAAACTGTGATCCAAGACATCAAACTTATGCATTCCTTTTTGTTCTATATTCCGGCATAAAGAAAGTTCCGGTATAAATATGTTCAACAGCCCTGTCTCTTCCAAAAGCCGTAAGGCAATAATCGGATTTTCGGTTTTAAGTATTTTTATAAATTCGTCGCGGAAACGTTCTACCGATATTTTTTTACAAACGTCAATCACATCGGGAATTGCGGCAATCGTTCGTTCTTCTATTTTAAAACCGAGCTGCGCGGCAAAACGGATTCCGCGAATGGGGCGTAAACCGTCTTCGGCAAAACGTAAAGCGGGTTCTCCTACCGTTTTAATTATTTTCGCTTTTATCGATTTTATTCCGTTAAACGGATCAATTACGGAGCCGTCTTTAAGATTAACCGCTATTGCATTCATTGTAAAATCCCTGCGGCTTAAATCTTCTTCGATTGTTCCGAGATAATGTACCAAATCGGGGTGCCTGCCATCCGAGTGTCCCGTTTCGGTTCGGAACGTCGTGCATTCAATTTGTTCTCCTTTGTATAAAATCGTGATAGTTCCATGTTCAATCCCCGTAGGAATTGTTTTACGGAATAATTTTTGAACTTGCACGGGAGAAGCGTCCGTCGCGATATCAAAATCTTTACAAGTTTTTTTTAAAATCCAATCGCGAACGGCTCCTCCTACAAGATAAGCCGAAAAGCCGTTACGGGAGAAAACCGATCCTATTTCTTTTAAATTTTTACCGACGGAATATTTCAGCATAAAATTATTTCAGTTTAAATTTATTTACTTCCGTAAATAAATTATCGGCGCCCGATTTATTTTTTTGTGCTATGCCGTTTATTTCACTGACTGCATTATTTATTTGAACAACACCTGAAGCAATTTCGCTCATATCAAAAGTAATTTTTTCGGTTGCTTTTGTGAGATTTTTCATCTCGGATAAAACCTTATTCGATCCCATAAGCATTTCACTCGATCCGTTTTTTACTTCGTCGGTAACGGCGGCAATATTCGATACCGCTTGCAGTAACAGTCCGCTTCCTTCGTTTTGTTCGATCATTGCATTTAATATAGAAATATATTTCCATCCTAAATTCTTATTTGATGAGTCTATTATTTTTAATGCATATTTTTTTGAACCGATAGTCTGATATACCGTTTTTTCGGTTTCGTTTTTTAGAATTTCGGCGTAGCCTTCACCCAGCGAGCTTATATTTTTACTGACGGCTTCCGGATTGTTCGGATGAGCAACGATTGCTTCCGTTTTATCCGTAATGATAATAAAGCCGGTTTTCCCGATATTTTTTTGTGCAGCTATGTCTTTTATATATGAAAGATCAACCGATGTCGAAAATACACCTTGCAGTTTTCCGTCTAGAATTATTTTGTCGGTAATTTCCAACGTTATATCGTCCAGCGAAGAAATATACATATCCGACAGTACTTGATTGTCTCGGCTTTCTGCGCAGTTTTTATACCAGCTCCGCGTTCTTGCATCGTATCCCGGCGTTCTGTTTTTTTCAGGATACATTACGATGCCGCCGTCCGCTTCAGTTGCAAGCGTCATATACGGAATCGAAGAAAAAGCGGTAACAAAAGATTTCATCATATCGTATATTCTTTTTTCTTCCATACCGAAAGAATCGGGATCCATTTTTACTTTGCCGTCCGTACTGTCCGGCTTTAAGTTAACGTAAGAAGTAATTTTACCGTTTGCGTATTTTATTAAATCGAGCTTTACAATTGAAGAATTAAGTTCACTTAAACCGGCAAGCGTAGTACCGACTTTTAAATCGATTTCCGAAACGGCATTGTCTATTTCTTTGTCGATACTTGCATAACTTTGGTTAACCATATATATGTACGAACCCATACTTACAATCAGCGCAGGCACTGAAGCCAACACAATAAGCACAACCGCATATTTAGCTTTTAACGAAATTTTCCGCTTACCGTTTCCGGCGGTATTATTTTTCATTTACTGTAACCTCTCCAGTATACTGTCGGGGGTCTCTACAAATCCAACAAGGTTTTTGCAAGATGCCCCGCTATTTTATTTTGAATGTTCTTTACCTCATCAGTTGGGTGCCGAGCCCGTAATCCCCAACCACAACAAAAGACCGTAAATACCCGAAGCCGCCCGTTCCGCAGCATTATGCAAGAACATACAAGCGCGAAACGCCGAAAGCGTCTCCGATTATTTTGCACCGGGTGTTTGATTTTGCCTGCATACGAAACGGCTCAATCCGAATTTTTAAAGTGCTTTGTCGTTTAAAAATTCAATGCATCGTTTTAGCCTCCTTTGAATAATGGCAGCCGCAATAATCCTGCCGGTAAAGCCCCAGTTTTTTACTTAACAGAACAGATTGCAAATAACCGTCCCGTTTTTTAAAATCGCACGGAAGCCATTTGCAGGTTCCGTTTGAAAAGGAAAACCCTATTTCATTTATCTTTTCGGCATTTTTCAGCGGGCTTAAAGAGAGTGTTGTCGTAAAAAAATCAAAATTTCCGGAGTCTGCGGTTTCGGCGGTTTTTTTTATTCTCAAAAAATAACAGCGCATACACCTTTCTCCGCCTTCCGGACAATTTTCGAGCCCTTTTGAAACGGCAAAAAATTCTTCGGGGCAGTGCTCTTTTTCAATTACCGAAATCGGAAATGCGGAAGCTTTTTTTGCATTATAAACGGAAATAAGATATTTTTGCTCTTTAGCCCGTTTTAAATATTCTTCCGCCGTGTCGATATTGGGGTTATAATAAAAAACGGTTATTTTAAAAAAAGGAGCGAGCCGTAATATGACCGAAGAACTGCACGGAGCGCAGCACGAATGAAGAAGGATTGAATACGGCTGTCCGCGTACAGGTAAATTTGCAATCACTTCTTGCATTTGTTTGTCGAAATTATTTTTTTGCGTATTCATTTGAAAGTAAGTTTTGCGCTTTTTGTATTATAACTTTAATGTATTCGTCTAAGTTGTCTATTTTTGAAACCGGAAACCTAAAGCCGATCGCTCCCGGATGGCCCCCGCCGTCCATAGCCTGCAATTCCGTTAAAAGCGGTCGTACATCAACGCCTTTTACGTCTTTCGATGCTCTAATTCTAAACTGAATTTTATCGGAAATTTCAGGCGGATCAAAATATACGGACAGCCCCAACCCTTTTGCTCTGTCAGCGATAGTATTTGTCGCTTGCTTTATTACGCCTAAGAATTTCGGGTATTCGAGGGATGCGACTATATCATTTGATTTTTCTTTGTCCAAGATGATTACACCGACATTTCCTATTGTGTACGAAAGAAATATGATTTTTTCATAGATTTTGCTTTCTTCCGCAGAAAGCGTTTCCAAAACATTTAAAACTTCATCTATAGACTGTATGTTGCCACTATTTTTATAAGACTTTTCCGACAGCATTCGGTTAAATTTCTTTAAAAAATATGCATAAAATGCTCTGTCACGGCGTTTTACAAGATAGTCGCCGAATTTAGCGTCTCCTATCATTCCGGTAACAATTGAAAGCACGATATTTCTCGAATAAAGATTTTCTATGCCGTATTTTTTTAAGATAAGAGGCTGAGCCTCCAGCTTGCCGCACATTTGTGCGATTATTTCACATGTGCTTGATGCCCGCAGTGTAAGCCGGTAACCGGGGTCTCCGGAATAATCGGCATCGGCGGTAAAATGATGGTCCAATTCAATTTTTGGAATATCGGGCATTGCCAACAATTTTATCCCGTAACCGTCGGCAGCTATCATTGAGGGTTTGGGCGTGTCTAAAATGAAAATTACGTCGGGCTTGGCTATTTTTCTCAGTTTACCCGTATAAACCGTAATATTATTATAGCTGCAAATGCCCATGAAAAAATGCAATTGTTCGGGAATCGGTTTTGCTAAAAATATGCATACTTCTTTTGAAAATTTTTTTAATAGAAGAGCAAGCGCTACCATAGCAGCTATACAATCTTCATCGGCAAATTCATGTCCTAAAAGCAGAAATTTACGCTTGGAAAAAATAGTATCGAATATTCTTTCCATCACGGCATTTTTTTCGCCGATATTGAGAGGAGTAGTTTTTTCGCGTTTACTGATACTATCCGCCAGCAATTTCATAACGCGTATTATATCACAATTTTCTAAAATATCCAGCTCTTTTTTACTTTTTTTAAAATAAAATTTTAAATTTACTTGTAAAATATGCGGTTTTGATGTACTTTATATCCTATGGAAGCAAAAAAACAAACGCTGAAAACTCCGGTTATTTCACAAAAATTCAAAGAACCGGATAATTATAAAGTTATTCTGCTAAATGACGACTACACACCTATGGACTTTGTCATAACTATTCTTGTGGAGTTATTTAACAAATCTCCCGGTGAAGCGGAAACGCTTATGATGAGGGTTCATAAAACGGGCTCAGCGGTTATCGGAACCTATGTTTACGATATTGCAAACACAAAATGCTTTCAAGTACTGACGGCGGCAAAAAATAATGATTTCCCGCTGCAATGCAGGATTGAAAAAATATGAAATTGATAATAAGCGACACCGTGCAAACAATCTTTCATGAAGCGGCGGCAGAAGCAAAAAAACTGAATCACGAATTCGTAACCCCCGAACATGTGCTTTTGGCGATGATGTTTCACCCGAAAATACTGGAACTTTTTACACTTTCCGGGGCGGATTTGCGCTATATACATGACAGCACGGTTCATTATCTTAAAACCGAAATCCCCTCGTTCTACGATAATCCGCATGAAGAACCGATGCAAAGTTTAGGATTACAAACCGTATTCGATAAAGCCATAGATTACTGCGTCAATGCGGGAAAAAAAGTTATCGGGCTTAACAATCTCATTGTAGGTCTTTTTGACGAAGATAAAAATCATTGCTCCTTTTTTATGAAACAAGGCGGCATCAACCGCCTGAAGCTGCTGCAGCTTTTAAGCACGAAAGAGTTTTACGACGACGGAAAATCCGATGTAAATTATGTAGAAACCTCATTGAGACGGAATAACGGGAAGCTGTTTGTTGAGGTCGAAAATACCGAAAACGGCACCGGTATATACGAAAACGGTTCGGGCATTCAGGCTTTCCAAGATTTTTTACAAGGAAAAACAAAAAATTCGACGCAGGGCAGCGAGCAAACCAAAGAAATGGATTTCGGAACCGATAGCGGAAAACGTAAAAAACCGAAAACGGTACTCGAAAGATTTACGGTTAATTTGACCGATAAAGCACGAAACGGAGAACTTTCTCCGTTTATCGGGCGCAATGAAGAACTTGAACGCACCGTCCAAATTTTGAGCAGAAAACAAAAAAATAACGTTTTGTATGTAGGAAACGCCGGCGTCGGAAAAACTGCAGTAACCGAAGGACTTGCGCAAAAAATTGCGGACGGAAATGTCCCTTCCTTCTTTAAAAATGCAAACATTTACGCCGTCAGCATGCCTGATTTAATGGCCGGCTCTAAATTTCGGGGCGATTTTGAAGAGCGTCTCAAACATATTGCACGAGAAATCGCGTCCGAAAAAAATTCAATTATGTTTATAGATGAAATTCACAGCATAATTGATACGAACGGCGGCGGCGGAATTGAAGCGCCGGATTTGTTAAAACCTATTTTAAGCAGCGGAAAAATCAGATGCATAGGAGCAACGACATACGAAGAATACGAGCGCTACTTTTTAAAAGACAAAGCTCTTGCCCGCCGCTTTCAAAAAATAGACATCGAAGAACCGTCTGAAGAGGAAACTTTAGAAATACTGCGGGGCTTACGCAACTCTTATGAAAATTTTCATCATGTCCGTTACAGCGATGAGGTTTTGCAGGCGGCGGTTCACCTTTCGGCACTTCACATCCGTGAAAGGTTTTTGCCGGATAAAGCTATTGATTTGATTGATGAGGCGGGCGCTCTTTTAAAAATTAAAGCCGACAAAATCGCCGGACCGGAAGAAAACACGAAAAAGGAATTTACGTACGTAACGGTTTCCGACATAGATAAAATCGTAGCAAAAACGGCAAAAATCCCGGAGCAATCCGTTTCCGTAAATGAAATCGAAAAATTAAAACATTTTGAAGAGATTCTTTCCGAAAAAATTTTCGGACAGGCGGATGCGGTCGCCGGCGTAACAAAAGCGGTAAAACGTTCGCGCGCCGGTTTTCGGGCAAAGGAAAAACCTGTCGCCAATTTTTTATTTGTAGGTCCTACGGGTGTCGGGAAAACAGAGCTTGCAAAAACACTCGCAGAAGAACTCGGCATTCCACTCCTCCGGTTTGATATGAGCGAATATCAGGAAAAACATACCGTCAGCCGTTTAATCGGATCACCGCCCGGCTATGTCGGTTTTGAAGACGGCGGACTTTTAACCGAAGCCGTGCGCAAACAACCTAATGCGGTTTTGTTGCTGGACGAAATTGAAAAAGCACATCAGGATATTTACAATGTCCTTTTGCAAATTATGGATTATGCGACCCTTACCGATAACCAAGGGCGCAAGGCAAATTTTAATAATATTATTTTAATTATGACTAGCAACGCCGGCTCATCGGAAATAGGGAAGCCGCTGATAGGGTTTGCTGAGAATACCGTTTCCGAATCTGCGGTAGACGAAGCGGTGGAAAAAACGTTTACGCCGGAATTCAGAAATCGCCTTGACGCCGTAATAAAATTCGGAGCACTTACTATGCCTGTAATGAACTTAATCGTAAAAAAAGAAGTTGCAAAAATTACGGCACACCTTGCAGAAAAAGAAATAGTGCTGGAACTTGCCGACGGTGTAATTCCGCTGTTGGCGGAAAAAGGGTATTCTCCGGAATTCGGTGCAAGAAATGCGGCACGCCTTGTTGAAGACGAATTCGTAACGCCGCTTACCGATATGATGCTGTTCGGAGATGCAAAGAAAGGCAGTGTGGTGGTATGCGGCATTGCAAACAAAATGAAAAAGCCGTATTTAAAATTGGAGCTTTCGGCAAAACAAAAAGAATAAACCTTAAAATATAGAAAGAATTACGCACTGCTGTTCATATGTTTTGTAAGGTCTTTGCATTTCTTTTAATTTGAAAGGAAAAATAAAATGTGGATGGGAATTGTTTACTTCTTATTGTTTGTCGTTTACGGAATCGTTAATACGTATCTTCCCGTTTTGTTAAAAGTTATCGGATACGGCACCGGTGAAGTTGGGCTCCTTTTAGGAATTTTTGAAACGGCGGGTGTTATTTTGCCGTTTTTTATAAGTGCAACGGTTGATAAAAAAGGGAAATACGGCTTAACGATGGTAATGCTCGGAATTATAATGAGCATTTCCCTTTTACCGTTTATCGTTTCTTTTTCTTTTTTTATTGCTGCGCTTTCCCTCTGTTTTTTTTCACTCGGAATAAAAGGATTGGTTCCGATAACCGATACTTTTACGGCGCATGCACTTGGTGCGGATAAAAAAAATTACGGTAAAATACGTGTGGCAGGTTCGCTCGGATTTGTGTGCTTAACTGTTTTTTTGCAATTTACTTCGGTAATAACATTCGATAATCCGTCTTCAATTATTTGGAGCATTTTTGCCTCAAGTATACTGTATGTGATTTCTCTTTTTACTATTCCCGGTATTTTTACACCGGTTTACGATTCTGCAAGCCGGAACGTAAAGCCGAATTTGTTTAAGACATTATTTTCGAAAAATGAAACCGGCGAAGACACTTTTTCTCCTTCATTTTGGTTCGGCATATTTCTTATTTCTTTGGGTTTTTTAGGAATGACACCATCACAAAAATTTTTTTCGCTTTATGCGAAAGAATTCCTTCACTTAAATTCCTATGCCGGATTGTGGGCGGTTTCCGCACTGGCTGAAATTCCCGTTATGTGTTTATCGGGGAAACTTATCGAGAAATTCGGAACTGAAAAATTATTCCCCGTTGCGCTATTCAGTATCGTTATACGGAATCTTGTGTATGCAATCTTTCCCTCATTGGCGGGAGCGGTTACGGCTCAGCTTATGCATTGTCTGAATTTCGGGCTTTTTCACCCCGTATCGGTTATTTTTTGCGCTTCCCGCGCACCGAAAAAAGCCGCCTCGCTCGGTATGACACTGTACAGTGTTGTCGCTTCGGGGCTTTCGTTTATTATAGGCAGCTTCGCAGGCGGCTATATAATTCAATGGTGGGGATATACGCAACTTTTTATACTATTCAGTTTTTTTCCGCTGGCAGGAACGGTTTTGTACTTTTTTACTGCAAAAAAAATGTTCCGCTTTCCCACACCTTAATTCTTTAAGTCCTGTGCATATCGGTGTTGTCGAATATATTTTATCTATGCCGAAGCATTCTTCTTTCATTTTTCCCGCTTTAGAATTTCGATGTCTGAATACCGGTTCATAATTTTTAATGATAAGTCCGTCTATTATTTCAAGGTTTGCGAAGTTGAATATATACTATTCTCTGCGCGCGTTTTAACGGCAGGTTTATATTCATCGCCCGTACAATTCAACCGTTCCCAAAGGGTCTACATAAATCACTGTCTGCCGTTATTTACCGGACGTTTCCCGCAGCTTGACTAATTTCATCGCTTCTTTGCCCGTTATATGTTCAATTTCGATTTCAACAACGGCAAGAGCGGACATTTCTTTAGCGATTTGTTCACGACCTTTTTCCTTAAAGGCAGACGCAAATTTTTCGTCGATTAAATCCATAACCTTAAAGATTTCTTCGGACCCCGTAATTATCCGTGCCGTGCCGAACGCAATAACGCTGCGGAAATACGTTGTAAATTCTTCGGGTTTGACATCGTCTCTGTCCACTACGGTAAAAGAAACCTTCGGATTTTTTTTGATAGCGTCCAGTTTGTGCCCGCTTTTGGCTCCGTGAAAATAAATCTTCCCGTTCGCATACATATGACTTACCGGCACCGTATACGGATAACCGTCATCGCCTATGACACCTAAAATGCCGTGCGTATGTTCTTTTAATATTTTGAAGGTCATCTCTTCCGGCAAAAGCTGTTTTTTTCTTCTTAAATCTCTAAACATAAAAACTCCTATCGCTCCAGTTTTCGGTAGACGCTGCGATGCGGCGTGTCGGCGTCCTTACCGTATTTTTCTTTTCGCCATTCGGCATATTCGCTCCAGTTACCGTCATACCACACCACTTCGCCGTCCGCTTCAAAGGCAAGGATATGCGAACAAACACGGTCCAAAAACCAGCGGTCGTGGCTTATAACGAGGACGGAGCCTGCAAAATGTTCCAAGGCTTCCTCCAAAGCACGCAAGGTAGTAACGTCCAAATCGTTGGTCGGTTCATCGAGCATCAGCACGTTTCCGCCTTCTTTTAACATCATCGCCAGGTTCAGACGGTTCCGCTCGCCGCCTGAAAGCACGCCGACCTTCCGCGACTGATCCTGTCCCGAAAAATTAAACCACGAGCAATATGCCCGCGAATTAACCTCTCGGATAGCGGAAGAGCCGTCGGCGGCTCCAAGCTTGATGATATCCAGCCCGTCAGAAAGCTGCTCCCACACCGTTTTGTTTGCATCAAGCTTTTCGCGGGTTTGGTCGACGTAACAGAGCTTGACCGTTTCGCCTATTTTAATTTCGCCTGCATCGGGTTTTACGATTTGCTTTTTTTGATCGGCTCCTTCGGGAGTTTCAAAACCGGCGGCGCCTACAATCATTTTAAAAAGCGTCGTTTTTCCCGCTCCGTTCGGCCCGATAATACCGACGATGGCGCCTGCGGGCACCGAAAAATCGAGCTTGTCGAAAAGGAGTCTGTCGCCGTAATGCTTTGCAATATTTTTTACCTCTATAACCAAATTACCCAAACGGGGGCCGGGCGGAATGGTAATCTGCGAATCCTTTATTTTTTCTTTTGACCCTTGCGCCAACAGTTTTTCGTACTCGTTTATACGTGCCTTGCTTTTTGCGTGTCGGCCCTTGGGGCTCATACCGATCCATTCAAGCTCGCGCTTTAGCGTTTTTTGCCGCTCGCTTTCGCCCTTTTCTTCAAGCGCCAGCCGCTTTTGCTTCTGGTCAAGCCAGCTCGAATAATTGCCCTTCCACGGAATTCCCTCGCCGCGATCAAGCTCCAAAATCCAGCCTGCGACATTATCCAAAAAATACCGGTCGTGCGTAACGCAGATAATAGTGCCCGCATATTGATGCAGGTGCCGCTCAAGCCATGCGACGGTTTCGGCGTCAAGATGATTCGTCGGCTCGTCCAGTAAAAGAATATCGGGCTTTTGCAGCAAAAGGCGGCACAGGGCGACGCGGCGTTTTTCGCCGCCTGAAAGCACATCTACGATCTGATCCGCAGGCGGACAGCGAAGCGCTTCCATTGCCAAATCCAACCGACTGTCCAAATTCCACGCATCGGTTGCATCAAGCTTTTCCTGAATCTTCGCCTGCTTTTCCATCAACTTATCCATATCGGCGTCGGGATCCGCAAACGCCTCGTTTACCGCATCGAATTCGGCAAGCAGGTCAACCAGTTCCTGCACGCCTTCGGAAACAACCTCGCGGACGGTTTTGCCGCTTTGCAGCTGCGGCTCCTGTTCAAGATAGCCGATCGTATAACCGGGAGAAGAAGAAACCTCGCCCGTATAGTCGGTATCCGTGCCCGCCATAATGCGGAGCAGGCTTGACTTACCGGATCCGTTAGAACCGATCACGCCGATTTTTGCACCGTAAAAATAAGAAAGACTTATGTCTTTTAAAACCTGTTTTGTTCCGTGGGTTCTGGAAACCCTGTCCATCGTATAAATTATTTTTTTATCGTCTACTGTCTTTGCCATACGGTATCAATGTAACAGAGAAACGGCAAAATTGCAAGAGGCGATAAAGATATCCGCTGTTAAAATTTTCGAGGGTTTAGAAGAAACTTTGAAAAGGAAGCGTCAAACAAAAAACACGGAGCTAAAAACTGCCTGTACTTTTTTACGGAGCGCTGTCTGTTTGCTCCCGATGCAAAAGACTTTCCGCCCATTCTTTTTCTTTAAACCCGATAAGAATTTTATCGGGGCTTATGATAAGCGGTCTTTTTACCAGCATACCGTCCGAGCCGAGCACGGCATACATTTCCTCTTCGGTCATATTGGAAATTTTATCTTTAAGGTTCAAGCTCTTGTACAACAAGCCGCTCGTATTAAAAAATTTCTTAAGAGGTAAACCGCTTTGCTTATGCCATTTTTTTAATTCGGCCGCCGACGGATTGTTTTCTTTATATAAACCGTTCGGTGTATTTAATATTATGATCGTCCAGCCATTTTTTGGCCTTTATGCAGGTTATACATTTGGGATAATAAATAAAAATCACAAGTGCAATTATATAATAAAAATTCTATCCTGTCAATGTAAAATGAACCGGCCATCGTGCAGGCGTTTTTCGGTTTGCAAACGCAACCGATTATTTTTAACGGGCTGTGTACAGGCAAAGAATCTTAGAGAATTTTGCTTCGTTAAGACCGAAAATGTAAAACTCATATTTAAAAACAAAAGAGCCACTGATTGATTTTTTAAAATACATTATAAATTTTATCCGTTAAAATAATAGAAACACAACCTTTAGTTTTAATATATTGTTTTTCGTTTTCGTTATGAGAGATATAAAAAACGGTTTTACCTTTTTCAACCTTACCAAAAAGTATATCGACGAGGTGTTTTTTATTTTGCATATCTAAGTGAGCTGAAATTTCATCAATAAGGTAAATATCTTTATTGGAAAATTCAATACGCAATAACTCAATCAATAATTTTTCACCTGAGCTTAAATTTTCGAAAGCCCAGTCAAATCTTCTTTCAAAACCACCCAGTTGGTTTACTATATCTTGTATTTTTTCATCTTCATAACTAAGTATTGCAGTTTTATCGATATTGGAGGATAACATAATATTTTCTAAAACCGTTCCCGAAATAATTAAGGCTTCAGGACTATGATACGCAACGGAATAATTTGCATTATCCTTACGGAGAATTATTTTATTTCCTTCCTGCGTATGAATCTTCATATTTAGAATTCCTGCAAAATTTTTAAGTAAGCTTGATTTACCTATTCCGTTTACACCTTCAATTAAATAAAACGCAGGCTTATTAAAATAACTTTCATATTCACTTTTTGAAAATAAGATGCTATTTTCATTCTCAGGGTGGTTTTCTTTATACCTGTTTAAAAACAAAAAGACTTTTTGTATCGAAGCGCTTTTTGAGCTTATAAGAATAATGGAATTTAAGATATTTGAAACGGGAGCAAAGATATTTCCAATCATCAACTGAATAGCTAAAAAGCCGCCTATTGAAGGAGAGTCGATTTTATTTTCGATAACAAAAAAGAAGGCAGCAACTATTTGTGTAAGCATGATAATAAATCTTAAAATATTGTTTCCAAATTGTTCGGCTCTTGCAGCTTGCGCAGAAATACTATAAAAGCCCTTATTAAGCACACCGAATTCTTTTTGCATATATT
>CAUUAT010000041.1:0-16881 GCA_963543195.1 uncultured Treponema sp.
ACTGCGCTTCAATTGTTTTACGGCACTGCCGTTTATATGTTTTTTTTGAGAACTTTAGACGGTATGCTAAGCCGTCCGGTATTAGACCCGTTAAGATATTCGGACGAAATTAAAGAAAATAGAAAGAGGTATAAAAATGTACGCACTTATTGAGTATAAAGGTAAGCAATATAAAGCCGAAAAAGGGGCTAAAATTATTGTTGATAAAATCACTGCGGAAGCGGGGAGTAAGATCGATATTGATACGGTACTTTTAATAAGCGACGGCGATAAAATCAGCGTCGGCTCTCCCTATGTAAACGGCGCAAAGGTGTCCGCGACGGTCGGCGATACGTTCCGCTCACGGAAGGTGCTTATTCACAAGCACAAAGCGAAGAAAAATTATCACAGAACACAGGGACATCGGCAAGGATATACCGGTATTACCGTCGATGACATTATCGGATAATTATGATACGGATTCTGCTTGTTTCAAATGAAGAAAGCGAATTTTCGAAATTTGAATCCGGCGGGCATGCAGGCGCGGGAACGGCGGGCAACGATGTTGTGTGTGCCGCTGTTACTGCCTTATTAAAAACGGCGGTTTTAAACCTTATTTCCGCAGAAAAAGACGGAAAGGGGTTAAAAGTGAAAGTAAAAGCGAAGACTCGGGGAAATCTTTCCGCCGAAATAATACGGGTTTCCCAAAAAGATAAACCGAGGTTGCGTTATTTGTTTGAATTTTTAACAATAGGGCTGGCGGCGATAGAGACCGAACATCCCGATTGTCTGGATTTGCAGATAAAAAAAGGGACACAGTAAAACGTTCCCGTTTTATATTCGTAAGATTTTGGAGGATTATATGGCGCGTAAAAAAGGCGGCAGCGGTGCAAAAAACGGAAGAGATTCCAATCCTAAATATTTAGGCGTTAAAGTTTACGGCGGACAGGAAGTTTCTGCCGGCTCGATTTTGGTCAGGCAGCGCGGAACTGCGATTCATCCCGGTGAAAACGTAGGTTGCGGAAAAGATTATACCTTATTTGCAAAAACGGCAGGTATTGTCGTATATCACGAAAAGCGCGGAAGAAAACTTGCCTCAATCGAAACGCAGTAGTTCCTAAAATGTAAAACTTTTTATCTTTAAAAGATAGCCGGTATTGTGCCGGCTTTTTTTGTAATGTACGGAAAATTATGGTAAAATTTGCAGATGAATCGAAAATACGGGTGTCTTCAGGCAAAGGCGGAAACGGCTGCGTCGCTTTCCGGCGCGAAAAATATGTTCCTATGGGCGGACCTTCAGGCGGCGACGGCGGAAGAGGCGGCGACTTAATTTTTGAAATACGCCGAAATATGCGCACACTTGTTCATTTGCGCCATAAGCGCGTCTTTAAGGCACGGAATGGAAACGGGGGAGAAGGTTCTCAAAGGTTCGGAAAAAAGGGAGAAGACTGCATTATTCCACTCCCGCCCGGCTGCATTATAAAAGATCCGGAAACCGGAAGCGTAATTTTGGATTTCGGAGATGCCGAAGAAGGAAGATTTGTTTTTCTAAAAGGCGGAAACGGCGGCTGGGGAAATTGTCATTTTAAATCCTCCACAAATCAAGCACCGAAGACGGCTCTTGCGGGACAAGAAGGCGAAACCAGAGAAATACTTGTAGAACTGAATATTATTGCGGACATAGGCTTGGTCGGCTTTCCGAATGCCGGAAAATCCTCTCTTTTGGACTATTTTACAAATGCACGTCCTAAAATAGCCCCTTATCCTTTTACGACGAAAATCCCGAACCTCGGTGTTTTACGTGTCGACGAAGAACGTGATATTGTTATTGCCGATATACCCGGTATTCTCGAAGGCGCCTCCGAAGGAGTCGGCTTGGGTTTTCGTTTTTTAAAGCATATTTCACGGTCGGCGGGCTTGGCTTTTTTAGTCGACATTTCCGACGATAATTATTTAAATGCGTATGATATACTCCGCAAAGAGCTTAAAACGTATTCGCCCGAATTGGCGGAAAAAAAGCGGATTATAATTGCAACAAAGCTGGATTTGCCCGGTACGCAGGAACGGCTTGCCGAACTCCGTAATTCGTTGCCGGAATATAATGTGCTGGGAATTTCGGTTTTTAACGGATGGGGTTTGGAAGAAGTAAAAAAAGCCTTTATTGCGCTTGCCGATGAAATGCAAAAAAACAAGGCGTTTGAAAAAGAAACCGCCGGGCAGCATCCGCAAAATGATAATTTTATGCAGGCTGATTTGGACGATTCGCTTTATGACGAAAAATACGGAAAATCGACGGAATCTTTCGGCGCAACGGTCAGTTTGAGCAGAAAAAGGAAACCGAAAAAATGAAACTGGCTATTCTGGGCGGTTCTTTTAACCCGATTCACATCGGACATCTTATGCTGGCGGATACGGTTATCACCGAATTAGGCTATGATATGATCGCCGTTACTCCTGCTTATGTTTCGCCTTTTAAACAAAAACAGGCTGCCTCATTTTCCGAATGGGCACCGGCAGACGACCGGATAAAAATGATTGAACGTGCCGTCTGCGGCAACTCCTGCCTGTACTGCGAAAAGTACGAAATATATAGGCAAGGTATTTCGTATACCATAGATACCATAAAATATCTTTACGAAAAATTTTCCGCACCGAATGAAATTTCGGCGGAGTCCGTGAAAGGAAAAATCGGTCTGATCATCGGCGACGATTTGGCGCAAACCCTTCCGTCTTGGAAAGATGCTGACAAAATTATACAGACGGCGGATATTATTATCGGGAAAAGGCTCGGTACTGTGCAAAATATTTCTTATCCTTTTAAAGAATTAAAAAACACTGTTTTGCCGATTTCTTCCACCGAAATCAGAAATGCCGTACGAGAAAGTAAAAGTTTTAGGTATATGCTTCCCGCAGCCGTTTATGAATATATACAAATGCATAAGTTATACAGGTAAGCAGGGCGCGAATACCGTTTTCGGCAGTCAACTTCGGTTTCTCAAACCGTTCCACATAGAAAATACATTCTTTCATTCTTGACTTTCCGTATTTAATTTTATAAAATGCCGCCCAATAAACATCTACACTAAGTTAAGGAGTTTTAAGATGAAAGAAATTATTGCAACAAACAAAGCGCCGGCGGCAATCGGTCCATACTCGCAAGGCATTAAAGCTAACGGCTTCGTTTTTACATCGGGGCAAATCCCGCTTGATCCTGCAACGGGTGCTTTCCCCGAAGGCATTGCGGCGCAAACCCGTCAGTCACTATTGAATGTAAAAGCTATTCTGGAACAAGCGGGGACGAACCTCGCCAATGTTATCAAGACCACTGTTTTTTTAAGCGATATGAATAACTTTGCGGAAATGAATAAAGTGTATTCTGAAATTTTCGGTACGGAAAAACACCCCGCCCGCTCTGCAGTGGAAGTCGCCCGTCTTCCAAAAGATGCACTTGTTGAGATTGAAGTAATTGCGCTCGCATAAATTTATACGCCTTTTACTACCGGTTTCCGTCTTAATTTTTTTCTTAGTATATTGTACGGGAAGAAAAGACGGAAACTCTTTTAACGATTCTGTCGTGCAGGGACAAGCAGCGCCGGAAGTTTCCCAAAATGAAAAGCAGTCACCCGCAGTACAATATTATTTATTTTCCGAAAACGGAAACCTGACCGAAGCGGATTCCATTGAATCGGCGCCGGCTTCACCGTTTACTCCTTGGACGGAAGCTGTACGAGTTGCAGGGCTTGCCGTTATGTACGAACCGCCTCTTTTTCTTGTTAACAAAGCGGGCGTGCTTCCTGCATGTAAAATCGATCTGTATCCTGCCGTTTTAAAAAATAAAATCGCCGAAACAAAGACGGCGGACGGTTTTTATAAAACCGAATTAGGACTTTTAGTACGGTTTTATAAAAATACCGTTTTTTCCGCTGTAAGTGCCGATAGCGACGGTTTTTCTTTGTGCAGATACAACACCGTAAACAATGATTTTACGCCGGTCATTTCGCCCGCCGATTTTAAACTCGAAAAAGAAGCCCAACTCGTTAATTTGGAATTTACTAACAAGTGGTTTGCTTCTTTTAAAACCGAAAAAAACGATAGAATCACCTTTAATTATTTTTCGTTTAATTCTTTTGATGATGTGCTAAAAGACAATTATATGCAAATAAGTCAAGACGAATTTATAAAGAGCACGGTGCCTATTGATTTGAATTCGCCGCAGAGGGAAAATGCTGGTCTAACGGAGATAAGAAACGCTCTCACTGAATGCGGGTACAAAAACATCCGGGCAGAATTTTTTTCCGAAGCTTTGCAATCAAAGATAATTTTGATAAAACAGGACTCCGGTTTTGAGAATACGGAAGAAATTACCGCATGCATATGTGCTTTTAAAAATAGTTCCGATTTAAAAATAACGAAAGCAATTCTTTTTGCTACGGGCAAGATGCTTTTTTTTAATTCCGAAAGCCGGCAATGGTTTCCCTATGAATTACCGCCGCTGCCCGAAAATACCGTTTATACTTATTTTGCAATTTACGAAAACAATATAATTGCGGCTTGGGAAGAGCAGCGTTTTTTTGAAGTCGGCAAAGCGGGTTTGACTGTAACCGTGCTTCCGCATTTTTAATTTGGTCAGCGGTAGAAATCGTTATCTTTTTAAACCTTTGTACGACGGTCGCGCAGGGACCGTCGCTTGCAGTTATTTTTGCAATAGCCTTAAAAAGTCAATTTAAAAATGATATTCAACTCCGAATTGCAAAAAGTGATTGTTCTTCCATGACGCAAATTCACTTTTTTTATTTTTGGCGTAAATATATGCGGCTTTACTTTCTACATACAATTCATCCTTTACTTTATATTTTATATTCGGCATTAAAACAACATCGCGGTGCTCAATTCCCCAAATGACGGTAAGAGAATCCGTGAGCGTATCGTGCATCCAAGAATCCGAAATATGTATAACCAATTTATTATTTGTAGGTTTTTGAGCGGTATTCCAATCCATATCGAAACCTTCCGCATCATTGTTTTTCTTTACATTTTTAAAACCTAAAATACACGAGCCGAGATTCTGAACATTCACGGTAATGTTGTTTACGGGAATATCGACGTCAAATCCTAAAACCCATTGCAAGCTGTTATTATGAATAGCAGGATTTGTTCCTTTAAAATCATACGTCATATAATACGCAAACTCCGATCTAAGATTAAACATTGCAATTGCTGCCCCGAAATCAATGCCGAAAATATGTACCGGATCATAATAAATACATTCTTTTATGCTTTTTGCATTAATCGTATTTGTAAGCAATTTTTGAAAATCGACGGAAGGAGTTTTATAATGCCCATAATAATACTGTCCGCCGATATCCGTATTTTTCACCGAACCGGTAAGCCTAAGTCCGTATTGCCCGTATTTTATTTTCGTCATATCAGGCAAAAAAGAATTCATTCCGAATTTAATAAACGGATCCAATGAAATCCCGTCAACTCTGTCCGCCGCCGCTTTTAACTTATTCGGTAATTCGGTTTTAAGCAGCTGTGTATACTTTTCCGATTCTTCTTGTGCAATTTTTTTTATTTTTTCATCCGTCATAATGCCGCCGATATCTACGGAAATATTTTTACCGCTTAGCACGAGAAGAACGGCTCTAACGGCAGGTCTTTCAAGAAGCGGAAATTTATTTACAATTTCATTTATTTCGGAATCCGTCAGTACGGGCAGCGTTATATCCGTTTCCCCCGAATTGGGCTTTAATGTTTTTAAAGTATTCTCGATCGTATCCGCAAGTTTTTTTTCTATTATGTCGTAAAAAGAACCGCTTGCTACATCTTCATTAAGGAGAATATCCCGTGCGCGTTTTTTTATTTCGTGTATTTGTAAAGGTACCCACGGACCGTTCAATGCAATACGGTCGGGTGTCATACTCGGTGCCCACACCGCTTCCAATCGTAACGGAATAGGCGCGTTGTATGCAAAATGAATCATCGGTTCGCCGATACGCCTGTCGATATACGTAGGAACGGTAAAGTCCGTAAAATCGTTTGCATTAAATACATCCAAAACATGCAGCATATCACCCTTGCCCCAAACGATTTTCATTTTACCGGCGGATAAAACAAAGTCTCCCAAATACACACGCATTGTAAGCTCATCCAAAATATCAAACGGATATTCGGAAATAGTACGCATATTAATGCGCAAATTCGAATCGAATTCGGTTTTTGAAGCATTGTATTTTAAATTGATTCCGAGAACGGACGATGCATTAGCCGACTGCAGTTCTTTATGCAGCCAAAAACGCATACTGACGGTACCGAAACCGCCGAATTGCAGTGTAGATAATTTTTCCGAATCGGATACTGCATTATCCGATTCTTCATCGTCAAAAAACGAATCTTGCGCGTACAGTGATAGAGCCGATAAACACATCACCGCAAAAACAAACCTGTAAACTTTTTTCATACTATTCCTCCTATAGTTTGAATTGAACTCTTTTGGGAATCTTTAAAAATCTAATCGAGTTTTTAAAGATTCCCTTTTGTTTTTTTAGAGCCTTCCCGTATTAAGAAAATTCTGGGTAAATATTTTATCATCAATCGGTTTGTCAAGTTCCAATTTTAAAATCTCCAAGGCGGTAATGTGATTTGTCTGTACATTCTTTAAGTAACCTTTTACGGGAATCCAATAGCCGTCTTTTTGTTCAAGTTTTTCAATTATGAGCTCTTTAAGAAGTGCGTTTTTTTTATCATACATTTCCGCTTTAACGGGAATATACGTGTTTTTATCAATATACGAAATCTTTTTCGAATATTGTGTATCTTTCGGATCAACCGAAACGGATTCGATTTTCCAACAATCATATCCGTTTACTTTTTCTTCTCCCAATAAAACGTGATTATCCTGTTCTATTTTCCGTGTTTCAATATCATCGTATGTAGCTTCCGTTCCGACAAAACTTTTTGAACCTTCCGCTCCTGCAATTCTCCGCACAGTACGCAGCGACGGCAAATAAATCCATTTATCGTTTGCACGGCCGGCATTTACAATTTGTAAAAAACGCGTATCTTTTAAAGATGCCGGCGATTTAAACACAATCATAACGGCTCCGGTTTTATCGCCGGGATCTTTTGCCCATTCTTCAATTTTGCGCTCTTCTTTTTCACCTTTCGCATTGATTAACGTCATACGCAATGCACTGTGCGTATATTTAGGACGCTTTATATCAAGCGATTTTTGAATAATGCTTTTCCCGTCCTCAGAGAAAAGAAAACCTACAAAAAATGTTGTCATTAAAAACAACATAACCGTTTTTTTTACCGATAATTTTTTCATTTACTTCTCCTTCAATGTTTAGTATAAATTATCTTTCGGATTTAATTTCCGTTTTTATTTGGGAACCTCTAAAAATCCGACAAAGTTTTCAGAAGCGCCCATTTGCTTTATGCCGTTTCGTCATAAATTTCGGTTTAAAAATATTCAGCACAACGGGTAATACAGTCAACGCAGCGACGGAACCGGTAAACATCACGACCGCAACTAAAAAACCTACAAACCTGAGTACGACAAATTTTGAAAAACACATAACTAAAAAACCGCAGCCGACGGCAAAAGCGTTCGCTGCAATACCTTTACCGGAATTCTTCAACGTATTCAATGTTACCTGTGTTAAGTTATCGTTATTTATTCTTTCATGATAATAGTTATTCATAAAATGAACCGTGTAGTCAATTCCAATACCGATTGCAATTGCTGCGACCAAACTTGTTACCATATCAAGATTGATTCCCACCCAACTCATAATTCCGAAATTAAGGAGAATCGAAATACTGAGCGGAACCGAACCGATTAGCCCTGCAATGATGGAGCGGTAAAAAACGGATAAAATACAAAACACAATTGTAACCGCTACTATCAAACTTGAAATCTGACTTGAAATTATCATCGCCGTCATTTCAACTTCCAATTCGCCTATTCCCGCCGCTTCCAATGTGTAACCGTCGGGAAAATGTTTTACTGCAAAGTTTTCCGCATCTTCTATAACGCTTTTTACTTTTCCCGTATCGTGAGAACGCATAATTATTTGTATTCTGCTTTTTTTCGGTTCAAAATTTTCATCCAAAAGTTCGGCAAGAGAACCGGAATATAAGAGCAAATACTGCGCAATAATATTTTTCAATTCGTTTTTAGAGGAGACAGGATATTTTGAAATGTCATACGGTATTTCGTTGTAGGCTGCACCGCGGTAATTAACCGCTCGTCTTAACGCATCCATAAACTCCGTTACGGTAAAATTGCCGGTATCAATTGAAGCATATGCCGAAAGAAAAAGTTCTACCGTCTCATCGCTTGTAAGCGTCTTACCTTTATAATGTGTAAAAAAAGCATCGGCATTTAACTCGGATACGGGGATATTTCCCTCTTCTTCCGTTTCGTCATCGTCGAAAAAGAAACTGTCCGCATTCTCTTGTGAATCGCTTTTGTCGGTCTTTGCCGTATCTGCGGCGCCTGCACTTTGCGTATCTGCGGCATGCATCACTTGATTCATTCTTTTAATAAATTCCGTAACCGACAAAACCGTTCCGATTTCAGGATGTTTCGATTTTAAAAAAAATTCAAGGTTATCCATTTGTTTTAAGATTTCAGGATTACACATATCTCCTTTTTCTCTTCCGCATACGACCAAGCTGAAGCCGGTAGTGCCGACATATTGCTCATCAATATGCACAACATCTTTTCTGATTTGCGATTCCTTCGGGAAGTATTCCAAAAAAGCGGACTCTATATTCAAATTCGTTATTCCCCAAACCGATACCGAAATTATTGCAAGCAATATAATGATAAATGCCGGTCGCCGCCTGTTAAAATAATAATATATTTTATCCAATAAATTTTCGTTTTTTACTATGCCGAGTGAGGACAGTCGTTTTTGCATTCGTTGATTTATGCTGCCGAATCTGCGCTGCTGTTTTTGAACGAACTGCAACGGCTTTATCATAAGCACGGAAGGAATAAAGATGAAAGCTAAACAAAGAGAAATAATAATTCCCAACGCGCTGAAAATTGCAAACGATTTTAACGGTTTAATCGGGCTTGTTACCGTCGAAACAAAACCGGCAATTGTCGTAATGCCTGCAAGCAAAACGGGAGATTTCGCGCTTTTAAGCGTTTGCATAATAATTTCTTGATGTCGCTGTACACTTGTAATAAGCGGTTCTTTTTCCAAACGCTGATAGTAATAATTCATGATATGAATACCGTATGCGGAACCGACGGCAATTAAAAGAACGGGCAAACAGCTGGAAACAATCGTCAATGGTTCGCCGATTACGGTCATTACTCCGACCGTCCAAATCGTACTTATTAAGACCGTAATTAAAGGCAATACCGTTCCTTCAAAATTTTTAAACGATAATAATAGACATAGTAAAACAACAGCAGAAATAAGTGGAATTAAATTACGCAAGTCGGCATACATAAATCTTTCCGCATATTCTTCCAGTACGGAATCTCCTGCGATTTTGTATGTCAAACCGGACCCTGCAAGATTTTTTTCCAAAATAGCTACGGTTTCATTATACAGTATCCCCGCTTTGTCGGACGTTGTTTTGGAATTTAACGTCATAATTATTTGCGTTCCTTTAAAGTCGGAAGAAATAATATTACCGATAAAAACTTTGGGCCATTCCAAAACTTTACGTCTGACTTGAAAAATTTCTTCATCGGTTCCCGAAAAATTTTCATCAATCAATTTACCCGAAGAAAGCGTTCCGTTATCATCTTCTATAAACTCGATATTCGTTATCGATTTTACATTTTCAACATCGCCGAGTGCCGACAATTCTTCGGTAATTTGTTTTATGCTATCATAATTTTCTTTATTGAGAATTGAAGATTCGGATGTTTCCAAAACGACATCCATTATCGCCTGCCCGCCGAAGTCTTCTTCAAGCCGATTAAATTTTTTGTATGAATTATGCCGTTCGGGGAAAAAATGACGCAGTTCGTTGTCCATAATTATATGGGGCAGCATAAACACAAATGCGATTGTAATTAACAGTACCGATGCCAAAACAAGATAGGATATTTTTGCTTTATTTATGCTTTTCATATTTTACTTCATTCCGTAATTTTTTTAGACAAACAATATAATAAAAATTTAGTCAATCGGCAATAAAATTACCGCTTAAACATCAAGAAAAACGGTACAAACTTTAGTGGGAAAGTCAAAGTTTTTTGAAAGTAAGCGAGCCGTAATAGACCGCCCGCCATTATCCTTCCGTACTTCGTGGAGCTATGCGTCCGTGCTTTGCAGGGTTACGTACCCACACTGTGTCGCTTTCAGTTCAGCATCGGCCTGCTATAAGCCCCTGTTTCGGAAGGGCTTTCCTTAATAATCATTTTTCTATAATTCGTTGACATTAAAATTATAACTCTTATCATAAAAGCAAATACTTTACCTTATGGAGGCGCAATGTATCATCTACGATTGAGCGGTTCGTATTATGAAATGGGGCGAAAACTGGGGCGCATTTTTGAACGGGTACGAATAAAATTTCCGCTGGAAAAACTTGACAGCTTTCAAAGAAAATTCGGAACGGCAAGCGGCGCCGTATTAAAAGACTTTTTCCCCGAAGCGGCCGAAGAAATACGCGGCATTACCGATACCGTACATGCCGATAACGCGCTTTTTACGGCATGGCTTATGTGTATGGGCTGCTGCCTGTATAACCTCGATGAGTCTTGGATTGCGGAAACGAGGGGATGCACGGCTTTTGCTTTTTCCTATGGAAGCGAAGTGTACTACGGCAGAAACAATGACCTGCCGCCGTTTTTGCACAAAGGCTGTAAGCGCATCTTATATACCCCCGAAGGCGCTAATCGTTTTTTACTTAATACCTCTTCATTCATAAACGGAGAAGAAGGAATGAACGAACACGGATTGATCGCTGCAATGACTTTTGTCCTTCCTCATTTGGAAGAAATACGGGCTGGATTAAATGCGCTGTTTTTAATACGGTTTATTTTGGAAAAGTGCAGCACAACCCAAGAAGCCATAACAGCCTTAAAAAAGCTGCCGGTATCTTCTCCTGCAAATATTCTTGTGTGCGATAAAAATGGTGATATGATTGTTGCGGAACTTTCGCCCGATACAAAGAAAATAAGGGAATGTGAAATCGATCCGCACGGAAACAAATTAATAATTGCTGCAAATCATTTTACGGTCGAACAAATGCGGCAACACGATAATTCAGACGGAAATATTTTCAAGTCTCAGGAGCGGTACAAAACCGTGTTTGACGCCTTTCGGCATGAAATCAAAAACCCCGTTGAATTTGCAATGAACGTCTTACGAGGCCGGTACGGGTTTATCTGCCAATACGGCAAAGAAGACAACTTCAAAACCGCATGGAGTTCCGTTTTTAATGCGTCCGATTTAAGCGTATATTGCGCTGCCGGCAGCCCTTATAAAAGGAAGTTCACGGAAGACACGTGTTTGAAAAAGTTGCGGTGATAGGATTGTAAGGTAATCCTATTATCGCTAAATAATTTACAGCGGTAAATCAGTGCATACTGCATAAACCGTATCCTTTTTAGAGGCAATGGCGTATAACCTGTCTTTTACTATAATCATATGCTGATAGACCGTTATTTCGTAATCGCCGAATTCGAGCGCTTTAACTAACGAGCCGTCTTTCCGGTGTAATAAAATCGGTTTATTTTTCTCATTGGACAATAATACATAATCCCGGTAAAACAAAAAGTTTGAGGTTCCCCTGCTGTTATAATTATAGACTGTACTGCCGTCTAATAAATTAACCGCCCAAAACTTCCCGCCGTTGCCGTCCGTTCCAAAATACAAAATGCCGTTTTCCGCTTTGACTTCCGTATATAAATAAGCGCCTATTTTCGTTTTCCAAATGATTTCACCGGAACAGCTATTTCGGCACGCCATCATAAACGGAGAATGCATATAAACTTCCACATCGCCGAAAGGATATATTTTGCGGTCATTATATATTCGAGCAATCGGCATCGGCGGCAGCCCGATTTCCGCTAAGCTTGTATCGAAAACTTCAATCAGCTTTGCAATCGTTGGGGCAAATCCCTTATATGCTTTGGTATTTAAAATGAACTTGCCTTTCTCCTCATAAAGCTCCGAGTCCAAAGCGGAAACAAATCCCTGCTCGTAAAAACACAAATGCGTTTTGCTATGTTCTTCAAAATCTTCTGAGAATAAATCAAGTAGAATGTAATTCGGCTTCCTTTTATCCTCTGCGGATTGTTCCTCACCGGCAAAGCTAAAAGCACAGTGCAGGACAGCTATTTTTTCTTTTATCCTGTAAATACCTATTATGTTATGTACTCTGAATGGAATTCCTTCTAAAAGCAGCGGATATGCTTTCATCTTATTTTCTTCCTTCGGTATTCTTGCCGGTTCGCTGCCGTTCTTTTGGGGCGGCGTTCCATAATTCTGTAACCGATAATAGCAGATACTCTTTCCTTAGCCTTCTCTTTTCAGTTCTCCTGCTTCTACTAAGTTTCTGAGTGCGCCCTCAATCGAGCTTATGCTGAGCGAAGGGCAGAGTTCACGGATATCCTGCTTTGTAAAACGGCCAATTTTATTTTCGGCTAAATAAAGTTTCTGGACAACATTTTTATTAGATTCAGATATTTCCTTTTTAGAATTTAATAAAGTTCCATCTAAACCAAATACAAATAACATTTTTCCTTTAAATAACCCGTGTGGGCTTCAATCTAACATTATTTATACTGCAACGTAGCTTGACTGCGTTGTCGGCTTTGGAACTAATGTTAGATATTTATTTTTTTAAAGATCAATTTTTATTCTTTTTGTTAAAACAATAAAATTTTAAAGATTTTCAATTTTTCTGCATCTGACAATTTTGATGAATTTTTTTCTAACAACTCAAAAAATATTTCTTTTTCAGTATTTTTTCCATTTATAAATTCATTATCTGTCTTGCCAGTCAAATATTCTGGTGTAGTATTAAGTATATTTGCAATTGTGAGAAGAATAGCCCCCCCTTGGTTCTCTTCTTCCACTTAGATAATAAGAAATTGCTGAAATAGAAAGGTTTGTTTTTGATGCGATTTCAATACGCGTGAAATTTTGCTTTTTCAGCATAGTTTTGAAACGTCTTTGGAAGATCGATTCTTCTTTCTGTTCTTGAGTCTTTCTGTCAGGATGTGATATGGGAGATGTAAATCCTGCATTTTTTAAAATTCCATAAACGGTGCTATAAGATAATTTCAGAGAATATTCCAATTCAAGTATTTTATGAAAAGCGTTAAATGTTTTACCTAAATATTTTTCAGCATAAAGATTTACAATTTTGTCTTTTATTTCTTTTGCTACAGCTCTCTTTACTGGCTTTCCTCTATGCCCGTTTATAAAAGCATCCCTTCCTCTCTTAAGATATTTTTTTTTAAGAATATAAAGATGAGAAACTGAATAGCCTGTACTTTTAGAAACCTCTTTTAATGTGTACTTTTTTTGTATCAAACTTTTTATATAAAATTCAAGTTCATCCCGATTATGTTGATGTTTTATTTTTCTCATCTCATTTTATCCTTTTTAATTTGAATTTTAATTCAAATATGTTCATACCTTTCTGCAGTGCACTATCCCTCTAACATCCGCTTAACCTAGATTACCAAAAGCAATGTCAGCTTGAAGCAGGTGTTATGTGTCTTTATGCAAATAATGTCGTTTTCTGTTCTTTTGAAACTTCATCAAGCCGTTTAATTGCCCTATCATAAAATGTTTTGTCTTGCTCCATACCAATATACTTGCGATTTAAAATTAACGCGGCGACGAGCGTTGTACCGCTACCGCAAAAGGGATCAAGAACAACATGATTTTCACTTGTTGTTAGTTCTATAAGCAATTTCATTAGATTTAATGGTTTTTGTGTTGTGTGCAATCCTGTATCAGAAATATTTGATTCCATAAAAATACTATTGTTCGGTTCTAATCCATAATTTTTGAAAATATGTTCGTTATATGCACCAACCTCATACTCAAGCATATTATCTGCAAGCGTTCTGCCAACCTTATAAGGTTTTTGAAACCATAAAATAGGCTCGAAAACAGGACGCAAATTTCCAAGTTTCCATCCTTTCCATTTTTCAGCAGAAGAGGCATCTTCACGCCTTTCATATACAACACTCAAGCGTTGAGCACGATGGGCAGCTTTCCCCTTATTCCATGCTATCATATCTTTAAACGTAAATCCTGAGTCCTCAAAGGCACATATACAACACAACGTGGGCTTAATCTCCTGCCAGCAAAGATAAAAGTACTTGCCCCAGGCTTTAAAACTCTCAAGGCTTCTCCAGCCCATTCTAAAACCCATTCATAGTATTGTTTACCTATTTGCCTATCTTGTTCAGACCAGCCATTCAACGGCTTTCCTCTTTTCTTAAAAATAGAACCGCATTTTTCTTGTGCAGGGCTTGAGCCTAGCAAAGCACTATTTGTGTTATTATGAAGCACATCCCAATCATCAAAACTAATACCGTATGGGATATCACTTAAAATCAGGTGTACTAAATTATCGGGAATGTTCTTTATAAGTTGGATTGAATCTCCGTTATAAATCTTATTTATATCCATAATGATTACCTCAAAGAATCTGTAAACTTTGTGATATGCGTTCTTGTAATACGATGACTTTAAGACCTAAGCTTATGAAGCATTTCGCAAGTATTATATCTGAAACTTTTGAATATAATTTTTCTTCCGTTGAATCATGACCTATAAATTCAGGAATTGTTCCGATTTCTGTAATAAGCGACATAAAATCTTTCTTAGAGCAGTTAAATATTAGTTTTTCAAGTTGATTACCAGCTTCTTGAAATGTCATTGTTGTAGCTAAGTTATTGATAAGACTACATAACTCATTAAATCTCATATGTTTTAATTGTAAAACTTTTTTTTCTTTTATTTAAGGGGGTATCTTTACAGATAATCATATTAAGTATTACTATATAATACGTCCAACATTCGCTTAACCCACATTCGGGGCTCGTCCGCAATGTCAGATTAAAGCGGATGTTATGTGCTTTTTATTCTGCAAAAGAAACCTGTAAATGCTTCTTGTTTTTCACATAATCAAGCAAATAGTAATTGATAATATTCTGATGAACTGTTATCATAAAAGTGTAGACCTAAAAAACCGAAAAATAAAGGAAAGAGAATATAGTCAAATACAGTACAGCATTCTAGATATGAGTTATAAACGCAAAATACATCTTCGCTTTTTGCTTTCATTTTTAAAATTCTCTTTATACTATTACTGTCTTTTTCGGTATTTATCTATTGGGCATTTCTAAAAGCTAACCGAGTTTTTAGAGATGCCCATCCTTTTTAGAGGCAATGGCGTATAACCTGTATTTTACTTATACCCGATAATAGCAGATACTTTTGCCTGAGCCGTCCCGCTTCAGTTTTCCGGTTTCTACCGGCTTTCTGACTGAACTCATTTACTTATTTTTTTGATATTGCGATTCATCGCATGCCGTCCGATGTGTCGATATGCCAGCCGCTTAACGGCAGCGGTACTTCAAACCGAGGGCTTCCGTGAGTATTCATCGCTTCCTTGCCGCAATATAAAATCTATGAATTTTTCCTTCTATTACTCCGTCTCTTTCCAATATCTCTTGTGCCTTATATAAATTATCTAAATAGTTATCTACTTGAAAATTCACGAATTCCCATTCAATTATTTTTGCAAACCAAACCAATGTACCAACATCAAAAAATTTGATTGGCTGAAAAACTTCTCCGCAAGCTAATATTTCAAATCCGGTTTCTTCCAACTCTTGTTTCCGAATATCTAAATATTGATTAGGAAAAGCAGCTTCTTTAATTTCAGGTTGCAAGAGTTTAATCAATTCCCGATCATTTTCAGCGCCAACTTGTTGGGTCAAAAATAAGCCGTTTGTTTTGAGCACTCTTTTTACTTCTAAGCAGGTATAATCACCATGCCGATTAGTAACTATATCAAATTGATTATCATCAAACGGAAGAATACTGCCCCCATCAGCCTCTTTGAAATTTATTCCTAACGGTAATAATTTATTTTTACAAAATGCAACATTCGGTTTATATCCTTCAATAGCAGAAGTTTTAGAGACAGGGTGTTGTAATTCAAGTAAAAATTCACCGCCGCCTGTTTCCATATCCAATAGATTCATTTCATCGGTTAAATAGTTTTTTATAAGAGCTTTAAAATCCCATGGCAGTTTATCTTCTTCAATATATCTTTTAGAAATATGCGAAAAATCCCAACCTTGAATATGTGCAATTTTTTCTTCGTTTTTCCATTCGTTATATAATTTCTCAAATCTTTTATCCATTTTATTTCTCCGCAAATTTTAATGCCGCTTCTCAATAGTTGTCGATCGCATACCGGATTTAATATTCGTCAAATACCGAATCTTTTCACTGCCGCCCCTCTTATAACACCATGAACAGCGTGCCTGCCGTAATCAACAGCGAACCGATTACCGATTTGACATTGATGTTTTCGTGGAGAAAAATCACCGCTAAAATCAATGTAATTACCACGCTTAATTTATCGATAGGAACTACTTTTGACGCTTCGCCAAGCTGTAATGCTTTGTAATAGCACAACCACGAAGCGCCTGTTGCAAGCCCCGAAAGAATCAAAAACACCCAGCTTTTTCTACTGATGTTTAGTATTCCGTGTTGAGCATCGGTCAGAAAAACCATGCCCCACGCCATTGCCAAGACAACAATTGTCCTCAACGCTGTCGCCAAATTTGAGTTTACTCCTTCAATTCCGACCTTTGCCAAAATTGAAGTAAGCGCTGCAAATACAGCGGATAAAAGTGCGAAAACCGCCCACATCATTTTT
>CAUUAT010000042.1:0-16881 GCA_963543195.1 uncultured Treponema sp.
AATTGCCGGCAATTGAAATAAGCGAATTTGCGGCAAGGAGATCAACGGTGCCTGAAAAGCCGGTTTTTCTGTTTTCAATTTGGATGGAATTGGTAAAAATGTCATCGATTTGCGAAATAACCGATTCCGGTCCCGTTACTTCAATACCGGGCGGATCTATTACCGTCTCATAAACCTCATAATTTTGTTCGGGGCTGCCTTTTAGGCTTAACTTCACCGTAAGCCGTTTGGAAATGCTTTTTTCAAGAACAACTTTAATTTCAGCGGGTTCTACGGTTATTTCCAGCGGATTTACGTTTAACGCAAGCCCCAATCTTCGTGTCAGAATCGGCAGCGCATATTCGCCTTCGGAAGAAACGGAAGAAAAATCCAAGTATGCGACAATATCATCTTCACGAATTGTCGAGATTCCCGCCGATTCGCCCCAAACCGAAATTTTTACCATACTCGGAATAACGGTTGACGGTACCAACTCGCCTGAATTTTCGATTACAAGCGGAACGGAAAAATATTTTTTTTCCAAAAGGCTGTTTTTATAAAATTGAACCAAAACGAGCGCAAAAACAAAACTTAAAACTTTTGCAGGCCAATTTTCTATCAATTTTTCAATGCTCTGTTTAGTAATTTTCATCTTGCGCCGCCTCCGCCGAATCCTGATATTCTTCCCGTGACAAATCGGTTTTTATTTCCAAAAGCTGCTCCAATTGCCTAATTATTTCTTCCGAAGTCAAATCGTAATACAAATGTGAATCATAGGCAAGGCTTAACGCTCCGCTTTCTTCCGAAACGACAAGCACCACGGCATCCGTTTCCTCCGAAACGCCGATTGCCGCCCGATGCCTCGTTCCGAACGTTTTGCGTATATCCTGTTGTTCCGAAAGCGGTAAAAAACAGCCTGCGGAAATAACTTTTCCGTTTTGTACAATCGAAGCACCGTCATGCATAGGTGTGTCGTGCCCAAAAATCGTAACAAGCAAACTCGATGAAAGCTCCGCATTCAGTCGCGTACCAGTTTCGATTATATCTTTAAGATTATTTCTGCGCATAAAAACAACAAGCATTCCGCGCCGCTTATCCGAAAGGATTTCCGCCGCTGTAAGAACCGAATCGATATGCCGGTGGTTTGAGTGTTTTCCCATACTGAGCCAATTGCTTTGCCCGATTTTTAAAAATATTTTGCGTAGTTCCGGCTGAAAAACGATAGCGGCTCCGATTACTATTCCCGGAGCAATTGCATTTAAAAGCCAAAGTAGTGTGCTGAGTTTAAAAATAAATGCAACCGCATAAATAACCAAAATAAAAAGGGCTCCCTTTACCAGCTGCATAGCCTGCGTTTTAAGTAAAATCTGATACGCTTTATAAATTAAAAAAGACAGTAAAAGAACGTCAAATACCGGTCTCAAATAAGAAGAATAAAAAGCTGCGATGTTTCTTATTATTTCCATTTTTAATTTCCTTTATCTATTCCAGTACGGACAAAGTTTTGATTGATAAAAGCGGTTTTGTGCATAACTGCATTCCGGAGTATAAACAAACGCTCCGTTTTTTGTGCAATGTGCGACGGAGAAATACCGGCCGCTTCAAAAATTTCAGAACGCGTCCCGTGAGGAAAAAACATATCTTGAAATGCCATTACGTCAGTTTGTATGTTTAATTTGTTTAAAACCAAAGTGCTTAAGTACGCACAGACACCTCCGATTTCGGCTCCGTCCTCCACAAAAATAATATGTGAATATTTTTTTGCAATATCTAAAAAATACCGCTCATCGACGGGTTTTGCAAAGCGGATGTTGTAAATGTCCGTAAAAATCTCTTTATGGGCAAGCATATCGGAGGCTTCTTTTACTTCGGAATAAATGCCGCCCGTGCAGGCGATTAAAACAGTGCTTTTAAAAGAATTTTTTATAAGAACGCCGCGACCCGATTCAATCGGAAGAGAAAATTCGGCAATTTCGCGCGGGCAAGAACACTTGGGATAGCGAATTGCCGTAGGCTGATCTAGGTGGAATGCCCATTCAAGCATTAAGTCGAGTTCTTTTGCCGAAGCGGGGCATAAAATGTTCATATTCGGAACGGGGCGCAACAAAGAAATATCAAAAATCCCTTGATGCGTCTCTCCGTCGCCCGGCACCGCTCCTGCCCTGTCTAACGCAAATATAACGGGTAAATTTTGCAAAGCCGTATCGTGAATAATTTGGTCGATTGAACGCTGAATAAATGTGCTGTAAATTGCCGCAACCGGCCTCAGCCCTACCGAGGCAAGTCCGGCTGCAAACGTTACGGCATGTTCTTCGGCTATGCCGACATCAAAAAAACGCTCTTTAAATTTACGACGAAACGGTGCAAGTCCCGTTCCTTCTTCCATAGCCGCCGTTATAGCTATGATTTTACCGTTTTTTTCCGCAAGACGCATTAATGATTTACTAAATGCTTGCGTAAAAGTTACGGCTTCGCTTTTTTCGATTTTTCCGTCCGCCGTATTAAACGGACCTATTCCATGAAAAGCTGCAGGATTCATTTCGGCAAACGGATAACCGCGTCCTTTCACGGTTTCTACCAGCACAACAACGGGAGTTGTTAATTTTTTTACGTTTTTTAAAACTTTTTCAAGCTCCCGAATATTATGCCCGTTTAACGGACCGACATATTCAAAACCTAAATCGACAAAAATATTATTTTTATAAAAAATGCCTTTCATTCCGCGTTTTATACGCCAAATAAAGGCGTTTAATTTTGTGCCTATAAACGGAATTGATGCAACGGCTCCGTCAAAAAGATGTTTAAACCGCTGATACCCTGCGTGCATGGTAAAACGGCTTAAATATTCGGAAAAAGCGCCCGTACTTTTCCCGATGGACATTTTATTTTCGTTAAGAATTACTATGAGATCTTTCTTTGATTCTCCTGCCTTGTTTAAGGCTTCAAACGCCATTCCACCCGTTAAAGCACCGTCTCCTATAACGGCTATAACCTTTCCGCTGTCTCCTAAAAGGCGCTTCCCTTCAAGTATTCCTAAAGCCGCAGATATTGAAGTTGATGCATGACCCGTATTAAAAACGTCGTGCACGCTTTCTTCTTTTTTCGGAAAACCGGAAAGGCCGTCTTTTCGCCGTAAAGTGGAAAAACGGGAATATCTGCCGGTTATAATCTTATGAGCGTAAGATTGGTGTCCTACATCCCAAACGATTGCATCATGCGGGCTTGAAAAAACGCGGTGGACGGCAAGCGTAAGTTCTATTACGCCGAGGTTGCTGGCGAGGTGTCCGCCGTTATGCCCTACTACGTTTACAATTTCCTCTCTGATCTCGGAGGCAAGGCTCTTTACTTCCTTATCCGAAAGAGATTTCACATCTTCAGGACCGTTAATGTCTGTCAATAGTTTTCGTTTCACCGCTTATTTCCCGTAACAGGCTCGCCGACTAAAATAAGGTCTATACTGAATCGGCACGCTTCGTTTTAATTTATAGAGAACCTTGAAAAACTTCGGTTTTTGAAGGTAAGCGGAGCTTACCGAATGAGCTTCGTTTACCGGTTTTCTTTGATTCCGGTTTGTAATGTAATTCCGTAAGTCCTTATCCGGTAAAGATTACCCTAATAGTATTTACGGAATTACCCGCCGAGTGCCCGTAAAAACATAACGCACGCTTTACAGGCACCCTCTATTTTAATAATAGCTAAGAAAGCGCCGATAAAGCTAAAAAAAAGCGGTTAACCGGCGACCGTTTTGAAAAGTTATTTCTTGTTCTTATGTCGATTTTTTCTGAGCTTCTTTTTTCGTTTATGCGTCGACATTTTTTGTCGCTTTCGTTTTTTTCCGCAAGGCATCTATGCACTCCTTAATTTATAATATGGGGCATAATAGTATAAATGTAAGACGTTTGTCAAGAGATTGTGTTGACGGTTTCTATTTTAATAAATCTTAATAGGACAGCCTTTATATATCGTTGAATTATGTTGAAGTCCTGTTCTTAAAATATCTTGTATAACGCAATTGATTATGATATGATGCGTTCTATGAAAAAAGGAATTCGGAAATTTTTTATTTTGATTTTTGTTTTGCTTATAACGGGCGGGACGGCATTTTTTTTCGGATGGATGCAGTTTGCGGTTCCTGCAGGAAGCTGCGGTGTTATGCTTTCAAAATCGGGCGGATATTACGATAAGCCGATTATACCCGGAGAATTTATGTGGCGTTGGGAACGTCTTGTTCCCACTAATGTACGGATTCTTATCTTTAATTTGGAACCTCAAGAAATAGAATACGAAACCGAAGGACAGCTTCCTTCAAGCGAAAAGTTTTCGGTAATTATGGAACAAAAAAACGATTTCCGTTGGAAGTGGGGGATAACGGCTTCGGCTTCCGTTAACCCTCAAGGTTTAATACGTGTTGTTAAAAATGCAAATATTAAAATGCAAAACGATTTGGATGCTTATGTTAAAGAAAAAGTGAAAGAAGCGGCACAAAAAACGGCAAACGAATTTATCGAATACTTTATTCAAAACACCGAAGAGTATGAAAAAATTAAATTGCAATACGGCGCTTTTCAAGCAAAAATTGCGCAAGAACTACAGCAAAGACTCGGAGATGAAATTATAATACATACCGTACGGCTTTCTTCCGCATTTATTATGCCCGATTTGGCCTTTTACATTGCGATGCGCAGCGCATATATCAATTACGAAAAACAGCAAACCGAAATGCTTGCGGAACTTACTACTGCAGAGGGAAGAAAATCGGCGCTTCAAAAATTCCGTATGGAAGATTTAAAAAAATGGGGTGAGCTTTTAAAGCAATATCCGGAGCTGATCGATTTTTTGGCTGTCGCACGAAATGACGGGGCGGAAACCTTAAAAGCATTAAAAGAGCTGCAAAGCAAACAAGATCCAAAGGATCAGGATTAAAACTCTGTTTTTTACTGTATGAAAGCGGAAGAAAAAAAAATAGTATATCGGTTTTTTCTCACAGCGTCGGCTTTTATTTCCGGTTTTAAGGCGGAAGAGACGGAGCCGTTTTTTTTAGACGATATCGAAGATGCGGCGGACGGAGCCGTATTTTCTCAAACCGGGGGGAATGCCGCCGTTTTAACTCTTGCGGAGATTTATACAGAAATAAAAAAATGCAAGGCATGCAGACTGTGCGGGCATCGTAAAAATGCGGTTCCCGGAGAAGGGCCTCAGGATTTTAAAAATAACCATTCCGACACTGCGGGCTCGGTTCGGCAAAATCAGCCGGAAGGCATATGCGAAGACATTGAAGTGATGGTTATAGGCGAAGGTCCGGGCGCCGATGAAGATGCACAAGGACGTCCTTTTGTCGGCAGGGCAGGGCAGCTTTTGGATAAAATGCTCGCTGCAATCGATTTGTTCCGAACACGCAATTGCTACATAGCGAACGTTGTAAAATGCCGTCCGCCCGGTAACCGCGATCCCCTTCCCGATGAAACCGCCGCATGCCGTCATTTTTTAGACAACCAAATAAAACTAATTAAGCCGAAAGCAATTCTTATCGTCGGCAGAATTGCACTTCAAAATATATTGCAGACGGCTGAAGGTATCGGAAAAATGCACGGTCGTTTTCTTGAATACGGCGGTATTCCGGTAATGGCGACTTACCATCCGAGTGCTTTATTACGCAATGAAAATTTAAAACGCCCCGCATGGGAAGATTTAAAACTGTTCCGTACAAAACTGAATGAAATTCAAAACCGGTCATAGGGTGAGTGATGGCTAAATGGCTGCATATAAGTTTTAATCTTCCGGTTTACCGGACCTTTACGTATAAAAACGACAAAGATACGGGCGAATCGCTTATTGGAAAACGGGCGGCAGTTGAATTCGGCTCGCGGAATTTAATCGGTTGCATTATAAGCGAGTCGGAAAGTCTTCAGGGAAATACGGTAAGCGAAGAAAAAATAAAACCTATCCGACGCATAGTCGATAAAGAAGCGATTTTCGGGCGTGCTCAAATCGAACTTGCCGCATGGATTTCCAAATTTTATATTTGCAGTTTCGGCGAAGCGCTTTCTGCAATTCTTCCTTCCGGTAAGCGCGAAATTCAGCCTATAAATTTAAAAATACGCGGAACGGAATTTACGACTGAAAACATTACACTTTCCGAAGAACAAAGCAATGCGGTTGCCCGCATCGTCCAAACCGAAAAAAGCGATTTCTTTTATTTATACGGATTGACGGGGTCGGGCAAAACAGAAGTTTTTTTGCAGGCGGCAGAAGCTGTTATAAAAAGAGGCAAAGCCGTTCTGTATCTTGTTCCCGAAATAGGGCTCACCCATCAAGTAATTACCGCAGCCTGTAAGCGGTTCGGCGAGAAGGCTGCAGTTTTGCATTCGGGTCTTACCGGTGGCGAGCGGCTAAACCAATGGATGCGGATTAAACGGGGCGAATCGCTTATGATAATCGGCGCAAGAAGTGCCGTTTTTGCCCCGGCTGAAAAAATCGGGCTTATTATAATAGACGAAGAGCATGACGGCTCGTATAAATCGGGTTCGTCGCCCCGCTATCATGCACGGCAAACGGCGATGTACGTAGCATTGCAACATAATTGTCCGCTCGTAATGGGTTCCGCGACTCCTTCGCTTGAAGCATGGAATATGATTAGATCCGGAAAGATAACGTTGCTTACTTTGACAAAACGGCTCGCAGGCGGCTCTCTTCCCGCAATTCATATCGAGAATTTGGCAGGCTCAAAAGGTGCGCTAACCGGACGCCTAATTGAAGAAATACGCAAAACGAAAAATATCGGCAAGCAGACTCTCCTTTTTTTAAACCGGCGCGGTTTTTCGCATTTATTCCGCTGCAGGTTATGCGGTTATGAAATGCTGTGTAAAAATTGCTCAGTGCCGATGACCTTTCATAAAAAAGAGGGGGTAATGAAATGCCACTATTGCGGAATGCAAGCGGAGCCTCCGCACTCGTGCCCCGAATGTCATTCTCTTGATATCGGCTATGCAGGGTTCGGTACGGAATTTATCGAAGAAGAAGTGCGCCGCACATTCCCTGATTGTACCGTTGCGCGGATTGACACCGATACCGTTACAAAAGCAAAAATTTTGGAAACCGTGATTTCGGATTTTAGGGAAGGGAAAATAGACATTTTGCTCGGAACGCAGATGATTGCAAAAGGGCTTAATTTTCCGAAAGTTAGACTCGTCGGGATTGTTTTAGCCGATACGGGGCTTCAAATGCCGGATTTCCGTGCTGCAGAACGGAGTTTTTCACTTATTACACAAGCTGCAGGGCGGGCAGGGCGGTTTACGGATGACGGACTTGTCATAATTCAGACACTAAAGCCCGAACATCCGGCAATTATGTGCGCAAAAAACTATGAATTTAACGAATTTTACGAATATGAGCTTAACCAGCGCAAAGTTTTGGATTTTCCTCCGTTTACACGGCTTATCAGACTGGTTTTTAGAAGTAAAGATGCAAAAAAAGCGGAATTGGCTGCGGAAGGTGCAGCGCGTATTTTAAAGCAGCTTTTGCCGGAAGGTGCCGACGTTATGGGACCTGCCGAATGTGTTCTTGCTCTTATTTCGGGAAATTATAGACAGCAAATTATTTTGCGCTCTGATAATTTTAATCTTATCAGGAATGCCGCTGAAAAATTCGTGAAGGGATATAAGCCTCTTTCCGGCATTTATATTGAAACCGACTCGGATCCCGTTAATTTAATGTAAGAGAATTCTTCATGGAAAGTTTTTCATATGCTAATTTTGCAACGGCTTGTTCAGCTTCTTTTTTCGATTTTCCCGAAAGCGGACCGTATGAATGCCCATTTATAATTACCGCAAACCAAAACGTTACATTGTGATCGGGACCGTTTTTTCTTATAAACTCATATCGCGGATTGTCCTTAAAGTTCTTTTGTGCGAATTCCTGTAAAACGGATTTATAATCGCCGATAATTTTTTTTTGAGCAATGTCTTTCATTGTGTCCGACAAAAGATGAATAACGAATTTCTGCGCCGCTTTATATCCTGAATCCAAGTAATATGCACCGACTACAGCTTCTACGGTATCGGCTAAAATAGCGCGTTTTTCCCGTCCGCCGGATATTTCTTCTCCTCGTCCCAACACTAAAAATTTGCTTATATGTAATTGCGCCGCAATGTGTGAAAGCGTTTCTTCGGAAACGACCGTAGCTTTTATTTTTGCAAGCATTCCTTCGGTTTTTTCCGAAAAAGTTTCGTAAAGATACGAGGCCGTAACGAGCCCCAGCACGGAATCACCTAAGAATTCCATACGCTCGTTATTTGCGTGAAAGTTATTATGCTCATTGGAATACGACCTGTGATGAAAGGCGAGGTTAAGCAAGCGGAGATCTTTAAAACGAAGACCCGCCTGCTTTTGAAACTCAAGGAGCGCTTGCTTCCTTTCGGTCTTTATTCCCAATTTAAACGGAAACAAGTATTTCTCTTTAAATTTTAAGAATAAACTTATTTTTGTTGAGATTTGATAAATTCGTAGGCGTCGCGGACCGTTTCAAAATCATTCGCTTTTTCGTCCGGAATCGAAATACCCATATCCTCTTCAAGCGCATACACAAGTTCGTAGGTGTCCAAACTGTCCGCACCCAAATCCTGCCGAAATGACGCATCCAGTGTTACCTTTTCTTCATCAATTTCGAGTTTTTCCGCAATAAGATGCTGAATTTTTTTAAACAATTCGTCCATAAGACTTCTCCTTTTAATCCAGTTTATCGGGATTAATTACTTGCTTTCCCTTATAAAACCCGCATTTGGGGCATACATGATGCGGCATAATCAGGTTTCCACATCCCGAACATTCAACAAGATTAGGCGCATGAAGCCGCATATTAATGCCTCTTCTGCGGCGAGTTCTTGCTTTTGAAGTATTTGCTCTCGGTACAGCCATATTAATTCCTCCAATACAAAATGTATCTACGTTAAAGTTGCGGTTTTACCGCCCGCAGCCGTCCGAAATGCGGCCGCTTATAAATGAAGCGGTATCTTACAGAAAAATATTGAAAAAGTCAAGCGCGTTTTTATAGCGTAGTAGGAATTCCGCTTTTTGTTTACACTACAAAATAAGTTTTATAATCGAAAAAATGTAAGGTCGATAAGTTTGGTTTTTGCAAGGAAACAAGCTTTGTGCGGAACCGTCCTATTTCGTGTGATGCACGGTTTCCTTAAGCGCCTCAGTACTGCGGCAGTATAACAATTGAATTGTACCGCAGTCTTTTTTAAATATGCGTCCGGATGTTCTCGAACATATACTCTCAGTTTCTCAAGATTTATTTTTAATCCTCGCTTTTTTATTCGCAATTCGCTAAAGCGGATACGGTAAACCGTCTTCTTGCAGAACAAGCCGGCAGACTTGATAAAAACTGCGGTTGATGAATTTAAACGCCGAGTTTTGCACAAAATGCAAAACATCGCAGGTATATGTGCGCTAACCATGCACGAATTGGACAACTTCCACAGTTCATATTTTGTTCAGTTGTTCAATTTTAAGGAATTTTAAATACTGTTCATTTTATTGATTAGGTTTGCCACATATCCTGCGCCGAAGCCGTTATCAATATTGACAATACTTATGCCTGACGCACATGAATTTAGCATTGCTAAAAGAGCCGCAAGACCGTTGAAGCTTGCCCCATAGCCGACGCTCGTCGGCAATGCTATTACCGGTTTTGCAACAAGTCCCGCAATAACGCTCGGTAAAGCGCCTTCCATTCCGGCTGCAGCGATTATGACATTTGCCGCTTGAATTGTTTCAAGTTTATCCAACAGCCGGTGCAGCCCTGCGACGCCGACATCGTACAGACGGGTAACGGTATTACCGTACAGTTCGGCAGTAACGGCGGCTTCTTCCGCAGCATAAATGTCGGCAGTCCCGCCCGTGCAAACCGCAATTACGGTTTCGGTTTTAGGAAGCGGATACCGTTCAATTACGGCAAGACGCGGAATTTCATAATAGCGGGCATCGGGTGCCGCTTCTTGAATTGCAGCAAAAGCTTCTTTATCGACGCGGGTTGCTAAAATATTTTCCTGTCCGTTTTTCAGCATAGTTTCTACAATCTTTTTTACATGCAAGACGGCTTTGCGTTCGCAATAAATTACTTCGGGAACGCCGGTACGTATTCCGCGATGAAAATCGATTTTGGCAAAATCCAAATCCGCATACGGCAGATTTTTCAGTTTTTGCAACCCTTCATCAACCGAAACGGAACCGTTTTTTATGTTTTCCAATAAATTTTTTACATATTCAATGCGCATACTAGTGTAACTCTTTTACTTTCGGTTAAATTCCGTAAAAAAACCATATTAAGACATATCCGATTGCAACGGCAATAAGCGTATACGGAACGCTTAATTTCATAAACTCCCAATTTTTTACGGGACAGCCTTCGTTACGGAGGATTCCCAATGAGGTTATGTTCGCCGAAGCGCCGATGGGTGTAATGTTTCCGCCGAGCGTTGCGCCGGAAAGAAGTCCGAAAAATAAGATCGGCGATGTAATGCCTAAATTTTTAGAAAGAATTTCGATAATCGGAATCATTGCTGCGACATATGGAATGTTGTCAACAAAGGCGGAGATAAAAACGGAACCCCACACGATGACCGTGTAAAGTAAAAATATATTATTGCCAAGTTTTAAAAAGGCGTCTGCAACCGCTTTTATAATGCCCGCTTCCGTTACGGCGGCTACAATAATAAAAAGCCCTGCAAGCAAAAATAACGTTTCAAAACCGATTTCTTTTTTTACTGTTGCAAGGATTTTGAGATTCCTGTTTTTTACAATGTTATAAATAATGCCTGCCGCTAAAAGGCAGATGCAAATTAATCCGTTTACGGTTCTCGGTTTTTTGTCTTCCGGTAAAAACGATGCCCCTATCATTAAAACTACCATAACAAGCAGAAGGTATGACGGTACATAATCCGTAACGGTAACCGGTTCGACTTTGTCGGTTTTTTGCCCGGCTTTGCGGAAAATAAAATAAATTATCCCTGTCGCTGCAACAGCCGATATTTCTACGGCAAAGAAAAGAGAGGGCTTTCCCAAGTACCAAAAGAAATCGAAAAAATTCATACCTAAATGGCTTCCCAAAAGAATCGAAGTCGTGTCTCCGACTAAGGTCGCCGCTCCCTGTAAATTAGCCGAAATCGAAATTGCGATAATCGGTTTTACCGGCGGTATATTCAGTTTTTTTGAAAGAACAATTGCAATCGGGGCGAGCATTAAAACCGTTGCGACATTATCCATAAAAGCCGAAATAAACCCTGCAAAAAGCGAAAGACATACGATTATCCATTTTACATTCGGGACGGCATTGATGATTTTGTCTGCAATGCGCTGCGGCATCCGAGATTCGGTAAATAAGCCGACAAGCCCCATCGTTCCGGCAATCATTAAAACGACATTCCAATCAATTGAAAAAAAAACGTTTTTATACGGCAAAACACCCAATACGACAAAAAGCAGCGCTGAGATGCAGGCGATAACGGGACGGTAATTCGTGAGCGCAATCATTAAAATATACGTAACGCAAAATAAAACCGCCGGAACAACAATAGGATTTTGAAGCATGGTTTTCTCCTTGCAAATTATTATTAGGAAAAATACGGATTTGTCAATTGGGGAGCATGGGAGATATACGGCATTTCCCGTAAGAAAAATTGTAAAAATGCTTGTATGTATAGATTTTTAGAAGTGTTTCATTTGACGCATCATTTCAATGCGCATAATTGCATAACCTTAAAATTTATAGTATACTGCGCCTCTAAAATCATACGGGTATATGTGATAAAGGTTACGTTAATGCAAACAGCAAACTGTAAAAAAACGATTCCGTTTTTTGTTCCTTCTTTTTCGGAAGAAGAAGAAAAAGCCGTCTGTCGGATTTTAAAATCCGGCTGGCTTACGACGGGAAAAGAGACTTTAGAATTTGAAAAAGAATTTGCCGAATTTACCGGATGCAAATTTGCGCTTGCGGTTAATTCGGCATCAAGCGGCTTAATTCTTGCAATGGATTGTTGCGGAATAACACACGGCACAAAAATTTTAACAAGTCCTTATACGTTTATTTCAACCGCTACTTCTGCCTTGCACTTGGGAGGAGAAATTGTCTATGCCGATATTGAAAAAGACTCTTATGGCATTGCTGCCGACAAAATTGAATCGGCATTAAAAAAAGATAAAACGATAAAAGCAATTATTCCGATTCATATTGCGGGAAATGTGTGCAATATGAAAGAAATAAATTCGCTTGCAAAAAAATACAATGTTTCGGTCATAGAAGATTCCGCACATGCTTTTCCCGCTAAAACTGAAGAAGGATATGCCGGCACGCTGGGAACTTGCGGCGTTTTTTCTTTTTATGCGACAAAGACGATAACTACAGGTGAAGGCGGAATGATTTGCACGAACGATGAAAATACTGCCGCACGGATACGCCTTATGCGATCACACGGTATCAGCCGTACAATTTGGGATCGCTACACCGATATGAAAGCCTCGTGGCAATATGATGTAACCGAAGCCGGCTGGAAATGTAATTTACCCGACATTCTTTCGGCAATCGGGAGAGTGCAACTAAAAAAAGCGGAATTACTGTATAAAAAGCGGAAAAAGATTGCTGCAAAATATAATAAAGGATTTTCACATAATCCGCTTTTTATTATTCCACCCGACGATGAAGGTAACGCATGGCACTTATATATTTTGCGCCTAAATCTTGAAGCGTTAAAAATTACGCGCGATGAATTTTGCGCCCTACTGCAGGAACACGGATTAGGAATTTCCGTGCATTTTATTCCTCATTTTGAAATGACATATATTAAAAACAGATACGGATTAAACCGCAGCGATTTTCCCGAATCGTATTTGAAATATATGCAAAGTATAAGTTTGCCGTTTTATCCGGCAATGACAGACGCCGATATTGATTACGTTATCGGTACGGTTTTAAAAATAGGTGAAGCTTATCGGAGGTAAATATGAGTAAAGATTTTGTTTCCGATTTACATTTTGAAAATATGGAATATGCGCATATTATCCGTTCATTCGATGCCGATTCCAAATTACTTAATATCGAAAAGCCGGAATTACCTGCGGGCGTTTCGTTTTTTTCGGCAGCCGATATTAAAGGGAAAAAAAATATCATTTTTTTTAATGCGGAGATACCCGTTTTTGCGGACGGAAAAATAGAATATTCGGGACAAGCCGTCGGGATTTTAACCGGACCCGATAAAAAAGTTCTTTCCGAACTTGCACCGCTTTTTAAGATAAAAACGCAATCCGTTTTAAAACCGAAATCACAATTTACATTTGAAGAAGAGGTAAAAAATTATTTTGATTATCCGACAATCGCAAAAGAATTTTTATCAAACGGCAATACGGAAGATATTTTTGAAAAAAATAAAAACGTAGTTTATTCAACGTTTTCGGTTAAACAAAAATATCATTATCATGCCGAGACTGCTTGCGTAAAAACAAACTGGAAAAACGAGCGTTTGGAAATTCATATTGCTGCGCAATGGCCGGTTCATATTTTAAATTCGGTAAGCGAAGTTTTAAATATTCCGAAAGAGCAAATAAATGTCGTTTTACACAATGAAGCGGAATCTCTGGACGGAAGGATATGGTTCCCGTCATTGCTTGCAGCTCAAATCGCCGTTGCTTCTTATCTTACAAAAAAAAATCTATCTATTCAGTTTACGCGACAAGAAGATTTTTTATATACGACAAAGTCGCCGGGCGTTTTAATACAGCATAAAACCGCCGTTTCAAATTCGGGCATGATTGAAGCGATGAATATTTCCATTATTGCAGACGCAGGATCTTTTAATCCTTTTATATGTGAAATATTGAAACAAATGACGGTAACCGCCGCAGGAATTTATAATTTGCCTGCATATACGGTAAATGCCGTCGCAATTAAAACGAATTGCGGTTTAACCGATTTGTTTATGGGCTGGGGCGATGCATATGTAACTTCCGCTTTGGAGAAACATATAAATGAAATTGCGAACAGTCTTAACCTCTGCCCTGTTCGATTTCGGCTACAAAATAGCTTACATGCGGGACATAAAAGAATTTGCGGAACAAGAAAGAATGAAGATTCCGAGTTTGAAAATTTATTTAAAACCGTTTGTTCGACAAGTGATTTTTACAGGAAATATTATGCACACCGCTTAATGAACGGCGGACGCAAAAACCGTTACGACGGAAATTGGAGAGGCATAGGAATTGCGGCAGGACTGCAATATAACGGCTCAAACATTCTTGTAAAATCGGGAATGAATTACAGTGCGGAAATAACTTTAACAAAAGATAATATGGTTTGTGTAAAAGCGGAACCGACTTCCGCCGGCTTGAAAAAAATATTATGTAAATACATTGCAAAAGAACTTGAAACCGATGAAAACGCTATTACCTTTTTGAGCGGCAGTACCGATGAAATGAGCAATACAGGTGCGGGAACCGCTTCGTGCGGCATATCAATTATTCCGGATCTCATTGGAAAATGCTGTACCGGCATTAAAAACCAGCGGTTTAGAAAACCGTTGCCGATTACGGTAAACAAAACGTATAAGGTTACAAAAACAAAAGATTGGGATAATACACTTCTTACCGGCACTCCGTTTATTTCGGAAACGCCGGCGGTTTGCGCGATTGAACTTTTATTAAACCGTAGTATTTATTCAATAGAAATAAAAGGAATTTGGTTCGCCTGCAATCCCGGAAAAATTTACTCAAAAAAAACGGTGATGCACAGCATTCATAAATCAATTGCAAACGCGATTTCAAGTATTTCCGTAGAAAAAATTCAAGAACGGAACATACTTCCGTCAAAATATAAAATTATTCCGACCGGAAGTATTCCGCCTATTAGAGTATTTCTTGCAGAAAGCGAATCGAAGGCTTGCGGTATTGAAGAATTGGCGGAAGGGCTCATTCCCGCCGCTTATATTTCCGCATTGAATCAAATTATGTTAAAGTATCGGCGCATCGATTCCGTACCTGTCTTTACCGAAGATATTTTTGCGTCATTTGCAGCAAACGAGGCACATCGTGAGAATTAGTTTTACTTTAAATGGAACGGCGATACAAATTGAAGCCGCCGCAAACGAACGGCTTTTGCATGTTCTCCGCAGAGAGTTTTCTCTTTTCAGTTTAAAATCTTCATGCTTAAACGGGCAATGCGGCTCTTGTACTTTGCTGATGAACGGGCAGCCGGTGCCTTCATGTCTTATTCCCGTTTTCAAAGCCGAAGGTTCTGAAATAATCACGCTTGAGTATTTTAAGAATACGGAAGATTATAAAATCATCAATGCGGGATTTGAGCAGGCGGGGATTGAAATGTGCGGTTTTTGCGATGCTGGTAAAATATTTTTTGCATATTCAATTTTAAATTCGGGCATTATTGTTTCAGGAGGAAACGCGGAAGAAGAAATACGCAGGCTGTATTCAAGCTCAATGTGCAGATGCACAAGTTTTGAAGATTTATTTTCGGCGATTAAACGTATCGGGAAATTGCAAAGGAGAAAATAATGAACAATTTGACGAAACCGTCCAATGTATACAGAGTCCGCAGTTTACAGGAAATGCAAATTACGCTGAAAAATATTTCGGGAATTGTTCCTGCCGCAGGCGCGACCGGTTTTTTAAATAATCAAACCGGCGACATTTTAGATTTGCCGCAGGATATACTGGATATAACGAAGATACCGGAATTGCGGGAAATATCAAAAACGGAACGGTATTTTGAATTCGGTGCCGCCGTTACATTAAACGAAATTTTAAATTTAGGTAAAAAAAATGTACCGCCGGTTTTATATTCCGCGATAGAAAAAATATCGAATAATTCGCTTAGATCGCTTGGCACAATAGGCGGCAACATCGCGGAGGCAAATTGCCTTTCGGGAACTTTTTTGCCACTGCTCGCACTTGATGCAAAACTTGAAATCCGTACCGCCGATGAAACCGAGTGGGTTCCGTTTGCAAAGTATATAGATACAAGTTATAACGAAAAAAAGAGATTGCCGTATGTAATAACCAAAATCCGTTTGCCGAATGAATCATGGACAAAAAGTTTTTACGCGCGGCTGGGTATGTACGGCTATATTTACAGCGATACCGCATCGTTTTTATTTTTAATTAGAATCCAAAAAAATATTTTATCCGAAATGCGTTTATTGTTTTCTTCCGAAAAACTTGTCCGTGAAAAAGAATTTGATAATCTTCTTTTAGGAAGAATTGTACCGCTGCCGCGGCGGGATGTTTCGGTAATTATGGAAAAGTCAAAACGGATTTTTACCGCCGATAAATTCGGCTCTGATTTTCATTACGCTTGTTTTTTTAATTTGTTGGAAGATAATCTATATAATTTAACATAGTATCCTCCGGAATAGAGATGTCGCATCGGTAAAACTGAATATACATAATAAGTTAATGCGGATTAAACCCGCTTGCACACAAAGGAGTAAAAAATGACAATAAAAGAAATTGTAACGCTTGATGATTGGATAAATGTCCAACTTGCCCTTATGGAACTTTCAGGAGTGGAAAAAAAACGTTTACAAACACGATTGATATTTTTTGTTTTCTTGTTTGTTGTTGCCATGATGTTCTGTGTCATCGGTTTTGTTCACAAACTGTATTTGGCTGCGCTAGTGGAACTAATAGCGGCGGTATATGCGGTAATTCAAATAGCCTTTTCAAAAAAGATATATTTAAAAAGGCTTAAAAAAGGTATGCGGAAAAATGTTAAACTTGTGGAAGAAAAATATAATTATTCGATGGAGAAAATGGAAGCAATAATGGAAATAAAAGATAATTATATAGAGTCTACGACATTGGATACAACGACAAAATATCAAAAAAAAGATTACATAACTC
>CAUUAT010000043.1:0-16852 GCA_963543195.1 uncultured Treponema sp.
TTTCCAATACGGGATGACGGTTTTGCCGGTTTATGTTTATTACTTTAACGGTCAATTCAAGATTAATTTCCGTTCCTCTTTCTATAAAAGCCTCCGAAAGTTTCAGAGTTTTATCGGAAGGATATGGTTCCTCACCATTATAAAAAACATAAAACTCAGGAACCGGAATTTTTAAGAGCTTACGGCTGTATTTTTCTTTTGATTCAAAGAGGGTTTCATACAGGCGGCTGATGTATTCAAGGCAGCGTAAAGGCATATTGGGATTTATCGTGGATTGGTGCTCTGCAAGCACTATTATTTTGTTGTCTACAAGATAAGAAACGTCATTATAGAATGCCATATACAAGACTTGATCGAGACGGATATTTTTCAAATGCTCTATAGCCGTAAGTTTCGTTCCGTGCAAGGCATTATACAGCGATAAGAAATTCTCTTTCGCCTTTTCGTCTTCACTAAAAAGATCGACGAAAACCGAGTCCTTATATTTTCTGTTTGAAGTACTCATATCACACCTCCTACCTTTTTTACCCCGCCTCAGGATGGCGGTGGTTCCACGCATGCGATGTTTTGAGCAGTGCTCAAAACTCGAAGATAAAAAATATACAAGGATGTATATTTTTTATCGAGCATTATACTGGCAGTCAGACCGTCATTACCGTATCAGCAGGAGAGCCGGAATACCCGTGCCGTGCGTGTACTCTACCGTTAGTACGGCTCTTGCCCCTCATCAGTATGCAGTATACCTCGTTTTTCCGCTAATTTCAACTACAGGGAACTCGTCTGTCAGGCTCCTCTATTTATGAACGGTTCATTGCGAAAGGCGTGAAGCAAATCCGACGGTTTTTTTACAGGCGCCCTACCCCACATACATTTAAAAAGATAAATGCATTTTTCGTTTTGCAGTTAGCAAAACTCGTTGCTGAAGAATGTACAGGATGTATATTTATTAGCCGCCTCAGGATGGCGGTGGTTCCATACATGCGATGTTTTGCTGTTAGCAAAACTCGTTGCTGAAGAATGTACAGGATGTACATTCTTCAGCAACTTCCCCCTTTTACTTTTCTTAAAACTATGATAAATTACCGACCTGTAAATAAAATGAGGTGCTACAGAACGGCACATCCTTAAAATAACGCAAATACAAAGCGGGAGTATATAAATGCTTGAAAATATTACCGAAAAATTAGGCGGAATCATTCGTTCTCTCAGCGGAAAATCCAAGATAACCGAAAAGAATATTGAAGAAACTATTGAACAAATTAAAACGGCTCTTTTGGAAGCAGATGTCAACGTGCGGGTAGTTCGCCGGTTTATAAATGCCACTGCCGAAGAAGCAAAAGGCGAAAAAGTGTTGCGGGCGGTGGATCCGGGTCAGCAATTTGTAAAAATCGTATACGATAAAATGGTTTCGTTTTTGGGAGATGAAAAAAAATCGCTTGATTTACGCGGTCCCGATACGCAATCGGTTATTTTATTTTTAGGGCTGCAAGGATCGGGAAAAACGACGACTGCCGCAAAGCTGGCTCTTAAACTAAAAAACGAAGGCCGAAATCCGCTTCTTGTTGCTTGCGACCGTGTCCGTCCTGCCGCCGTTGAACAGCTTTCGGTTTTAGGGAAGAATATAGAAGTGCCCGTCTATACGGAAGAATCGAAAAATGCCGTTACAGTCGCAAAAAATGCTCTTATTTTTTCCAAAAAGAATTTTTACGATACGGTGATTGTCGATACTGCAGGACGTCTTCAAATTGATGAAGCGATGATGAAAGAAATCGTCAATATAAAAGCCGCCGTAAAACCGGTAGAAACCGTGTTGGTCGCCGATTCAATGACAGGGCAAAGCGCCGTAGATGTTGCAAAAGAATTTGATGAAAATGTGGGGCTTTCGGGGGTTATTCTTACAAAATTCGATTCCGACGCGAGAGGCGGCGCGGCTCTTTCACTTAAGACCGTAACCGGCAAGCCGATTCTTTATGTCGGTACGGGCGAAAAAGCCGAAGATTTTGAGCCGTTTTATCCCGATAGAATTGCAAGCCGAATCCTCGGTATGGGTGATATTGTTTCGCTTGTGGAAAAGGCGCAGTCCGTCTATGATGAAAAAGAAGCCGAAAAACTTCAACGCAAGATGGCGAGCGAAACTTTTACATTAGCCGATATGCTCATGCAGCTTGAGCAGGCGGAAAAAATGGGACCGATAGAATCTATGCTGGAAATGCTTCCCGGTCTTGCGGGGCAAATCGATAAGGATAGGCTTGACTTGTCCGCACTGAAAAGACAAAAAGCGATTATTCAATCTATGACGCGTAAAGAACGCGACAATTTCCGCATAATAGGACCTGCCAGAAGAAAACGCATCGCGAAAGGTTCCGGTACCGCCGTAGGAGACGTAAATAAACTATTAAAGCAATTTGAAAAAACGCGTCAGATGATGCGGAAGGTTTCAAAGAATAAGGGGCTCCAAGCCAAACTGATGTCGGGCGGTCTATTCGGATAAATAAAAGAGCATCTTCTAAAAATCAAACGAAGTTTTTAGGGGTTCCCAAAGCTCCTATCGAAAATGAAAGTATGTTTTTAAAGGCGGACTTTCTATATATTTCCTTTTATTGTTACGGTTACGAATAAAAAGGAAAAAGATAGACTTGTGCTTACTAAAAACAAAAAGAAATCTACAATGTACAAAGTAATATATTTTTTTTCTCGGTAAAGGAATATGTAAACCGTTTTGACTAAAATTGCCGCAAACGAAAACAGCGCGAGTAAAATATAAAAAGCGGTTGCAGCATTTAAAATTAAAGATAAATTTACATCAAGAAAGTCATGCATACTACCTGAAAAATAAAGTACGGTCAACGCAGCGGAAGAATATACTAAAAATCGTATGGAACGGTCTAAAAAACGGATAGAAAACCGTTTGTATTCACTTTTTATTTTTCCGGTATTTTCCATATTTTATCGGTCCTTGCATTAAAAAACGGGCTTTTATAAGCCCGTTTTAAATTGTAAAATTTATTCGGCGGTTTTTGCCGGCTGCTCTGCATCAGGCGTATTTTCCGTATCCGGCGATTCGGTTGTATCTTCTTTTCGGTTCCGTTTTGATTTTTTTTCCGGCATAGGCTTTGTTTTTTCTTCGACAATTTGCGCTTCAACGGTAAAAGAAATTTCCGCCGTTACACTTTCGTATAATTTAATTATCGCTTTATGAGTACCGACACTTTTTACGGTCTGACCTGCAATATCAATTCGTTTGCGTTCAATATCAAATCCCAGTTTACGCAGTTCGTCACCGATTGTTTGAGTTGTAACGGCGCCGTAAAGTTTTCCGTTGGGACCCGCAGGCATAGAAATCGTAATGGCAACGGCTTCAAGTCTTTCTTTAACGCTTGCAGCGTCTTGACGCTTTGCGGCTTTTTTCGCTTCAATTTCTTCTTTTCGAGATTCAAAATGCGCAATCGTTATATCATTGCACGGAACGGCTAAATTTCTTGGGAAAAGGTAATTTCTGGCGTATCCTTTCGCTACGCTCTTGATGTCTCCTTCTTCACCGAGATATTTTACATCTTCATTTAAAATTACTTTCATTTTCAAGCTCCTCAAAAAAAGTATTTTCCCTTTCCGGGAGTCGGAAAGGGAATTACAGTTATAATTTATTCGTTGATTACATAAGGCAACAGCGCTAAAGCTCTTGCACGTTTAATTTCCAGCGCAAGCTTCCTTTGGTGCTTTGCACATGTACCGGTAATTCTTCTCGGAAGAATTTTCCCCCGTTCGGTTATAAATCTTCTGAGTGTTTCCGGCTCTTTATAATCAATTTTTAATTTTTGCGTGCAAAATCTGCAAACCTTTTTTCGATAAAAAGTTCTACCTCTTCGTTTGTCTTCGCCTTCACGTATGTTTTCCTGCATGTTAGCTTCTACATCTACATCATTCATTGTTTCATCAGACATTATCATTCTCCTTAAAATGGAATATTATCCAAATCCGAATTATTAGAATCGGGTGTATAATCATCGTTAAACGGCGGGGCGTCGTGTCGTTTTTGATATGCGGACGGGGCGGCATTTGTTGGACCGCTTTGGTACTGACTTCCGTAACCGGCATTTCCCGCTTGTTTATTTTGACTTTGCGGATTTTGTCCGCCCTGACTTCCTCCTAAAAGCTGAAGATTATTGGCTATAATTACGACGCGAGCTCTGGATTGACCGTCTTGTTCCCAACGATCCTGTCTGAGTTCTCCGTCTATCGCCACTTGCTTTCCTTTGACGAGATATTGGTTAAGACTTTCGCCTTGCCTGCCCCAAAGTGTAATATCAAAAAAGCTGGTTTCTTCGCTCCATTCATCACCGTTTTTTCTTCGTCTGTTAACGGCTACAGCAAAATTACAAACAGCACTACCGGAGGACGTATATCGAAGTTCCGCATCGCGTGTTAAACGACCGACCAATACTACATGATTTATATCTGCCATAGTACCCTCCTTTTATTCGTCTATGCGGACAAAAAGATATGTTAACATTTGAACGATCAGTTTAAACCGCTTATCCAATTCAATCATCTTTGCAGGATCCGCATTGATATTGAAAAGCGTATAATGCCCCTTGGTTTTCCGCTTAATTTCATAAGCGAGGTCCCTGTCTCCGTAAGGCTCTTCGGAAATAATTCCCACACCGAATTCGGTAAGCAAAGCCCGCAGCGCATCCATTCCCGGTTTATAAATGTCTTCTTCAACCGGAAAAACCGTCATAAGTTCATATTTTCGCATGTTCCCTCCTATGGTCACATTTCTGGTCCCGCATTCTCTGCGGGACGGAGTTTTCGCATAGTAGCAAAAAGCAGCCGTTTAGTCAAGCGTAGTGATGGAACTCCTCAGGATCCCCGCATTATAAATAAAAATATGCGGAATCCCTGACATACACCTTAACCGGTATTGCAAAATAAAACGGTTTCAGCTATATTTGTACTTATAGCTCGGCTTACAGCTAAAAAGAAATTGTCCGATAAGTAATAAAGATATGGTTGCTGACATTACTTAAGACGAAAAAATATATTTTGATGTTGTATGTGAGGAAAGGAGAATATATATGGCTAATACGGTACAAACACCGGAGCGGCTTGTTCCGCCGAAGAAAATTTTTATTCTTGATTTATGTACCAATCTCGGATGGATAGTGGCGAATTTTTTTACGTCGTTTTTTGTCGGAAGTTCAGGAAACCTAGTCGAAGTTGTAAAAACAAAAGCTTTTATCGCCGGTGTAATTATCGCAATAGTGAACCCTATTATAAAACAATATATATTTTTTCCCGCCATAACCAATTGGAAACGGAACCCTGAAAAAGCAAAAAGAAATATCAAACTTTATGAAACGACGCTTTTAGCTGTTCCGTTTGCAATAGCGTTTACCTTTCCGGTTTTTATTTCCATTGAAATGGGACTGATACAAAATATCGGTATTTTCTTGTCGGCATTGTTCAGTACCATCGGAAATATTTTTTTAATCGGGAGCCTGTTCTGTTCCAGCACTATTAGAAGTTTTGAAAAATGGGTTTCATTTATTCCTGTCGAACAAGACTGTATTACACTTTCTATGCTGAAGCGGGTTTTGCTGATGAGCATTACTTGCATTGTGGCGTTAGTGCTTCTTATACTTGCACCTATCGTAAGGCATCGCCAAAACGATATTTATGCAAAATTGCTTCCTTCGATTTTGCCGCTGTTTATTTATAGCTTATCGTTTTCGATTTTTAATTTAGTGAATATCGTGCGTTCGTTTGAACAAAGAATCCGTATAGTACAGCACATTATAAAAGATTTGGCAAACGGCAATTACCGACAAAGAGATATAGTCGCATGGACACGCGATGAGACTTCTCTTTTATTAACAAATTTTAATACATTCCTCAAGTTCAATAAAAAATTTTTAGGAGATCTAAATAAAAATGTCAGCGATTCGGCTTATATGGCGGAAGCCCTTTCCGGCAATATGGAAATAACTTCCGGCGCAGTAGGGAAAATTACCAAAAGTGTATCGACAGTACAAGATCATACTCAGTATCAATTAGACGGAGTTTTAAAAATGCAGGAGACATTACGGCGGATTACACAAAGTATTGAAAATCTGGACAAGAGTGTAGAAACGCAATCAGCAGTAATAACCGAATCGGCTGCAACTATTGAACAGATGGTTACAAATATTGAATCGGTTACTCATACGGTAAAAGACACTTTCAGTTCAATTAAACATTTAAACAATGCAGCTGAGGCGGGAAATGCGGCGATAGAAAATTCTCATTCCATTGTAAAAGATATTAGTGAGCAATCCGAAGGCTTGATGGAAGCGAGCGGTATTATTCAGCATATTGCAAGCCAAACGAATTTACTCGCGATGAATGCCGCTATTGAAGCCGCACATGCGGGCGATGTCGGAAAAGGTTTTGCCGTTGTTGCGGATGAAATTAGAAAACTTGCTGAAGAATCAAGCGTACAAGGAAAAAACATTACAGCGGTATTAAAAATGCTGAAAACAAAAATAGAAGAACTTAATTCGGTTGCAGAAAATACTGCCATGCAGTTCACGGAAATTATGAAGTCATTATCAGCGGTTAACAACGGCAGTAATACTATTATGGAATCGATGACGGAACAAAATAACGGTAATGTACAAGTACTGCAAGCAGTGAAAGAAATCAATTCCATAACGGCGGACGTTAAAAACGGTTTTTTTGAAATACTGTCCGGAAATACGGAAGTCGGCAAAGAAATGACAAAACTCGTTGAAATTTCAAAAGATATAAACAATGCAATAAACAGTGTAAATAGCGATGCTGAACAAATACAAAATATCACGGAACAAGTTATCGACAGTAGTGTAAAAAACCGTCAAGCGGTTGTAAATATTATGGAATACTTGGAACAATTATCATTATAAAAATAAAAGTAACTGTACAGGGCATCTTTAAAAACCTTGTCGGATTTTTGAAAGATGCCCGACGAGTTTTTCATAAGTCATATAGGACGGTCTTTATGTATCAATGACTTACGAAAAACGTCGCAACTTAAATCTAAAGAAAACCGGTAAGCAAAGCTTACCTTCTAAAAACTGATGTTTTTCGCGGTTCCTTTTTCATATAAAACCAAAAGATATTCCGAAGCTTGACAAAGAACGGTATTAGTGTAAAATAACCGTCAGTGCCGTTTATATTCTTTATGTACCATATATCGGCTTTTACTAAAAACGAGGTCGCTATGGCTAAAAAAATAAAATATGCTAAAACGCATGCCTTGCGGGGGAATAATGTTCGGTTTCTGTCCGACTATACCAATATGTTATGCCGTCCGGGAATCCGCCTTTTAGGATATTGTACGCGGGACCGTTAAGCCGGACTTATCTGATTTATTATGACATACCGTATTAAAATAATGCGACGAATGCGAAATAATTATATAAAAAAAGCGTGTACGTTTTGTATACCGATCTTTTTTATCTTAGTTTTTTCATGCCGGAATTTTAAAAGCGGAAAAAACGAATATCCGATTGTGCACGGCGTTTATAATATTGAAAATTTAGGCGCAGCGGAAACCGTTACACTTGAAGGCGATTGGATTTTTGTTCCGAATACATTCGTTCCGCCGGCTGACGACTTTTCAAAATACGACAGATTCGAGCATATAAATACCGTCTGGACACAATATACTTCCCCCGAACCGGGATACGGTTACGCCACATATGCCGTAAAATTAACCGGCTTATCTCCCGACGGAGTATATGCAATTAAAACCGCCGCCGTTTCTTCGGCATTTACCGCATATCTTAACGGTGAAGAATTTTTCCGCTCCGGTCAAGCCGCTTCATCGCGCGAAAAAGAAGTCTTTAACCTGAATGCGTATTTTATGGTTTTACCGACGCGAGGCGCAAAAGAAGCGACGTTGGTCTTCCATATTTCAAATTACCATGACAGATTTCCCGGCTTTCAAAAACCGATAACAATCGGTTTTTACTCCACGCTTACCGCCGTAAAAAACAAAGATGTTTTGGTATTTACTATTTTAGCCGGAGTACTGTTGGTTACCGCCGCTTTTTTTATTTCGCTTTATATATTCTACCCTAAAGAAAAAAATTCGATTTACTTCGGATTATTATGCGCAAATTTCAGTTTGCGCATTTTTTGCTATGACGAATTTTTACTTACAATAATTGTACCGCAAATAAATTCGGTCGTATTATTCAAATTAGGTTATATGACGCTTTCTCTCGGTTTGATTTTCGCTTCGCTTTTTGTACACGAATTATTCGGAAAAATAAAAAAGCAATTTTTGTATATAATTCTTTTCCCGGCATTTTTATATGCGCTTATAAATCTGTCTGCTTCCATTTCCGTATCGGCACATTTACTTCCGTATGCACAAGTGTATGTGCTTATAATAGCTTTGTACAATGTTGCAATTGCAATAGCAGCCGCACTCAAAAGGAATCGGTATTCGTATTTATTTTTATCGGGGCTTTTAATTTTTTTACTGCTGAGCGTAAGAGATATTCTTATTTCGAACAAAATCATATCGGGACGTTTTTTATCGCACTTAGGCGTTTTAAGTTTGGTTATTCCGATGGCGGTTATCGTTATGCAGTATTTTAAAACTTCATCCGAAAAAATAATTGCAATCGCAAAAAAAATTGAGGTTACAAACGAAGCGCTCGCAAAATTTGTTCCCGTCGAATTTATGAATTTTCTTAATAAAAAACATATTGACGTAAAATTAGGAGACAATATTTTAAAAGATATGTATATCGCTTTTATTCATTTGGGAATGCATAAAGGAATGAATACCGAAACGGAACGGCTAAGCGCTCTTCAAATTTACAATAAAACATTGGCGGACATAAATCCCGTAATTGAAAAACACAAAGGCTTTATCGACAAATATTTAGCGGAAGGCTTAATGGTACTTTTTTATGGAACGGCAGAAGATGTTTTACAGTGTATGCTCGAAATAAAAGACATTATAAAAACCGAAAATTTTGAACGAGAAATAAACGGAATGCAAAACATAAAGCTTGCAAGCGGCGTTCATTACGGAAAACTTATGCTCGGCACAATAGGAGAAACCGCACGTATGGACAGTACCGTTATTTCCGATGCCGTCAACATTGCTTCCCGTCTTCATTTTTATGCGATGAAAAAAGAAACGGAAATTTTCATAAGTGCTTCCGTAAAAAACAACGTAACTTCCGAAGCCGGAATAAAAATAAAATTTACACCGAGCGGACTTGTCCGCTTTAGAGGAAAAGACGAACCTATTCCAATTTACGAGGTACACAGACGGTGAAAGCTATAAATAAGAGAGTGTTTTTCGGTTCCATTCCGTTTTGTTTTCTTTTTGTGTTTTTATATATGGTCTATTTACTGACACCGTTATACGACACGGAATCCGTACATATTCCCGTAAAAAAAGGGTACGCAGAAATACCGCGCAGCGCAGGGAATTCGGTATTCATGTTAAGCGGAGAATTTCATTTTACGCCGAATCAATTCTATTCTTTGCGCAATACCGAACATGAAACATACGGAAAAATTCCCGGAAGTTTTAACGATACCGTATTACATTCCAGATTCGGTTTCGGTTCTTACGGATTGCATATTTCGGGTTTAAATCCTTCCATGATTTACGCGTTGCATGTGGGGCATGCTTTAAGCAGCTGCAGCATCGTCGTTCATGCTATAGATACGGACAGACAGGGACAGCCGGGGATTGATAAAGGAACCGAGATTCCCGGAATTAAATCTTCAAAAACGGCATTCCGCCCCAAACCGAACGGAACGGCCGATATTATTCTTAATGTTTCAAATTTCAGAAACAGAAAAGCAGGATTTTCCGCTCCTTTGATTTTAGGTGAAGTTAATTCAGTCGGAGAAATGTTCCGCAGTGATTTAATTTTTTACGGAAGTATTTTCGCGGTTGTTTTTACGGTTGCGATTTTCTTTTTTCTCTTATCGTTTTTTTATAAACAAGCATCGTTCGTTATTTGGTTTTCATTCGCTTCAATTATGCTGGCAATACGAGGTATCTTTTTTTATCCGCATATTGCTCCGATTATTTTTCCCGATATGCCGTGGCAATTAAATTTTATAATGCGGTACGTTACGGTCCCGCTACCGATACTGTTTTTTACAATTTTTGTAAAACGTGCATTAAAGATATGGTATAAAATTCCATATGCCGTTATTTTATCCGTTTCGATATTGTATGCGGTTTCAACACTGGTTTTACCGCCTGAAATTTCCGCCTCGCTTTTAATTTATTATCAGGCATTCGCATTTTTATGCGCTGCATACGGCATTATTATTCCCATCATCGGTATGATAAAAAAACGAGAGCTTGCAATATGGATATTTACGGCGTTAGCTATTTTATTTTTCTTCGCTATATATGATTTGTTTGCCGCTATGGGAATTATAAACGATTCATTTTTTATTCATGTCGGTTCGGTGTTTTCGGTAATAATTTTATCAATTATGGTTTTGAACGAGTATGCAAATTCAATTAAAAAAATTGAAGATTTAAATACCGAAATGCGTCTGATAAATAAATCGCTTACCAGATTCGTTCCCGACGAAATCGTATGGCTTTTAAAAAAAGAATCGATTGCCGATGTTAAACTCGGCGATAACGTGGAATTAAAAATGCCGATCCTGTCCATTGATATCCGCTCGTTTACTCATACTTCCGAAAAACTTTCCCCGAATGAAGTTTTTAATTTGCTGAACCGGTATTTTGCTCTTGTCGCACCTGTTGTCAGAGCTCATAACGGCATTATAACAAAATATTTAGGCGACGGTTTTTTTGCGTTGTTCCCCGGCGGTGCGGATGCGGCTCTCTTATGCAGCATTGAAATTCAAAAAACGGTTATGAAAAATAGAATTATTCCTCCGCACTCTCCGCCTTTGAGAATCGGTATCGGAATAGACTTGGGAGATATCCTCTTAGGAACAATAGGTAATTCTCACCGTATGGATAATATTATCATTTCCAATTCGTATCATATTGCGGAAATATTGCAGGAATCCACGAAGCGGTATACTTCGTCAATAATTATTTCTGAGCGAATTTTCACCGCTCTGCAGGATCCGAACAAATATTTTATACGGCCGATACAGCGAATTAAAACCGTATCGCATGCCGAGACTTTTTTATTTGAAGTATATGACTGCGACGAAACGCCGGAGCGCGAATTAAAATACCGCTCACAAGGGTATATAGAACGAGCAGTACATGCAATATATAAAAGAAATTTGACGGAAGCCGGTATATACTTTGATAAAGCGTTAAGTATTTTTCCTTATGACCATGTTGCGGAATATTATAAGCGGGTATTGAAAAAAATAGAAGCCTACTAAATATGCACTTTGTTTTAAAGGGAACCCTCGAAAAAACGACAAACCGATCGGCTTATTCCGTAAGGAAGTGATAATCATATCCGCTAAAACGGATTGCGAATCAATTTTGAAAAATGAGCTTTACTCACCGGCTTTGCCGATGGAGCACCTCTATTTGTGGAGAATGCACAGAACCCCAACCGGTTTTTTAAAAGAGCCTTATAACTTATCAATCAGCATTGAACATTTGCCCGATGGAATAGGGAGCGTTTTCTTTTTTTCGTTTAAAATATTAATTGTAAAATAATACAGCTTTTCACTTTCCATATGGATCTCCCATCCCCGCTGACTATTGGAAGAAAGAATTGTAATAAGGTTACGCTTTAAACTTAAATTTTCGATACCCATTACTTCCAAATTGGGAACGGTCCAGTTTACGGTCTTTCGCGGCAAGCTGATTGAAAGTCCGATTACATTTTCTATCATTAGCGTGATTGTAGAAAGCCCTACTGCAAGCAAATATTGTTTACGCGGAAACGCAGGTTTCCCTTTCCATTGTGCAGGACCTTCTTTTACCGGAGAATACGCTTCCCACAAAAACCCCTGCTTTTTGGAATTCGCAGCCGGCAAAAGCGTTTCCAAAACATAGTACAGATGCCGTATTGCGCACTCGCGGGCAAGTTCCCAGCGGTTATATTTTTCAAGTCCTTTAATCACAACGAAATTCAAAATAGGGAAAACGCTGCCGCAGAAACCGTTCCCGTTCTCATCATATTCGGCTTCGTTTGCCGCCAAGCTCGGAAACGGATGCTCGCCTCCGAAGGTTTTCGGATTTGTCAAATGCGCAATTAAACGGGCAGCTTTATCTTCATTCGGAAGTTCCGCAATAAGCGGCCAAAAACCGGCAAGCGTTTTTTTCTTCAGTTGATTGCCGGCGGAATCCAAATCGTAATAAAATCCGTCTTCTTCATTCCACATCATAGAATTAATTCGGGTTTTTATCGTAAAATACATTTTTTTATATTGAAAATCGATGTCTTTATCGTTGAGAATATCTCCGAGTGCGGACATATAAAGCGCATTGACCGCAAGAGCTGCATTGAAATCGGTTAAAAAAGCCGCTTCTTTACGCGGCGCATTCGGCATATTCGTCGTTTCGAGCGGACTTTTATAAAGCCCGTTTTCCGCCTTAAATAATTTATCGATCCAATTCATGTATTTGATTAAAACGGGCATAACATCTTTGATGCGTTTTTTATTTGCCGTTTTGTGATATATGTTATATTCTGCCCATGCAAAAAGAGGCATCCCAAGTCCTTCGGGGTTATCTCGTTTTATAATCGGTTCTTTTGTATCAAAATTATAGCGGTGGCGGATAGCGCCGCTGTCTTCTTGCCGCTCATAGAAAAAATCCAATGCTGAATTTGCCGTGTAGTTTTTATTTGAATAAACAAAAAAAAAGGAAGAAAAAACGGTTTCGTATTGATTGATTACAGTTCCGTCGGTTTCGGGATATAGAAAAAAACCTTCGGCCCCTTGTTTTCCATCTCCCGTCGAATGCCAAAATTCGTTCACCAATGCCCATGTTTTGTCATATATATCTACAAAGTCCTGATCATAAAAATGAACTCTGGGAAAATCTTTTTTATTCACCGTAACTCCTTATACGTGCGTATACTATACCGTATATTATAGCACATTTTTCACGAAATGAGTAGATTTTTTTTCATTTTTTTATAAAAAGTTTCGGAAAACGCAAATTAATTATAGGGCGTTTTGCAAAAAACTCGGTTAGATGTGCTTTGCACTCTTCGCAAATAGAGATTTCCGACGAAGTTTCAATAAGTTTATGAATATAAATGATTTATTGAAAACATCGCAAATAAAGCTTAAAGAAAACCGGTGAAGGGTTACTATAATTATTATATAAAAATTATTGACATCCATACAAATTCGCTTGAAAAAACCGGTTAATAACGATATTATGTTTTTTTGGGGGAGCATATAATGACGGATTCAAATACGGAAATAAACGTAAGTAAGCCTTTGCAGCAGGAAACGGCGAAAGCAATTTCGGGAAAATTATGGAAACTCGCATATCCTACGATGATTTCAATCGGCCTGCAAAGTTTATACGATATTGTCGATATGGCATGGGTCGGGCAGATTTCAAAGAAAGCCCTTTCGGGTGTCGCGCTTTTTTCGACCATCTATATGCTGTTTACAATATTGAATGAAATCGCCGGTGCAAGCTCCGTGTCGATGATTGCACAAAATTATGGACGCAGCGATATGGAAAGAACGCAGCGAATCGCCGAGCAAACAATCAGCTTTAAAGTTGTGCTTGCAATAATTTCGGCTTTTTGCTTAGCCGTTTTTTTAAAACCGTTATTATGGTTTTTTCTTCCCGAAAAAGATGTTGTGGAAAACGCGCTTGCATACGGTTGGATACGAATATTTTTCATTCCGGTAATGTTTTCATCATATTCGGTAAATACGATTTTCCGCTGTACCGGAGATGCAAAAACACCGATGCACATTATGATTATTTCGGCAGTGTTTAATTTAATTTTGGATCCGATTTTTATGTTCGATGTAATTCCCGGCACACGCATACCGGGATTCGGAATGGGAGTATTCGGAGCTGCCCTTGCAACGGTCATTGCGCGAACCGTCAGCTTTTTATATGGATTTATTATCTTAATTGCAGGACGCCGGAAAATAACAATAAGACTTAAAGGGCTTTTTAAGCTGGATAAAAAAATCGATACCGACTTATTGCTTATCGGTCTCCCTTCCGGTATCAACCTTTTGGTGCGCACGCTCGCGCAAGTTACGATTATGAAATTCGTTACCAGTTACGGTGCGGATGCGGTCGCTCTTGCCGGCGTGGGCGGTAAATTTTCACAATTTGCATTTATGCCGATTTTCGGCTTTAATATGGGCGGTTCCGCTTTAATCGGACACAGTCTGGGGCGTGACGATGTTCCGCAGGCAAAATTGACGGCGCGACTGGCTTCTTTTTTATCTTTTACCGTCATCGGCTGCTTTACTGTTATTATTTTTATATTTCCCGAGCAGCTTTTGCATTTCTTTTTTAAAAATGATACGGCAATGATCGCTCAAGGCACAATGATGGTAAAAATATTTTATTCGTCATTTATGATTCTTGCAGCTGGGCTCGGTCTTGCTACGGTTTTTGCCGGATCGGGGCATACACGACCGCTTCTATATTCTACATTTACGTCCCGCTGGATTGTTCAAATTCCATTTTTATTTTTAGCCGTAAACGTTTTACATCTGCCGTTATACGCCGTTTGGACTTCTTATATCGCATCCGAAATAGCCGAATTCTTCGTCATTTTTTACCACTATAAAAAAGGCGTGTGGTGCAATAAACGGGTATAGTATGCTTAGCTACCGGCACGGTTTTCATGCGGGGAATGCAGCCGATGTTTTTAAACATTCGGTTTTGTTTTCGTTTTTAATGCTTTATACAAAAAAGGAAAAACCGTTTACCGCGTTTGATTTAAACGGCGGCGCAGGCATATACAATCTTTTAAGCGACTGGAGTTCGCAAACGAATGAGGCTGAAACAGGAATTATCCGCCTTTTAAAATTGTACCGAGAGAACAAACTGCCGCGCTCGGCGCCTGAAGATTTTAAAAGCTATTTGGAATTTTGCGGAAAAAATTATCAAGCCGATTATTCTTATGCAGGCTCTCCGGAGATAATGCGCTCATTTTTAACGCCCGGAGCACAACTGATTATTACCGATTTACATACTGCGGAAGCCGATGCGTTAAAACAGCGGTATAAAAACAGCACGAATGTTCATATACATAAAAGGGATTGCTATGAAGCGCTTTATGCGCTTACTCCGCCTTCTCCTGTGCGCGGCTTTGTGCTTTTTGACCCGAGTTACGAAGTCGCTTCGGATTACAGCAACATTACGCAGGCAATTGAAAAAGCAAGAAGTCGCTGGGCTGCCGGTATTTTTATCGTATGGTATCCGCTTTTGGATCGTCGGAAATCCGAAACGGAAACGTTAAAGCAAACCATATGTTCTTTAAAAAATACCGAATCGTTTACCGTCGAAGTTAAACACGGGCTTTACAAAGGAAAACCCGCTGCGCTTCAAACCGACGGTTACGGTTTATCGGGTTCAGGACTTATCGCGGTAAACCCTCCGTACGGTTTACAAAAACGGGCGACGGCAATTGCCGAATATCTGGCGGATATCTATGCATAAAAGAAAGGCGCCGGCTGTACGATGTGCGTGATGTTTTAAACCTAATTTGACAAGTTTCCTCACCGTTAAATTTAAGCGATAATCCAGTGTTTCGGGTAGTTCTTTTTCAGCTCTTTGTATTTTTCTTTTTTTATTTCCGGATCCTTTTCCAGCTGCCATGAATACACCTTAAACGGAATGAAGTCGGGATATTCATCTTTGGCATCTTCGGTTATTGAGCAGGCTTTGTCTTTCTCTCCCAACGGGATATATTCTTCAATTATCCATAAGAACAATAACGGGTGGGCAATTTCTTGATGAAACCTGTCAAGATACTCGTTTAAGACCATTTGCATATTCGAAAAGTTAAGATAAGTGTTTTTTTGTTTTTGAAGTGCATAGTACAAAAAAATACCGTAAATTATATCCCTGTTTTCAAGCCGCTCATTTGCCAAATCCTTTATCATCCGTGTAAGAAAACCGTTTAGGCGGCCACTTGTATACGGATTTTCATTTGCATTAAAAAGTTCGTAAAACGAATCCAAATACGCATCGGTATTGTTTTTAGGCGTCTTGTTTGCACTGTCCAACCGGAAAAGCACCCACGCGGGAACAAACATCCTCTCGGAATAGACATCAAGAATACCGTCACCGTCCATATCGTAAAGGATTTCATTTTTCCCGTCATTGTTTTGCAGTACGCCGACTATAAAATTTTCCGATTCCAAAATTTTGGTATCCGCATCCGTTGTTTTTTCTTTGAATTTAAGAAAGTTTTGAACGGTTTCCGGCATACCGGCAATAAGCTGCGGACCTGCCGTCATAAACTTCGGTCGCTTTTCTTTGCAAAATTCAATAATATTGTCTTCCGGTTTAAAAATGTAATTTTGAGCCGCTACAACGGACACCGCTAAAACAGACAGCAACATCAATAAAAATAATTTACGCATACTAAACCTTCCACAGCGTGTAGTAATGCTGTAACTATACTGTGTTTCCATAGGCTTTTCAAGGTTTATATACAACGTACAATTTGTGTAGCATCAACAGCCGAGAGGGTATCCCCGCTGCGAATTCGTATTTGCTACAACCTCGGTGCCGAAGAACGAACAATGATGTACATTTTTCGCACAGCCATCGGAACTGTCGAAAAAGCAACCGACCTTTAAGACAGCCACCATCGCACTACTAGCACAAAAACACTCAATTCCGTATAATCGACATAAGCGGTTTTTAATGCCGCACATCGATAATCGC
>CAUUAT010000044.1:0-16808 GCA_963543195.1 uncultured Treponema sp.
TTTCATTGCACGCTCCTTTCTATTCCGATTTGATTAAAAAATTTATTGTGATATTCTTCCAACGATTTATCTTCAATGTGAGTATAAATTTGTGTCGTTGAAATATCGGAATGACCAAGTAAACATTGCACAGAACGCAAGTCCGCACCGCCCGCAAGCAAATGAGTTGCATAAGAATGCCGCAGCGTATGCACTTTTGTTTTTATCCCTGCAAAATTAGAAAGCTCATTCATTCTCTTCCAAATTCCTTTACGCGTTATACTCCCGCCATGATTATTTAAAAAAACGGCGCCCGTTGTTACCGTATTTTCCGGATGTTTCGGTTTAAGCAATTTATATCTGGCTTCGGATATGTACCGGCGAAGCCAATATTTTGCAGCACTGCCGAACGGAACAATACGCTCCTTATTTCCTTTACCCGTAATCTTAATTAAATCTTCATCGTAAAAAATATCTTCAAGCCTCAAATGCACAATTTCACTTACGCGCAATCCCGCCGAATAAATAAGTTCAAACATCGCCCTGTCGCGGATATTATTTGATGTATCCAAAGGAATAGCGGCAAACAGCTCATCAATTTCTTCAGGCGACAATACGCGCGGCAGCGTTTTTTCGCGGCGCGGTCTATCAATATTTTCGATCGGATTATCTTTGCGCACGCCTTCAAGAATTAAAAATTTAAAAAAAGAATTTAATGCCGCAATATCTTTTGCAATTGTTTTTGCCATAATTCCAGATTCGGCGCGAGACAAAATAAATTGTATACAATCACCGTATTCCGCATTTTCAATTTGAATATCGGGCAACTGCTCTTGAAATAATTGCAAAGTATTTATATATGTTTGGGCAGTTGCCTTTGAATGAGATTCGGCAGAAATTAAAAATCCGTAAAATGCGCGAAGCTGTATATTCGTCAAATCTATTTCCCTTTTTTATTTCTGTAATATGTCGGAATATCCAAATCGGTTCCTTCATCGGGAATCTCTACAGTAAAGTTATATTTCCGTGTTTCAATACCCGTTTCCGCAGCCGTTTCACACTCTTTTAAAACCGGAATTTCAATGTCCGACTTTTCATTCCTTAACCCGAGCCCCGAAATGACAGGCGGTTTTAATTCACCGCTCTTATTCAGTTTCGACCACTGTCCCGAAGTAATAAAAGAATTTCCTGCCGGAGACTTTTCTTCGGCTTGCTCGGTTCGGCTGCCCGATACTTTTCCGAGTTCAAAGAAATCGGTCGAAGGAAAACCGGTCGCAATTAAAGTAACGCTGATAGAATCATCCATCGAAGGATCAACCGTCGTACCGAAACATGTAGCGACATCAGGGTCGGCATTTGCGGTTATAATACTCATAATTTCATCAACTTCATGCAGCGATAATGTTTTATCACCGCAGATATTAACCAAAAGATGTTTCGCCCCTTCAATACGAGAGTCTTCCAGCAAAGGATTGTTGATCGCGTTTGTCGCAGCATCCACTGCACGCTTTTGCCCGCACCCGATACCGACCCCCATGTGCGCATTTCCTTGATCACGCATAGCGGATTGAACATCTGCAAGATCTACGTTTACTTCACCGGGTCTAAAAATTAAGTCAGAAATACCCTGAACGGCTTGACGCAAAACATCATCAGCCTTCATAAACGCTTCGGGAACCGGTGTGTTCGGTTCTACAATTTTCAATAAATTCTGATTTGGGATTACAATCACGGCATCGACGAATTTGCGCAGTTTTTGTATACCGTCTTCCGCAAGCTTCATCCTTGTTTTCCCTTCAAAAGTAAAAGGTTTGGTAACGACCGCAACGGTTAATATTCCTTGTTCTTTTGCAATTTCTGCAATAACAGGAGCGGATCCCGTTCCGGTACCGCCACCCATTCCGGCAGTTATAAAAAGCATATCGGAGCCTTTTATAATATTTGCAATCGCTTCCCTATCTTCTTGTGCAGCCTTTTCCCCTATATCCGGATTTCCGCCCGCACCGAGCCCGCCCGTAAGTTTTGATCCAATCGGAAGCTTCGTCGAAGCATTGGAATAATGCAAAGCTTGCAAATCGGTATTCACCACAATGAAATCCACATAACGCATATCGCTGGATAACATTCTGTTAACGGCATTTGATCCCCCGCCGCCCGCGCCGATAACTTTAATTACCGCAGGAGAGCCGGATTCCGATGAATCACATTTTTCTCTTTCAAGTATTTCATAAGACATTCCCATATAATTTACCCCCTCGTTTGTCTTAGCCGCAATCTTTATTTTAAATCGTTAAAACAATTCTTTAAAAAAATGAGGAACTTGTTTTAACGCTTTTAGCACTTTATTCGACCCCTCGTTACCGCTTACCGCCGCAGCATCCGCTTTATTCCGATCTTCATACGCATTCCAAATAAGCCCCAAAACCGATGCAAACTCAGGACTTCTGTATTCTCCCGTTACTCCCCCTGCTATAGTCGGGACACCCAACCGTACGGAAGGCAAATCGAAAATTTCACTTGCCAATTCGACGGTTCCGGAAAGCAATGCACCGCCGCCGCAAATAACGACGGAACCGGAAAGATATACACCTTTTGTAAATGCCGTAACTTTATCTTTTATAATTGCAAAAAGCTCTGCCATCCGCTCTTGAAAAATTTCGCATATTTCCGATTTTAAAATTTCTTCAGGCCCGCGCCCCGCTACACCCGGTAAAAGCACTTGCTCGTTTTCTTCAATAAAATCACTCCAACAGCAACCGACCGATATTTTAATTTTTTCAGCAACATCAAACGGAAGTTTCTTTATTACAGCTAAGTCATTCGTAACTTGAATCCCGCCGACGGGAATAACCGCCGTCATAATCGGCGCTCCATTATATATAACGGCGATTTCAGTCGTACCGGCGCCGATATCGATTAAAATCGAACCGAGCTCCCGCTCTTCTTTTGTCATAACCGATTTTACATCGGCAAGTCCGTGATGCATAAATCCGTCAACATGCAAGTTTGCGCGGTTAACGCACACTATCATATTTTTCAGCGACGTTACCGATCCCGTGATAATGTGTACTTCCGCTTCAAGTCTCACACCGATCATATTAAGCGGATCTTTTATTCCGGACTGTCCATCGACGGTGTACGATTGCGGAATAACATGAATAATTTCTCGATCAAGCGGAATTACAATTGCCTTTGCGGAATTGATCACCGCATCAATATCCGTTTTATCAATCTCGTGATTATTTTTTCCCTTATTATTCAAAGGAAAGACTCCGCGAGAATTTAAGCCTTCAATATGAGCCCCTCCCAAAGCGACAAAACAGTGGTCAATTTCAACCCCCGACATCATCTCTGCAGATTCAACGGCACTGTTTATCCCCTGTACGGAACCCTCAATATTAGTAACGGTGCCCTTACGCATTCCGATAGATTCCGCAACACCTATTCCTATAATTTGAAACCCTCCGGCTTCCATTTTTTCGGCAACAACAACACGAATGTTCGCCGTACCGATATCCAATCCGATTATTACACTGTCATTCATTGCCGCTTCCTCGTTTTTTATATATTGCACTGGAACCGCGTATATCAAGTTCCGAAATGATTTTATTTAAACCGGTATCGCAGGCGACATCTATAAGAAGCAGTATATAGCGAAGCGTATCTTCGGTTAAGAGTTTACTCGTAATAATGGAAAAATCCGTTTTAACGGGAAAGATGCGTAAATCATATCCGCCATATTTACCCGGCTCTATTTTAATTTCCGAAATTTCATTTACCAAAATGGAATGTTTCTTTTGTAAAATGTCCAACTGAATAAAAAGCTCCGAAAGCTGCTTGTTAATTTTCATGCCGGCACGCGGATTAACAAAAGTCAATCCCGTAACAATCGGCAAATTCTTAACATCGGAAACCGCACCGATTCTAAAAACAACTCCGTCTTTATCTATTTCCATCGGGATTGTTCTTCCGTTTATTTCGGTAAAAGAAATCGCAACCGGTTTACGCTCGGTTATTTTAATTAAAACTCTATCAGGAAATTCTTTTTCGACGGTTGCGGAAGCAATAAGCGGAGATAAAATAAGAGAACGTGAAATTTCAGAAGAATTTATATGAATCCATTTTGTATTTTCCGACAGACCGGAAATCTTTTTTATTTCATATGCACTTAAATTTTCGCATCCCGAAATAGTTACAACTGCCGTAGAACGCGAAGGCAAAACAAGCACATAAAAAATAATTTCAACAATCAAAGCAATGACAAATAATGAAATAAAAAATTTTAAAAGCACCGGTTTACTATTATTTTTTTTCACCGGTCTATTTTCTCTATTTTCAAAATAAGAATCGGAATATTCTTCCCGTCCCCAAGAATAAAACACATCAGCCATTTACCATCCCCCCCTTATTAACATACCCCGACGCATTTAAAATTAAACCGCATAAACAAAACGAAACCACCAAAGACGAACCGCCCGAAGAAAAAAATGGAAGCGGTATGCCTGTCGCCGGAACAAGACGGGAGACAACGGCACAATTCAATAGAGACTGCACCAAAATACTGGTAGTCGCACCGAACGCGATGTATGATCCGAATCTGTCTTTGCATGTAAACGCAATTCTATACCCGATAATCGAAAACACAATAAGAACCGTTATATAAAACACAACTCCTATAAATCCCATTTCTTCAGCCCATACGACAAAAATAAAATCGGAATAGATTTCGGGAACACCGGCAATTTTTCTCACACCGTTTCCCAATCCGCGTCCGAACATTCCGCCGCTTGTAAGCGCATTAATCGAACCTCTAATTTGAAAACCGGAATTAAGCGGATCCCGTTCGGGATCTAAAAAAGAAAGCACACGCTCCATTCGATACTCTTTTGTTACAACCATCAAAATTAAAATAGGAACAATACAAATCAACCCTTTTAAAAACCAACCGACGGGAACGCCCGCAACAAAGAACATCGACGTTGCAATAAATAAAATAAAAAGAGACGACGAAAAATCATTTCCGAGATAAATAAATAAAATAAAAATACTTGTAATAAGAAAAGGCGGAAAAATTGAAACAAGCGGATCATCATATTTATCTTTTTTCTTGTCAAAAAAATTCGCTAAAAAAAGCAAAACGGAAAACTTAACAAACTCAGACGGCTGAAACATAAACCGTCCGACTTTAATCCAACGGACGGCTCCGTTACGCACCTCACCCACTCCGGGAATAAAAGGCAAAATACAAAGCACAAAAGTGACCATCATAATTGCAGGAAGCATTTTTCTTATTTTTGAAAAATCGGTAAATGCAAAAAAAAGCATACCTACTACACCAAACGCCGCATGTTTTATTTGTTTGGTAACAAAATATAAATGATTGTCAAACATACGCTCGGCATAATAAGTAGAGCCGGAATATAACGTTATATATCCTATACCGAATAAAAACAATACGAGCATTGCAAAAACAAAATTATGTTTTTCCGAATTAATACTTTTCTTCGCTGCGATATATTTATTCATTTTGTCTCCCGTATTTTAAAACATCTTCCAGACGTTCAAGCTCAAATCTGCGCGAACCTTTTAACAAAACAAAATCATCTTTATGCACATTTTCAATAACCGCCGATTTCAGCTTTTTAAATTCATCCGTTTTAAACGAAAATATTTTTTTATTTTCAATTTTATAATTTTTCAAAACAGAAACAAATTCATCGCCAAAAAAATAAATTATACCCGCATCGGACGACAAAACTTTATTTACAATTTGTCTATGGCTCGCTTCCGATTCTTGCCCCAACTCGAGCATCGACGCCAAAATATATTGTTTAACAGTTTTTATTTTCAGTGAATTACAAAAATCAAGCGCTTCATTCATAGAATCGGGGTTTGCATTATAACAGTCAAAAAAACATGTTACAAATCCGCGGATAATTTGGGACCTACCGAAAAGAGGTTTTACGTTTTCCAAACCTTTTTTAATTTCGATTGCAGAAAAATTTTCTTTTTCAGCGACAGCGATACACGCAACGGCATTTTCAATATTATATGTACCGGGTAATGGAAATAAAATTTCTTCATCCTTGTAAAATATAACGGAACCGTTTACCCCCCTATCTTCAATCTTTTTAATATTCGGGTTCTTTTCTTTTGAATAAACATAAATTCTTCCCCGCGGTACATCTTTTAACAATTCGGTAAACACACATTCCGGTATGAATCCGATACAAGCATCCGTGAAATTTAAGAATATTTTCTTTTTTTCCTCAGCAATTGCTTTCTGCGTGCCGAGAATTCCGATATGGGCAAAACCTATATTTGTAATAATGGCAACATCAGGCAAAAGAACATTTGCAATTTCCGCCATTTCGCCTTTCCTGTTCATACCAAGCTCAAAAATACCGACTTCATTTTCAGGGCGTACCAAAAAAACGGATAACGGCAATCCGGTTTCGGAATTTAAATTTCCCGCATTTACAACCGTATTATATTTTAATGAATATATTGAGGCCAAGATTTCTTTTGTTGTAGTTTTTCCGCTGGAACCGGTTACACCGATTTTATGCAAATGCGGAAATTTCGATAAATAAAATTGCGCAGCAGCCTGTAATGCATACAAATTATTTTTAACAGTGATACAACATGCGTAATATTTTTTGCATAATTTTTCAAGAAGGATTTTATTTTCTTTACAATCCGAATATTCGGCATCGGCAAAAAAACAAACCGCTCCGTTTTTTAAAGCATCTTCAATATACATATGCCCGTCTTGTTTTTCGCCGCGTAACGGAACAAAGAGTGAATGTATCTTTGAATTTCTGCTATCAACAGCAACGGAAGTAAAACTGTTTACCGGAGAAAAATTGAATAAAATCTTTCCGTTCGTACATTTTACAAGCTCATCAAAAAATAAAAGAATAAATTCGGAATTAAAACTATCGCAATCAGACACCTTGCTTCTCCTTTGAAATTTCTATACGCAAAATTTCCGGCGATAACGCTTTTCGCATTTTTAATTCTTCCGTTGCAATTTTTTCTATACGTTCCGGTTTTGATAAAATTGAAATCCCCGAAATCTTTCTTTTATTTTCTTCAATTATTTTCATTTGCTCTCCGTCATAGTCTTTCATCTCCCGTTCAACGGTATAATAACGCGATGACTGCAAAACAACCAAAAATAATAAAAGAGGAATAAATAATGTTAAAACTATTGCGATTATTTTTTTCATTTTAAATTCTCCGAGTAATCAATTTTTTGGACGGAGCGTAATCTGGCGCTGCGTGAAGAAGGATTGATTTTAATCTCTTCATCGGAAGCTGTAACACCTTTCTTCGTTAAAATAACAGCTTTCGCTCCTCCGTATTTACGTATCGGCACATTATCGGAACAAGTACAGCTTTTCCCCAATTCTCGAAAATATAATTTTACAATTCTATCTTCAATCGAATGAAAACTGATAACACCGAGTTTTCCGTTCGGAGCAAGGATGGAAAAAGCACACTCTAAAAGAACCGGAAGCCGTTTTAATTCGCCGTTCACAGCAATACGCAACGCCTGAAACGTTTTTGTCGCAGGATGAATTTTACCGTACCGGAGCCTTTGCGGAACCGCATAGTAAATACAATCGGCCAATTCTTTCGAAGTTTGAAACGGTTTGTTTTTACGCGCCTCGACTATTTTTGCGGCAATCTTACGTGAATATCGCTCTTCGCTATAATTAAAAATTAAATCCGCCAATTCTTTTTCGGAATAAAAGTTCACAATATCGGCGGCGCTCCCGTTCAGTGAAGTATCAAGACGCATATCAAGCGGTTCATCCGCCGAAAAAGAAAACCCCCTACCCGATTCCGTATAATGAAACATTGAAACACCCAAATCCAAAAGAATAAGAGTGGGACTCGGTAAATCGGCAGGATAACTTTTAAAAAAGTTATCCGACCAGCCTAAATGAAACCGCACTCTGTCGCCGAAACATAAAAGTCGTTCGCATGCCTTCGCTTGAATGGAAGCATCGACATCAAGCCCGATTGCGTTAAGCTCCGGATATGTTTTTAAAAATGCTTCCATATGACCGCCTTCGCCCAATGTTCCGTCTACAAAAAAATTATCGGAACCTTCCGGTTTAAGGATTTTAAGACATTCTTTAACTAAAACGGGTTTATGTACGGCTTCCATACAAATTATAATCCTATTTCGCCCAATCCCTCAGAGGCGGATAAAAATTCGGATTCACTCTCCTTTAAATATTGTCCGTATTTTTTTTCATCCCACAATTCAAAATATTTATAAAGACCTAAAATAACGCAATCTTTTTCGAGTCCCGCATATTCTCGCAAACTCTGCGGAACGGATACTCTTCCCGTTTTATCAAATTCAACTTCCTGAGCCGGAGCAATTAACCTTCGTACGACGGAACGAGATTCGGCTTTAAACAAAGAAGCCGTTTCCATAACTTTATCAGACAGTTTTTTCCATTCTTCCGGTGTAAAAAACCAAAGACAATTATCAACACCGCGCGTTACAATAAGTCTGGGATCGGGTAAATCGGCACGGATTTTTGCAGGAAACATAATTCGCCCTTTTTCATCGAGCGTGTTTTTATATTCACCTGTTATGATGCAGTTACCCACATTTACCCACCTTTTGCCACATTTAAGCACTTATTGACATTTTACTATAAAATTTAAGAATGTCAAGAGGTTTTCTCTAAAAAAGTGAAAAAAATCGTAAAAAAACAAAATAATTCGCTAAAATATTTTAAATGAAAAATTTATTAAGAAAATTTGCGGATAAATCGGCTTGAAAACGAATATATTGAAATACACACCGCCGCGTAGCCTCCTTAACTTATTTTTTTCAGCTCACTAGCATAGAAAACAAAAAAGTGATAAAATTATCGGCATAAAGGTTTTTTTTGCAGACGTTTTTTATTAAAGAGCCTGCAAAAATGTAAGGAGTAAATATGAGCAATAGGAAAATTTTGGTTACCGGTTCGCTTGGACAGATAGGAAGCGAATTGGTTATGTATTTGCGGAAAGAATATGGGAATGAGAATGTTATCGCTTCCGATATCGAAAAAAAAGACGTACCGAAAGTTATCGAAAGCGGACCATTTGAAAAATTGGATGTACTGAAAGCGGATAAAACTCTTGCAATTTGTAAAAAATACGGCGTCAACACAATTATACATTTGGCGGCTCTTCTTTCCGCCGTTGCCGAAAAAAATCCGAAATTAGCATACGAAATAAATATGAACGGTTTATACAATATGCTTGAAATTGCACGGGAACAAAACTATACGCTGTTTGTGCCCAGTTCAATCGCTGCATTCGGACCGACCACCCCTGCCGACAAAACCCCGCAAGATACGATTCAGCGTCCGACTTCAATGTACGGCGTTACAAAAGTTGCAGGTGAATTGCTGTGTGATTATTATTATAAAAAATTCGGAACGGATACACGCGGCGTGCGCTTCCCCGGACTCATTTCTTATGAAGCCCTTCCCGGCGGAGGCACTACCGACTATGCAGTACATATTTATTACGAAGCGCTGAAAAACAATACATACACTTCATTTATTAAAAAAGGAACATTGATGGATATGATGTATATGCCTGACGCTTTGTTTGCAATCCATAAGCTGCTTGAAGCTGACCCCAAAAAACTAAAACACCGAAACGCTTTCAATATCACCGCAATGAGCTTTGCACCCGAAACGATTGCGGCGGAAATAAAAAAACACATTCCCAAGTTTAAAATGAGTTACGAAATAGACCCTATACGGCAAGCCATAGCCGATTCGTGGCCGAATTCTCTTGACGACTCATGCGCAAAAAAAGAATGGGGGTGGAAACCGAAATACACTCTTGAAACAATGACAAAAGATATGCTCGAAAAGCTCAGTATAAAATTGAACATTGAACTCCCCAAACCGAAAAAATAACTTATCATTTTTAAGTATTTTGAAACACGCAAAAAATTCTTTTTGCGTGTTTTTTTTAGCATCTCTTACGGTTTATTTTTATCCGCCGCCAAGCACGCTCACGCCCTCAAAGGATTAGGCAATAGTTTTTGCATCGGTATAAATTACCTATCACCAATTCCTCATTACCTTTCCCTGACTTCGTTGCAAAAGCGTATGGAAAAAAGACATCTCTAAAAATTCAACAAGGTTTTTAGAGATGCCCTCCATTTAATCCGTTAAATCAGGCATTCGTGCCAGATATTCAATGCCTTTATTTAACAACAACTGCCGACCACTCCTTTTCGGAAGCAAGTCGGCGGTTATCTTACGACTCCAAGTCTTTACTTTTTCTGTGCGGTTTCGATATATCCGTTCATTGCCACCTTTATTGCATAGCCAAGCACGGGATTTGCCGTACCGTTGCCGTACACCGTACCGCTGTCAGTGTCGGAATTGCCGATGCCGGGTACGGAAGTCGTTATAACACCGGCGGCAGTCTTCCATACACCGACATTGATATTGTCCTGCTGCACACGGCTGGCAGTCGGTACAACCGAAACCTCCCACTTACCGGTAAAGTAACCGCTGTCATCGGTACCTTGAGCGGAACCTGATACGCCCGTTGCCGTATCGACAAGATAGGCCAGTTTTGAGCGTCCGGCGGAAGCCGAATAATAGCCGATATAGGGTACGGGCTTACCCTCCGTGCCTGCCGTATAGGCTACATCCAAGCTGATATGCGTTCCCGTTATGCCGTAAGAGTCAACCGTAGCGGTTTTAAAACTCGTCGCATCATACTTTGAAAGATACGCGTACTTCAAATCCGCATTATCCGCGTCATAGGCGGCAATATGGATACCGCCCGCTTTATCAACGGCAATCTTACAATACTCACCCACATTCGTCTTATTAAAAACATCCACAGGTTTTTTCCACGTTCCGTTACCGTTTCCGCCTTGTGACGCATGATTATTGTTTTGAGGATTCTTTTTATAGGTATATTTGAGCATCCGGTTTGTTTCATCAAACCAAATTAAAACCGCAATATCGCTTGCCGCATCGCTGCCTGCAACCAAGCCAAGTGATAAATAGGTTCCCGTAGTATTTCCGGTATCGGCAATGCCGGAACCGCTTTTATACTTTCCGGCAACAATGCCCACATTGTCTTGTTTATAAGCGGTAACAGCGCTTCCGGTCTCCTGATCGATAAACACGCCAAAATTATTTGCAGTTGTGCTATGCCAGTTAGACCAGCTTTTATCGTTCGTACCGTATTTAAACCGTATTTGATCGTTTATACCGTCATAATAAGCAAGATACAGCCGGGGCTTTCCGCTCTCTGTCGTTCCCGGTTTTGACACGGTTGCAAGAGACGGATGCTGTATACGGGTTTTATCAAGAATATAATTACTGCCGCCGTTTATAGACCCCTGTTGCCCGATGGCCTCTAACCGCCGCCCTTTAAAACCGTCGTAATTAGCGCCTTGAGCGCTTATATCACCGGGGCCCCATTTACTCGTGAAATAGGTAAACTTTCCAGCGTGCTGAGCGGATGAGTTTATATCCCGTCCTACAACTACACCGTGTGACCTTCCCTCACTATCGTACACAAAGTCCACATTAGCATAGTCATCGTAGTTTTTTTGCCATTTTTCGTAGGAATTGGTTTGCCCGTTACTCATACTGAAGTAATCGGGACCGTTTGCAAAGGCAAAGCCGATTATCCCGTTTGCGGGGTTAATACGCATAACCGGTTCGGTTATAGTACCGCGTTCAGGTTTGGCAGCTTCAGAGTTAAACTGCCACATATCAAGCTCCACATCGTCGGTAAGCTTATCATTGTTTGCGGTTGTTTTAGCCTTATTGTACGGTTTGCTATTGTTGTTCGTGTTGTTGATTGCAGCAATACTGTTCACTGTTGCCGTCAGCGCACCGCTTTTTGCATCGGCAGGAAGTTCCAACGTCCATGGAGACGTTGTTCCGGTAAGAGTCTTCTCTGAACTACCGCCAACCGTACAGGCAGCGCCTGTAAGATTAAAGCCCTTAACGGTAATTGTTTCTTTATCTCTTACCGGATAGCGTCCCAGTGCCGTGCGGGCATAGAGGTCGGGATCATTTCCGCCGAGTTTGGAAAGGGCGGTAGTCAGCCCGCTAATATACGGCACAACATCTACCGCAGTCTTTGTTTTATTTGCCTTATACCCATAAATATATGCATCGGTTGCATCCACAGGAACATTATTTTTTAATGTTACTTTATTACCGTTTATACTTGTAATACGAGTAAGGTATTGCGTTTCGCCTTTTTTGAACATAACGAATTGACCCGGTTTTGTACCTGCAAACACAGCACCTTCCGCCTCTCCCTCTTTGCCTCTTGTTACAGTGTTTTTTGTCGGCATATCTGTACCGTCCGTTCCTGTAGAGGTTTTATTTACTCCGTCCTTTGCCGTTACCGTAATTTCTTTTGCAGCCGCCGCTACGGTTGCCTTTTCCGTATCCCAATCAAGCTGCCAGGAAATATAATACCCCAAATAGTCTGCACCTAATGTTTCCACGGTAAGTTCCGCTCCATCCTTCGGCGTCTCACCATCCGTATCAAACATCTTTTTATCGGATTTCCATGTACCGTCTGATTGCCGCGTTGCAGTAACCGTTAAATCTGTGCTATTAGGTAATTTTGCAGTAATTTCCTTCAATTCGATATTATCATACGCAAAGCCGCGCAGAGTAACCTTACCGGACACTTGCGAATTACCGGTTTCCTTAATTTCCACGTGTCCGTTAGTGCGGCTGTTTTGATACAACGAATTGTTGTTTTCGCCATTCCAGTGGAACGGAAGAATAACTACCGTAGGCCTCGTACCATCAACCGCGTCGAATATGGTTTTAATCGTTACTGCGGCAAAAGAGCTTTTGGTAAGAGGAGCGCTGCCGGTTGCCGAACAGCCTTCTGCACTGTCCCACAGTTCAAGCAGTAAATCTTTAGTATTGCCGCCGGTACTGTTACCGATCGTGTTCAAATTGCCGGAACTTAAGGCTATGGTATTACCGGAACTGATGTCCTCCATATTGTGTCCGTTTAAAACAGTACCGTTATATTTTAAAGTATACTTAACCTGTCCTTGCCCGCCGGTAAAGTCTACTTTGATTTTGGAATCCGTCAAAGATTTAAAAGCAAATTGTTTACTGGTAAACGTTACCGTAGCATCCGAATTTGGGTCAATCGTTTCTACAAGCGCATTGTTTGTATCTGTATTTTTAAACGTACTTTGTGTACCGCCGATATCCGTGCTGAGCGTGAGCGTAGTTACGCGCAATGCTTTGTTTTTTACACGCACATCTTCTTGAGCGCTAAAAACGTTACCGCTGTTGTCGGTTACGGTATAAGTAAGTTTACCTTTGCCGTCGGGTATGCTTGACAAGTTGATGTGTCCTTCCCATTTACACAAACCGTCGAGCTGGCGGTATATTTTATTTAAGGGGTCAAGCTCGGTCATTGTTACGCTTTGCGAAGCACTTCCTACTTCAAGCTTGGCGGTAACCGATTTAACACCCGAACCGTTATCGTTTGCAACGCCGCGCACTACCCAAATGTCGGCGCTGACGGCTTTTACCAACACGTCCGGTTTGTATACGGCATAATTGTATTTTCCTGCAGAAGTCAGATCGGGGGCAAAGTTGACCGTATTACTCGTCAGACCCGAAAGTCCGGTTATCTCTACGATTTTATCTCCCACAAGCATTTTTAAACCCACAGGATTTGAGCGTATCGTATTTGCAAGCCCCGAATCGTTAATCGACGTTGTAGAAAAAGTACCGTTTGCAACATATACCATATCACCGAAACCGCCTGAAGGATTTTCAGTATCAAAGCGGAAAGTAAATTCTCTTTCCGACTTCAGATTATTACCGGTGTCCTCAGTAATAGCTATTTTTACGCTAAATTCTCCCTTAGTTTTAGCTTCATTTTTTAACTCGGCTAAATTAAGAGGTATTTTAAGTTTATAGTTTTTTGCAGTACCGGATTCACTGGATGTAGGAGCGTGAGCGGTATCTTCCGTAATCCATCCTGCCGTATCGGCTTGAGAAAGATTGTATGTCGTTCCGTTTTTTAAGTCGCCGGAAATTTCAAGCTTTTTTATACCTGATTCATCGTACAAAGAACCGGTAAGCTCCATATTGGCGCCTATCCACATACGCGGAACATAGTCTAAAGAAACAGAGGGCGCAGTACTAACAATTTTAACAGCTTCGGGACTTCCGATAGTCGGCGCAGATTTATCGATTTCTATTTTAATTTTTTCCGACCACTCGCCGAATTCGTTTACCGAAGGATTTTTATTTTTGGCACGTACTCTAAAGTATACGGTCCACTTGTCTCCAGAAGGATTAAACAATCCGGTTTGGTTGATAGTTTGCATCCACTGTACCGCACCGTTTGCAGTAGTATCATCTACAACCCTACCGTTTCCGCCGTTATACCAGTCCACACCGCCAAACGTTCCGTCGGTACTATTGGTATTGGTAAAAGTACCGTCTTTGGAAAACTGAATATAAGCTTCGCCTATATCGGCGGGAGAGCCGATTGCAACGCTCGTCGTACCGAAAATCTGTATAGTACCGCCCAATACGGCGTTGTTTACCGGCGACAATATGCGTACGACGGGTTTTCTTCCGTCCGGATTTAAAATCATAGTAAGTTTATGTACTTTTTTGTTACCGATATTGTCCTCTGCAAGGATGTATATGGGAATGTCATAATAGTTGGGGTTAGACGTACTCGCATCACCGTATTCCGACGGATTAGTCATCGTACTAAAGTTATATTTAAAATTCCAACTGCCCGCCGTAGAAGTAACCATACTTTGCCAACCGGGAGTACTTTCGGTTACGGTACCCTCAGATTTTTTTGCAATTAAAAACTTTGTTGCCGAAGCTTTAACACCCGCACCCGAGTCGGAAATGGTTCCGGTAAAGCTTACTTCGCCCGCTTGAGCAATAGTAGATTCCGGATAAGTAAGCGCAACCGTAGGAGCGGTTTTATCTACAGTAAAAGTTATTTTATCTGTATCCCCGCTTCCGCTATTTGGTTTAGCCAAAAAGTGAAGCGTATATTCTTTATCTTCAGTTAAGCCGCTTATATCGAGCGTAGCTGTGTAGCGTGTAGGTTGACCGACCGAATCCGGACGCGTAAGTTTTTTAGCAGGATTTTCCGTTGCCTCTGCGCCGATGTTATAGTATGCATTACCCGGTTCCAAATCGGTAATATATGCAAAAATATCGAAATTTTGATTTTTAAAACCTTCAATGCGTACCGGTCTGATTCTGGTACCGCTTCCGGTGGAAAGGAAGTTTATGATATAAAACCCGCCGTTTACCGAATTGGAATCGTCGTATGCTTGAAATGTATGTGACTCGTCCGTAACAGTATCGGTACCTTTTATGCTTACAGCATAGTAGCCTTCACCCCAATCGTTATCGAACATACATTGTATGCGTAAATTTCCGTTTTCTACTGTAATGCGGCTCATATCCGCAGCCGTTAACTGAGAAAATTTTAAAAGCGGTTTTTCCTCAAGATTCGCTCCAGTTTTAAAGCTTTCTTCTGCCGTACCGGTTCCATTCCATTTTAACAAAACGATTTCGATATTGCTTGCTTTATATGCTCCAAGCGTATTGCCGCTTACCAGCGGAGTATTGTCTTTATTGCGTATAAGCTCTACCGAAAATGCCGTTTCGCTTCCGGACTTAAACAGTATTAAAGATGCTTGAGAAACGCTTAACGAAGACCCAGGCAAATTCTTTACGCCGATAACTTTAAAGCCCGGCGATTTACTCGGCTCCAGTTTAAAAGTGCTGCGTTTTTCACTCATTTTTATCATCGCCGTTTTAAGCGTAGCCAAAGCAACAGTATCACCGCGCAATTCTTTTATTTTTTTATTGTGATCGTCTTTGTTTGACCCCTTTTTGCCGGCAAAATAATCGCTGATTACTTCGGGGGTATAGCCTTTTGCGATAACATCGGTATAAACGGCATCCCACAGATAGTACCAATCGGCTTTATTGCCTTCGCCGGAAGCGTTGCCTCCCGTATATTCGCGGGCATTGTCGTACAGATACAATCCGCCTTTGATAGGCTTTGCTATATCCTGAGCCTGTAAATCATATAAAGCGTTGGTGGGCGCCGCTGCGTTGTAAACGGCGACTTGTGCATTTATATTGTTGCCGACAAACATATTGGTCATCGGCTCTATTCCCGGAACAAGGACATTCAGCTTTTCAACGGTATTTTTTTCACCCGCCTGTCCGACAACAGAAAAAATTGCTCCGTAACGGTCCGCTTGATCCGATAATGAAGGGACGGCGCTTTCATTTATAATCGTCGAAGGGCGAGAAACGATAAATACCGGCGGTGTGTTGTCGATTTTATAGTTTTTTGTAAACGTAGATGTTTTACCGCCATTGTCGGTAACGGTAAGAATTGCCGTATATTCACCGTCCGGAATGGGATAGATTTTTACCAGCTCGTGAGGAGCGGCTTCCGTTCCAGTAGACTCGTTCGCTACGTTTACCGTCCATAAAGCAGAAGTACTGCCTTTGGTATATCCTGCCGCTTCATATGCACGGCTTCTTTCTTTGGTTTCAATATTTTCAAAAACAACTATAATCGATTGAATACCGTCATCATCGCTTGCCGTTCCCTTTAATACAAAGGAGCCCCGTATCGGCGTTTCCCCCGCATCGGGGTACAGGATTTGACCTGCAGGCGGGACAACATCCACTTGCGGTCCCAAACCTATGTTTTGTTTACAGGTAACACTTAAAAATACCGTAAACAAAAATAAAATCAAAAAACTT
>CAUUAT010000045.1:0-16517 GCA_963543195.1 uncultured Treponema sp.
AAGAGACGGCAAGCACTGCAATCAATGAAATCAAAACGATTCCAAACCTTAAAAACCTTTTCATAGCTTTCTCCTATAATAACTAAAAAAAATAATACAAGCCTTAAAAACGTCAAAGACTATTTATACACTGTAAAGCGTTTAGGATCAAACGCTTCGCGTAAGCCCTCGCCGATAAACGTAATCAAAATCAAAACAAAAACAAACGCCGTAACGGTTGAAGTCAAAATCCAAGAAGCCTCTTTGTACATTGAAGTTCCCATACTTAACAGTTCGCCCCAGCTCGGCGTCGGAGCACGTAAACCGTACCCCAAATAATCCAAACCGGTCAAAGAGGAAATACCGTTCGATATTGCAAACGGTAGTGCCGTAACGATTATAACGATAATATTCGGTAGAATATGAAGCATAACGATACGCATCGTACTTGCCCCCATAGATTTCGCCGCCAAAATATAGTCGCGCTCGCGTTCTCGATAGGTCATTGCACGCGCAGTCCATGTCTTTCCCGACCAGCCGAACACAAGATAAATCAAAAGGAGCCAGCCGAAGGAAAGATTAAAGATTGAACCCAATATCATTACTATGTATAAAAAGGGGATTTCTTCCCATATTTCAATAATGCGCTGGAACAAGGTGTCAAACAAACCGCCGATATAACCCATCAAAATACCGATTGTAATACCGATTACATATGTGATACATACATATAATAATGAAAAGGACATACATATCCTGTAAGCATAAAAAAGGCGCGCCAAAATATCTCTTCCGATACGGTCTGTTCCCAAAAAATGCTTTGTCTTTGCCGACGGCGGAAGCGGCGGATACATTTCGCCGTCTCTACCTTTTGCGAATCTTACCCATGTATATTTCCCGTCCGGCTGGGCAATCCCCTCTTCGGTACCTATTTTGTACCATGTGTAGTCTTTTCCATCTTCGGATTCTACGGAGGACTTTTTATTCCATGCTATTCCCATATAGATTCGTTTTGTGGAAGCAAAATCGGACAACTTTGCGGAATCGGGCTTATCGGCAAATTTCAGCCAAATATATCGTTTTGTACCGTCCGCATCTTCTCCGACTTTTATACCTTCCGTTTCGGAAACATCTATCCATTTGTATTCTTCACGGTTATCGGTCGGCATTTTATCGCTTTTATTTAAGCCAAGCCCTAAAACAGGACAACTTATGTTTGTAAGTGATAAAGGAGCAGAAGCCTTGTCGGTTTCATAAGGATTATAAGGAACCAGCGGCATCACCAGCCACCCCCTACCCGTTTCTTTAAGAATAGGTTGTATAGCCCGATAATCGAGCTCCAATTCGTTATGAAGCTGCAAATTAAAGTCTTTCGCATAAAGCATTCCGGAGTACGTAGGGAAGTAAAGTTTACCGTCGAGCTTCATCAGCAACGGACGGTTATTTATAAATAATTCCGCAAAAAGCGAAAGAATATATGTTATAAGTATAAACAGAAATGAAATACGCGCCCGCTTAATTTGCTTAAACCGATATAAGCGCATTTTTGTAAGCGGACTCAATGCCGTTCTTTCTCTAAACAGAAGCCAAGCCGCTTTTATTTTATGTCCGAAAGACTGTTTTGATTGTTCCTTATTCATTTCCATAAAAACCTACCTTCCAAGTTTAATTCGCGGGTCAACCAGCGAAACGATAAAATCGCTTAAAATATTTGCAATCATTGAAACAAGTGAAGTTATAACCAGGGTGCCCAAAACGACGGGATAGTCCCGTTCTTCCAAAGCCTTAAATCCAAGAAAACCCATCCCGTTGATATTGAAGATTTTTTCTATTAAGAAAGCACCGCTAAAGAATACGAGCAAAATCGAGCCTAAACCTGCCGCAACGGGAATCATACTGTTTCTAAAAGCATGTTTCCAAAGAGCATCTTTAAAAGTACGACCCTTTGCAACGGCAGTCTTCACATAATCCGAAGCCATATTTTCCATTAGATAGTTTTTTGTCGCTATCGTAAGACTTGCAAAATTGCCCAATGTGTAAGCGACCATAGGCAAAAACATATGCATAAAGTTATCGCCGAGTTTTCCGAAAAACGAAAGAGTTTCATAATTTCTTGAATACAAACCGCCTGACGGGAAAATATTTAGCCTAAATGAAAATACGGTCAATATAATGATCGCAACGACGTAACTCGGAAGAGCATATGTAACGATTATAATTACGGAAGAAATATTGTCGGAAACGGTTTTGTGCTTTAAAGCTTTTGACATACCCAACGGTATACAAATTGCATATGTCAATATTAAAGAAATAAGCCCGAAGCGCAGCGAAATAGGCACCCGTGAGCCGACCATTTCTATAACTTTATCATTGTATTTAGTCGAACGCCCCAAATCCCCTCTCAGAACTTTACCCATCCATTCGACATAGGAGATATACCACGGTTTATCAAAACCGTAATACGCCCTCAGCTCCTTTTCAAGCTCCGCCTTAAGAGCACTTGCGTTTTTCATATCTTTATTGGTATTTTTACCTTCCTGCCCGAAAATCAGTTGATTTAAAGCTTGTTCCACGGGACCGCCCGGAACAAAACGGGTAATTGCGAAAACAACCAGCGTAATTCCGATAAAAGTAGGAATAATAAGAAGCGCACGCCGCACAAAATAATTATTCATTATAAAGCTCCAAAAAACAAAATATACTAGGGCACCTTTAAAAACTTCAGTTTTCTAGAGGTTTTCCTTAGATTTAACTTGCGATGTTTTTCGTAAGTCATTTATATATAAAGACTGCCATAATAGAACCGTCTTATAAGACTTATGAAAAACTCGTTATCAGTTTTACTGATTAAGCACCTCTAAAACCTCAACGGTTTATAAGGATGCCCAATAATATATATGGATTCCCGCTCTTTAACGGTATTGGAAGAGACCATCACATACATACTATAACACTGCGCAGTCTATCACAGTTTAAATAAAAAGTCTATAGGTGAATATTTAATTTTCATTACTTCAGCATAAAAACTTTTTATACGAAAAAAAATAATCAAATCTTGTATAGCAGCTTTATATTCTTTAATGAAATTGCATGCAAATTACACTATATTTAAAAATCTTTTACTAAAAGTATGTTTTTTGTGCTAAAATTATCTACAAAGTAATTTTATTTGGGAAACACTCGATAATTTTATAATTTCCAGATTATTTTACCGTCTAAAATACTCTGTTTTTTCTTTCATGCCGATACCGTTTATAACGGCTTGACATATTATTGAATATGTTTAATATGATTGCAAAAAACGGAGGGAACTGCATGGAGTGGAAAAATCTTGATACTTGTAAATCTTTTCACGCACTAAAAAATACGGATACCGTACATCTTCCGCACATATTTAACGGCAAAAGTATTGCGGATCGGATTAAACGTTTTTCGGTCTATGCAGGCGGCGGTTTACGGTTTAATTATTCCGCAAAAGCCGTCAACGAAGCAATTCTGGAATTACTTCAAAGCCTTGCCGATGAACAAAACTTAGTCGAAAAATACAAACTTTTACTTAACGGGGAATTTATCAATACCGGTGAAAAGCGGATGGTGCTTCATCATTTAACGCGCGGACAATTGGAGAACGATGTCATTTTTAACGGAACGAATATGCGACGCTTTTATTTAAACGAACTTGAAAAAATCCGCGCGTTTTCGAATGACGTACATAGCGGAAAAATCAAGTCCGCACGCGGAAAACCGTTTACCGACGTTGTACAAATAGGAATAGGAGGCTCCGATCTGGGACCGCGCGCGATGTATATTGCGTTAAAAAATTGGGCTGCGGCACACGGCGCACAAAAGCTAAAAGCTCATTTTATTTCCAATGTTGACCCCGATGACTGCGCGGAAGTTTTACATACCGTAAATCCGGAAACGACGCTTTTTATTTTGGTTTCAAAAAGCGGTACCACTCAAGAAACGCTGGCAAACGAACGTTTCGTCAAATCGGTTTTACAAAAGAACGGCTTGGATTTTTCCAAACAAATGCTTGCGGTTACAAGCGAAACAAGCCCGCTTGCGAACAGTCCCGATTATCTCGCTTCATTTTATATGGACGATTTTATAGGCGGTAGATATTCTTCCACCTCGGTGTGCGGCGCGGCAGTATTGGCGCTTGCATTCGAGATGAACACGGTTGAACAATTTTTACAAGGTGCGGCGGAAGCGGATGCGCTTTCACTTAAACCGAAGATAAAAGACAACGCAGCCCTTTTAGATGCTCTTTTAGGGATTTATGAGATAAATATTTTAGGCTGCGCCGCTTCGGCGGTTTTGCCGTACAGTCAGGCGCTTTCCCGATTCCCTGCGCATTTACAGCAGCTTGATATGGAATCGAACGGGAAAACCGTCAACCGTTTCGGAGAACACATAAATTACAAAACGGGGCCCGTTATTTTCGGCGAACCGGGCACAAACGGGCAGCATTCTTTTTATCAGCTTTTACACCAAGGCAGCGGCATAATTCCGCTGCAGTTTATCGGATTTAAAGAAAGCCAATTAAATGAAGATATCGAAAGCGAAGGTTCGACCAATTTGCAAAAACTAAACGCAAATTTAATTGCGCAGATTACGGCATTTGCGGCGGGAAAAAGCGACACCGATGCCAATAAAAATTTCGACGGCTGCCGTCCGTCAAGCTTGCTTTACGGCGAGGCACTTACGCCGAAATCCTTAGGAGCGCTCCTTTCCCATTTTGAAAACAAAATAATGTTTCAGGGATTTGCGTGGAATTTAAACAGCTTTGATCAGGAAGGCGTTCAGTTGGGAAAAACGCTCGCAAAAAAAGTTCTTTCAGGTGATATGCCGCCCGCATTAAAAGCGTTTTCGGAACTCTTATGCGAATAATACAAGCCGAATTCGTAAAAGGAGCAATCTCGGCGGAACAGTTTCCCGAACTCAGCGTCCCCGAGTTCGCTTTTTTCGGGCGCTCAAATGCAGGAAAATCAAGTTTAATCAATATGCTCGTAAACAGAAAAAATCTTGTAAAAACGGGAGCCCGACCGGGTATGACACGCGAAATTAATTTTTTTTTAGTAAACAAACCCGCCGGAGCGAAAACAGGACTACCCGTTTCTCAAAAGGGAGCAGAAGTTTTTGCCCTTACGGATTTACCGGGATACGGCTATGCAAAGATTTCCGGCGGAATGACGCTGCAAATCGATAAAATGCTATACGAATATTGTACAAACCGCCCACGCTTAAAAGTGTTGTTTTTTTTAATGGATATGAGGCGCAGCCCTTCCGATGTTGAAAAACGGAGCGTGGATTTTTTTCAAAATATAGGTATCGAGGTAATAATCGTAGGAACCAAGTCGGACAAAATCGGAAAAAACGAGCAAGTCAATACAAAGCGTGCATGGGCAGATTTTTTCGGTTTCAACACAGATGTAATTATAACGACATCGGCTGCAAAAAAAACGGGCAGAGATTCGATTTTACATATTATTTCACAAAGGTGTATGGAAAGATGAAAATACAAAAATTCGGCGAAGCGGACTTTATGACAAGCAGCTGGCAAGGCGGTACCACAACTCAGCTGTTTATTTATCCGCGCAATGCAAAATATTCTGAAAGGAATTTTTTATTTAGGCTCAGTTCTGCGACGGTCGATTTGGAAAAATCCGAATTTACCGCATTGCCGAACATCCGGCGGTTTATCTCGCCGTTGACAGGCAACTTAAAAATAAGCCATGATGAAAAACGATTTACAAAACTAAAGCCGTATGAAATTTATGCTTTTGACGGCGGTATAAAAACCGTAAGCGTCGGAAAGGTACGCGATTTTAATGTTATGGTAAAAGACGGAACGGATGCGAGTGTAAAAAGCTTTTTTTTGGCAGCAGGTTCGGTTTTAAAATTCGGCGTTTCAAAAAAGGAAATCGGGTGGCTTTTTTCGTATAATACCAGATGCGGCATGACCGTTAAAACGGAAGATGCGCAAACCTTTCAATTTGTTTTGGAAAAGATGACGCTTATTGTTTTTGAATTTGAGGACGGCGAACAAACGCACAATGCTTTTATTTCCGCAGATGCCGATGCGAATTTATTGTACGGAAAAATCGTTCTACCGGATTAACGATTTAAAATCCGGTTTCAGAAAATAAAGATAAAACAAAATGACCAGCACTATGAACAAAAAAATATGGATACCGTACTGTTTTTATCATACAACCTGTTTTTTATAGAAGGGTATCTGCAAAAAAAACGAAAAAGCAGGATTTGTTTTGCACCGCTCGGGAACGGAAGCTCCCTATCTTGAAAATTTATGTCAATCAGTTATAATTGCGGAATGAATCAAGATACCGTAAAAGATATTCTGTTGCAAATTGCCGATACCGAACTTGAATTTTCCGTAACCTTTACCGGCAAAACAAGTAAAAAAGTAAACGGGCTTTATAAGCCGGACACTCACGAGATTATTTTACATAACAAAAATTTTGCAAACGATAATGAACTGATTTACACGGCAATTCATGAGTACACTCATCATAAACAATGCGAAAAAGACGGCGGATTTTATTCTACCCGGGTTCACACGCCTCAGTTTTGGACACAGTTTCATTTACTGTTGGAAACGGCGGAAAAAAAAGGGTTTTATAAAATTACGCTTGAAGAATCGCCCGAACTTATCGAATTAACCGAAGAAATCCGCAAAACAATTATGGTAGAAGACGGACGACTCATTAAAGAACTGGGACGACTTTTGTCGAAAGCACGCCCATTGTGCAAAAAAGCAGGCGTCAGATATGAAGATTATGTTGATAGAGTTTTATGTCTACCGCGGTCATCGGCAACCGCTTTGGAAAAAATAAATGCTTATGACATAAACCCGCAAATCGGAGCGGAAGCAATGCGGCAGGTTGCAAACATCGGCAATCCGGAAAAACGCGCTGAAGCTGAAAAGTTGTTTTTAAATAGAAACAGCCCCTCAGTAGTACGCGGTAAAATCGCTCCACCGAAAAACGAAAAAGATCCGCGCCGAGCGCTTGAAAAAGAAAAACACCGCTTAGAAAAAACCATTTTACATTTACAGGCAAAACTCGAATCCGTAGAAAACCGCCTCGCAAATATGCCCGTTCGCGTGTTTATTTTTATCCTTGCGTTTTATGCTTGCTTGTTAAATCCGTTAAAGGCGCAGGATGCGGATTCTATTTCCGTTCCGTCCATACCCTCAATTCCCGAAATACCGGCAATAACGGCAACTCCCGCCGGCGGAGCACTCAAACCGGCGATTCCGAAGCCGCCCGCCCGTCCTGTAATTCACACTTCCTTTTTTGCCGGAAATGCCGAAAGCGGGCAAAATAAGAATAAAAGAGTAAATTCGTTTTCTCCTGCTGATTATATACAATTTTTAACCGAAACACAAAACGGCAGCTTTATTCAAACTCTGATGAATTCCGTTGTGGAAAACGATGAAGACGGTGCAGAGCTTTTAAATAAAATAATTGCGCAATTTGCCGCCGCAGATGCACCGTCACACTGGAAAACGGGAAATAAGGTCGTTTTAAAGAAAAACGTTACAATAAAGGGGTTCAAATTCAACGGGGTTGATATTTTAAAAAAAGTAAGCAGCATTGAGGTTTCCGATTTGACCGCAGATAAAAGTTTTTTCGCAATTGCCGAATCCGGATTCTCCATGCGCGGAAACGAAAATAAGGAAATCTTATATATTTTCGCTAAGCGAAACACGAACAATACATATAAGCTTTTTATCGAAGTTTCTCAAAATACTGAAAATACGGATTCGCTTTTTTATAAATTGGCAAAAATATCGCCTGTCGAAGCCGAATTGAGAGATTCCGTTCTGTCGACAAAACTGAAAACCGAAAATACCGATTTTGAAGCTACGTTTTTATTTGAAACGAAATAAGAAGAGCCGTTCAAAAGGAGGATGTGAACGGCTCTAGTGAAAAACAGTGTGTATCGTTTGTGTGTAGTTGTACTATATCAAAAATAGTAAAAGATGTCAATAGATTTTAAAAAATATTCCGTTTGTATCCGTATAATTTACGACCATCTTAAAAAAACTGAAGTTTTTAGAAGGCTGCCCATAGTAAAGCCGTCGATTTCCCGAAAAAAATTTGACATTCTTAATTCCGCTTGTCTTTTTCAAGAATTTAATGTAGTATCCCGCTCGGGAATATTTTATGGAAAAATCGAATGACACGCTGAAGCTAAAAGCACAAACTTTTTGCGTAAAAAATCCTTTAATCATTGCCGAAATCGGTACCGGTCATAATGGAAACATTAACCGCGCAAAAGCTCTCATAGATACCGCTTCTTCTGCAGGAGCAGCCGCCGTAAAATTTCAAATTGTATACGCCGATGAAATTTTACATCCCGACACGGGCTTCGTCAACTTACCGGCGGGAGCCGTTCCGCTTTATGACCGGTTTAGAGAGCTTGAGATGCCGATTGCATTTTATGCGGAACTTGCGGCCTATGCCCGTAGCAAAAAACTTTTATTTTCGGCGACGCCTTTCGGAATACGCTCTGCAAACGAGCTCGCATCTCTTAATCCCGATTTTATAAAAATAGCATCTCCCGAACTTAATTATATTCAGCTTTTAAAACACTGTGCGGGGTTTTCAATTCCGATGATAATCTCTTCAGGCGTTTCCCTCTTAACGGATATGGAAAAAGCTGCAACTGCGATAAGAAGCGTAAATGCAAAATTACCGCTAGCATTTTTACATTGTATAACCGCATACCCCGCCCCCGAAAACGAATATAATGTTTCGCTTATAAAAAATTTAAAAGCCATATTTAACTTGCCCGTAGGCTTGAGTGACCACTCTGCGGATCCCGTTTTAGTGCCGGCGCTCAGTCTTGCATATGGAGGTTTTATAATTGAAAAACATATTTGCCTTTCAAGAAAAGAAAATGGATTGGACGATCCTATCGCTTTGGAACCGGAAATGTTTTCTCAAATGTGTTCGACATTAAAAAAATATGCAAAATATCCGAGAGAAAAAATTATTGAAGATTTATTAAAATTAAACTATTCAAAAAAAAAGATTGAAGAAGTGATCGGCTGCGGCGAAAAAAAATTAAGCGGTGCTGAAAAACAAAATTACGGAAGAACAAACAGGTCCCTTCATTATACTAAAAGCTTGGAAAAAAATTCCATTATTACAAAAAACGATATTGCAATTTTACGTACCGAAAAAAAATTAACCGTCGGAGATGCACCCGATAAATTCGATTTTTATATCGGTGCGGTTTTACAACACAGCGTGTCTTCGGGCAAAGGCGTTATACCGGAAGACTTTATAGTCAGAGGATAAAATGAGCGGGAATTACTATAATAATATCGGCAATCTATTACGAGATGCGCTTACTTCCGATGAGGATCCCTTCGAAGCCGCTTTACAAAACAAAGGCAAATACAGAAAAACGGTTTCGAGAATGGAGCGCCGTCCGCCGCCCAAAATAAATACTGAAAAGAAACGTGTTCCCGTTCCGCCCGAATTAACCGAAGATTTCGCAGTTTTAAATGTACTTCCCGGAGTTCCGTTGGAGGATTGCAAAAAAGCGTGGAAACATTTAATAAAAAAATATCATCCTGATGTAGTAAAAACAATGAATGAACAATTTAATGCAAATGAAATTATTTGCAGAATAAATAATGCGTACCGCAAAATAGAAGTCTGGTTTACAACGGGGAAAATATTAACGCAAAGAGAACTGAATTCATAAAGGTATTTATATTGAAAAAAAATATTTTTATTTTAAATTTAATTATTTTCGCCATTATCAGAATTTATTCTGAAAATACCGTTTACGAATTCGGCCCTAAAACGGAACAAGCCGTTGTATTTACCGCTTCGCGTGATGTAAACAATAATGAAACGATTTCTACAAATATTTTAAATGAACTTGCGAAACAACTTGCCGGTATAAAATTAAGAAGTTCCGTAATAATAGCGGTTACGGATAATGATATTCCCGACTTACCGGAGACGCTTTCCATAACCGAACATAAAAACACAAAACAACTCATAAATAAAATATATGAAAAAAAAACCGCTGCCGTTTTTATTTTATCTGACGGCAGCGGAGATAGTGTAAAAATAATATCCGGTTCCGGTAAAAAAACAAGCCCCTCATGGATGCTGGAAGATTTATTTGCGGAATTTAAAAAAGAAAATATAAAAATCAATTTTAATTCCAATAATATAATTTTGAGACGATTAGGTTTTTTAGAAGAAAATAAGATTCTTTCCGAATATCTAAATGAAGGAATCGCTGCCGTAGAAATTTCTACAAATATGGATATAACCTCCGCATTACTGGCTTTAACAAATATATATTCGCAAAATATTCCTCAAGACTGGGATAAACATTATATTATAAAAAACATATTCGGTTTTAAAATAATTAAAGAAAGAATTTTAATTATAATGATGATAGCAATAATACTATCCAGCTTATTCTATATTTTTATGTTCGGTTTTTTATTCGGAAATAAAAAAGAGCTCTATATAAAAGATTTATTAAAGCTATGGCGCGTTCCTTTTTTATTTTTTTTACTGCATACGGCTTCTTTTTATGCAAGCGAGTATATTGTTTTATTTATCTTCCGTTTATTTTTAGGAAGTTCGGATGCAATAGATTTGTTTCCGCTTTTAGCGACGGCATTTAAATTTATTCTCGGATTTACAATAAGTTCAGGATTTTTAATAGCAAATAAAAAAACAAATTTACCTCAAAACGGCTTTATTTACGGTTATTTAACAAGCCTTGTATGTTTTTTAAATATTTTTATTTTTTCAAGTTTTGACTTATCATTATCGCTTATGTTTTTGGAAATATATGTTTTATCGTTTATTTCTTATCATTTAAAAAAACCATATCTTCAGATAATGTTTTTTATTTTGAATATATGGCTGGCGATATATTATTTCTATCAAATATTGTTTCATACGGACAATGTGATTCCCGTTTTATTTTATTCAAACAATTTTATGGCGGCCGTCTTTGTAACGCCGTATTATTTGGCAATTACCCGAATTTTTTTCAATTTAAAAAAACATAATCCCAAAACGAAATTTACAAAAGTTTCGGCTCATATTTTTATGAATGTCGTATCCGTTATCTGTTTTTTATTTGTTATAATTCATCCCGATTTTTTACGGAAAGAAATAAATAAAGTTTTTTTAATATACAAAATAAACGGTAAAAACAAATCAGTCGAAGTTGTCTCAAATTTAAAGACGCTTCCGGCGAATAATGCCGATAAAAATTATTTAAAACAATTTGATAGTCTAAATATAAACGATTTTATAGATGTTGATTATAAATTGGAAAATTATCTTGAACGAAGCATCGGAGAAATTAAAGTGACGCCTGCAATGAATGCCGCCGTCATAGCTGTTTTAATAATGCGTGAAAACGGTTTTCCCATATATGAAGCGAATGCTAAATTTAAAACTTCTCCGTCAGGGTATGATGCAAATTTTTTATCCCCACTTAATATAGCCGAGCCCTATTCAATTAAATTTTCCGGTGAAAAAAATACAACGCTTAACGTAAAAGTCGATGTGTTTTTTTACAATAATTCTTTAAAAATACTTTTTAATTCCGCCGAAGAAAAGAAAAAACTTATTTTTCAAGTCACAAAAGAATTCGTATTAACTGCCGATTCGGAGAAATAAAATATGGAAAACCGAAATTGTTTTTTTCATGTAGATATTGATGCCTTTTTCGCCTCCGTTGAACAACTGGATAATCCCGCTTATCGAGGTAAACCCGTAATTGTCGGGGGGCAATCGAGACGGGGAGTGGTTTCAACATGTTCTTATGAAGCAAGAAAATTCGGAGTACATTCCGCGATGCCGATTATGCAGGCTCACAAACTTTGCCCCGTAGGTATTTTTATAAACGGCAGAATGAAACGTTATCATGAAAAATCTCAAGAGGTTATGAATGTGTTTAAAAATTTTACGCCGGACATTCAGCAAATATCAATTGATGAAGCGTTTTTGAATATGAGCGGTATGGAAAAACTTTTAGGGCCGGCAGAGCAATCCGCCCGATTATTAAAAAAAAATATACGGGAACGGACGGGTTTGACCGTTTCAGTCGGTTGCGGAACAAATAAATACATTGCAAAAATTGCCTCAAGTAAATCAAAACCGGATGGATTGTTTATTGTACCGTCGGGCAGTGAAGCTGACTTTATGAAAACGCTTTCTTTAAAAGATATTTGGGGCATAGGAGAAAAGACGCGCGGTAAACTTATTGCATGCGGACTGGAAACGGTTTCTCAAGTATTACATGCAAGTGAAAATGTATTATGTTCTATAGCGGGGAATGCCGGCGGTTTTTTTTTGTATAAAGCCGTACGTGGAGAACTTACCGAGATATTTTCAGGTGAATCAAAACAGCATTCAATAAGTTCCGAGCGGACATTTGAATATGATTTATTTTTAAATGAACAAATTGATGACGTCCTTTTCTCTCTCTCGCAAGAATTAATATATCGGATATTCGATGAAAAAATAAAAAGTAAAACGGTTTCCGTGAAAATACGTTACGAAGATTTTACGACCGTTTCAGTTCAAGAGACGGGAGCAGTTGTAAACGATTCGCATGACTTATATGAACGTGCAAGAAAATTATTTTATAAAAAATTCGACAAAAAAACTTCTATACGATTGCTGGGACTTTCGCTTATGAATGCGGAAGCCGATATTCCGGAAATACAAAATGATTTTTTTCACAGCGAAAATAAATTAAAAAAAAGAAAAATGGAAAAAGCCGTATATGATTTAACAAAAAAAGAAGGGAAAAATATTTTACGACCCGCTCGCCTCTTAAAATTAAAAAACGGAGAAGAAGAATGAGAAAAAATATTTGCGTTTTTTTGTTACTCACATTTTCTGTTTTTATATTTTCAGAACAGGAAACAAATAATGCAAATAAAAATAATTTCGGATTGGAAGAAATCGAATTGATAAAAAATAGAACAGGCGAAAACAAAGCGGGATTTTATTTTAAAGACATTGAAAAAAATAAAGCGGTTCTTTTTTTAGACGGATTCTGGGATGCCTCTTTTTTTGGAATTGCAAGTTTTGAATTTTTTAAAAGTTATTCAAAAATAAATTCAATTCAACCTATTTTTAAACAAAAGGCGCATTTATCATTATGGCTTTTATTAAACAAACAGTTTTATTTTGAAACATTGTATAAAGACGACTATAAAAAAAGCGTTATAGCACTGGGCTATTTCGGAAAAACCGATTCAGCCGTAAAGCATATACGCGCAGGAAACAGCGGAATTAAATTTCCCGTAAAGTACGGCTTTATAAATTCCGGCGGTGGAAATGTCATCGCGCCCGGAATAATGGGAACTTTTGCAGGAGATAGCTGGAAAACCGATACTATGCTCCGTTATGAAAGCTCCGTCTATAATTCAAAAGTGTATTACGGTAAAAATGAAATAAACAAAACCGGAATAGCAATTAATTCTTGGAGTAAGGCGCAATATTTTTATATCCCGTGCAGCAACTTATATGGAAGGCAGCTGCAAGTATTTGTAAAGGATTACTCCGACAGCGGATGGAAAAAATTAACGACCGATGAATTCGCGGTAAACACTCGAGAGAATACGGTTACGTTAAAAAAAAGCTTTCCGTATGGAGTTGCCGTAAGTTATTTGTATTCTTCTGCCGAAGAATCGGAAGCGAATAATTTTTTAGCAAACCTTAAAAGTTATTTTTCAAATGCACCAGGAATTCAATCGCAGATAAAAACTTCGGTGGCACTGTATAAAGGAAAAATCATCGGGCAAGAAGTTTTAATTTTAAAAGAAGAAAACACATTTTCACCTTTTGAAATTGCATCACGATATGCCGGACAGCAAACAAATGTTTTTAATACGATAAGTGTAATTGAGTTGCCGTCTGAAAATAAATCGGTACAATTTAATGCGGAAATAAATTCAAGTGAATTTTTTTTTGATAATTTAAAAAAAATAACGTTTATACAAGTAATAAATAAAACCGCTTCCGTTGGGTTCAATAATCCCGAACAAATGTTCCCGTTTGCAGAGCACGATTATAAAATATATATTCCAAATAATACGGACGAAGAAAATGTTTCGGCGGTTATTTCTTTTGAAACATATATACCGAATTCGGAGTTTTCGATACCGGATACGGCAATACCGGGAAGTGTCCGCATTTATAAAAATAAAACGGAAATATTCGATTTTATTTATGATGATAAAACAAACGCTATTATTTTTACACAGGATATTTTATCGAATGATATAATAGAAATAGAATGGAGGGAAGGAAAAACGTACTCCGATTCCGGCACCGTAAAGTTCGCAGGAGGCATTCACTGGCTGCCCGTTAAAGAATTGGATGTGTTTTTTGCAAGCTCCGGCGACTGGGAAATTACAAAACAAAAAAAACAATTAACGGATGTATACGGACTTTCAACCGGAGTTGAATTTTCAAAATATAATATTAAGACGGGAACCGTGTTCGGGTTTAGCGTCGAGGCGGATAGAGATAAAAAAGCAAAAGAACAAAATTATATCTTTAAAAACAAAACATATTTCGATTATACCGTGCAGGAAATCCTTTTAGAAAAAAATAACGAACCTGTTTTTTCAAATCCGCATTTTTATATTGATGGGAATTTTAAAACGGAATCCGACAAGCAAACTCCCGCAATAAATTCCGGAATGGAAGCGAATATTGATATATGGAAAATAAAATTAAACGGAAATCTTTCATTGAAAAATAGCAATGCAGATAAAACTAAAATAATTGAAAGCTACGGCCACTCCATATATATTCCTATTTATTTTTTTTCAGCATCCGAAAACTATTTTGTAAATCGGCATAAAAATACGGTAAGACGTAACAATGCTTTGTGTTTTGAAAAATATGTATTTATAAATTATACAACTGCGATAGATTATAACAAAGAATTTACAAATCAAAAAATATCCGTTTCCATTTCTCCGCTTATTCCGGCACAAAAATTCGGCATATTATATAATGAAATACGTTTTGACATAAATCAAAAATATAAAACACCGTATGATAATTCCAATTTGGGATATTCGGCATCGTGGAAAAAAACTTTACTAGATATGTATTCTAAAGGGAAAAAAGATGCGGAAAACAGAAATTCGGAATTAAACATAATTTTTAATATATTTTCGGAGCGGAAAGATAATTCGGAGAAAAACGTATTTTTTTCCGGTTTTAATTTTGAAGCGACTGCTTTTACAAGAATAAAAAATACCGCAACTAAACAATGCGATGAACAAACGCAATTATCCGTTTCGATCCCATTTGAAGTAAAAAATGTTTTTTTTACACCTGTTTTTGAAAGAAAAATTTTAAAAAATAAACCGGAAATTGAAATAAAAAATCAAAATAAATATGCCGACGACCTTTATTCATTGTTTAAAGGAATGGGCGAACAATTTTGGCTTTTTTCAAAACCGATTATTTACGATTTATTCGACAAAAAAATAAACAAGCAAATACAAAAAAATAATTTTAATAATTATGTATTTTATAATTTATACGGATTAAATATTTCCCGTCTTATAACTGCGACTACAAAAGATTTATATATGCCGATTGAATTTAATACCGCATTTTCACGAATTGTAAAATCGGAAACATCTTTTTTATACGGTTCAAATATGTACACTTTGGATTTTTCGGTTAAGTATACGGCATTGAATATTTCGGGAAAATTCGGATATTTTAATTGGTTTTCTTGGTATGAACAAGATGAATTAAACAGAATATATAAATGGAATTTCTCTTTCGGAAAAGATTATTTTAAATTTAAGTTTAATTCGATTCATAGTTTATACTATTTTTTCGGAACGAACAATTTAGGATTTGAAAATGAATTTAATTGCACCGCAGCGAAATCCGGTGAAACAAAACTGACATTGGAAGAATGGAAGGAAAAAACCGGTTTTATTTTAACGCTTACCGGTTCTTCATCGCTGCCGCATTTAATTATACATATGTTCAGCACAATTCCTCTTATCGATAGCAGAGAAGAACGGCTATCGGTAGAACTATCCAATAGCCCAGAGCGGAAAAAAATAAATTATGCTGTTTCATTTATGCACTCTCAAATAACCAAAATCGGAGAACACGGGGAAATAAAAATTTTTGCGGAATTTTCAGGAACTTCAACCAAAAAGGATTCGTTTTTATTAAACATAAGTGCCGGAATCTCAGGAAAAGTGGAGTATTAGTTTACCCTACTGTGCAGAAAATCGGTAAGCTTGCTGGCGGGGCACCTCTATCTTCAAATAATGCTGAGAAAATTCAATTCAAGCTTTTAGAGATATCCGACAATAACAATAACGTTTTCTTCTTGCATAAATTTACAAAGAGTGGTATACTTTTAACGGTAAAAATTGTATTTAAATAAATGCAAAAAATCAAAAAAAAGGAGCTTGACAAAATGAAAGAAAAGGCTATACTGGGGGGGGG
>CAUUAT010000046.1:0-16323 GCA_963543195.1 uncultured Treponema sp.
CCGAGTCCGGAGCAGAAACAACAAGGATTGCACCATCCATCTGAGCAGCACCGGTAATCATGTTCTTAACATAGTCGGCGTGTCCGGGACAGTCGATGTGTGCATAATGCCTTTTATCGGACTGATATTCCAAGTGTCGGGTATTGATTGTAATACCGCGAGCCTTTTCTTCCGGAGCATTATCAATCTCGTCATATTTTAGAAGCTTATCACCGTACTTCTTTGCACAATACGTAGTGATCGCTGCCGAAAGAGTGGTTTTACCATGATCAACGTGACCGATGGTCCCAACATTCATGTGAACTTTCGTTCTGTTAAATTTTTCCTTTGCCATGATATCCTCCTAAAAGACGTTGGCAAGTCTAATATTTCCCGCATTATAAATGACGAGATTTTACAAATTAAACGGTTTAAAAGCCGTAAGAACAGCTCCGTAACCGAAGTCGAAAATTTATGCAGTATGATTAAAATCAGATAAGACACAGCGCTTATATGTTAAAAATATAAACGCTTTTAATTTATTGTTCATAGGTTTTCGAACAATATACGGATCCACCTGATCACCATCAAAACTGCCGTTCCGATGACTGGTTTGGCATCCTGCAGAATTTATTCCCGATTCAAAAAAAATGAATACCGGCATCAGCCTGCCTAAAAGGTTTTACGGCGATGCAAAATTCTAAAAGAACACCGGCTTCAAAGCCTTGCCGAGAAACTCTCAGCTGTAAGTAAGCAAAACGCCTACCCGCAAAACACAGAGAGTGCTTATATCACAAAGGGAAAAAAATGTCAAGCGATTTTTTCAGCTTGTATCTATTTTTTAAAGAAAACCTCGAAAAGCCGGAGTTTTTCGAGGTTTCAAAACGGCGTTTTTATGGAAACAGCTAAAACTATTTAAGGAACCTCTAAAAATTTCGGTTTTTAGAAGTGAACTCCGCTCACAGGGCACGCGAGGCTTACCGGTCTTCTGCGAAAACCGATTATTACTAAAACCGCCGACATCCTTATCAATAATAAAAATATTGATATATATAAAGGCGTCCTATAGGGCGAACCCTATAGGACCTTACGAAAAATTCGCCGTTTTAAAAGACTCATTACGGCTTTTTACTGCCGGAACTTTGCTTCTTTTTCTTGGACGGTGTTTTTGTTTGAGCGGTTTTAGGCTTGACCGGGGCTTTTTTAAGAGACCATTCACCGGCGGACTTTTGCAATTCTTTATTTAAATTCCGGACAAAAATCTGATTATTTTTTTCTATCTGCACTGCACTTTCGGGAGAGGCGTCCGGTTTCCACATCTTCGCTTTTTCAACATCTTGTGCGGCAGCTTCAATTCCGCTTTTTTTCCACTCCAAATCCTTATGGTTTACACATAAAAACGCATCCTGAATCTCTCCGTTTTCCTCCGACTTAAGCAAAAATATATTTGTTTTTTGCGCGGTAAATTTTTTAATTCTACACCAAAAATCTCGCGCACTCCTATCGGCTTCCGGCAACGAGCATTCGATATCGGAATTTATTTCATCAACCGCAGAATCCGCATTTTCAGGCAGCCATCGGTGGAGCATAACGGTTTCGCCGGAAGAGACCTCCGCATCGGGAAAAACATAATTTTTTTCTTTTTCGCCTGAGCTGTAAAGATACAGTCCGCATAAATTCCCGCCGCTTATAACGGTAAATTTAATATAAGCGGGATTGGCAGGTGTACCGATTCTGATTTCGGAAAATTTCAGTTTTGCCGGATTTGTATTTACACCCCGAAACGGAAGAGAAAAATCCAAAACACCGTTTTTATCGTGTTCAACGGAGCCGACGATATTAAAACCTTCTCCGATTTTAAATTCTCCGAGCGGATGAACTTTAAAAACGGATACGGAATTATCCGCTTCCATCAACTCACATATGCAGGCGGTTTTCTCGGCCGATCCTTCACGCAGTGAATGCACCTTTAATGTCGTTACGTTTCCCGAAAAGGTAAGCATAATATCATTATTTTTCAGTTGTTTAAAATCTTTCAGCACTAACTGTTTTCCCTCTCCGGAAAAAATGGAAATAAACCCGGATTGCTCCGCAGAACCTTTACATACGGCAAGCGACACAAGCAGCACGGTAATTGTCGCACCATATATTAATTTTTTATACGTCATAAAGACCTCCTATATATTTTATAAGAATTTTTTATATTTTTGCATAACAATACCGGATGTTTCCGAGCGGAACGGTAAAAAAATACCCCCTTGTAATGCGGAAATAAAATGCTTATAATGAACCGCTTTTATCAAAACGGATGAGGAGTTCTCTTTAATTATGGACGATCATACAATTTCAATGGAAAAAATAGTCAGCCTTTGTAAAAGGCGCGGGTTCGTTTTTCAGTCCTCCGAAATTTACGGCGGGCAAAACGGAGCCTGGGATTACGGCCCCTTAGGCATAGAGATTAAAAACAATGTTTCCCGTGCATGGTGGAAAGAAATGACCCAGCTGCACGACAATATCGTCGGGCTCGACGCCGCAATTTTGATGCACCCGAGAACATGGGAGGCTTCTGGCCACGTCGAAAACTTTACCGATCCGCTTGTCGACTGTAAAAAATGCAAAACGCGCTTTAGGGCAGACCATCTTGAACCGGAAAACCTCGAAAAAAAGATTTGCCCCGACTGCGGCGGCGAGCTTACCGACACGCGCAAATTCAATCTTATGTTTAAAACCCATATCGGCCCCACCGACGACAATTCGAGCTTGATTTACCTTAGGCCCGAAACGGCTCAAGGGATTTATGTCAATTACAAAAACATTATTCAGTCCAACAGAATGAAACTCCCCTTCGGTATTGCGCAAATCGGAAAAGCGTTCAGAAACGAAATCGTAACCAAAAACTTTATTTTTAGAACCTGCGAATTTGAACAGATGGAAATGCAGTTTTTTGTAAAACCCGGAAGCGACGACGAATGGTTCGATTATTGGAAAAAACAGCGCTGGGCTTTTTACGAAAAATACGGCGTCCGCACGAATAAGCTGCAATGGCACCAACACGGCAAGGACGAGCTGGCTCATTATGCAAAAGACGCGTACGACATCGAATACGAATTCCCGATGGGCTTTAAGGAACTTGAAGGAATCCACAACCGCACGAATTTCGACCTTTCGCGCCACACCGAATATTCGGGCAAGGATATGCAATACATCGATCAGGACAACGGAAACGAAAAATACATTCCGTACATCATCGAAACTTCGGCAGGCTTGACGCGCAACGTACTTATGTTTATCTGCGACGCCTACGACGAAGAAAAGGTCGCGGATAAGGGTAATGACGACGATTGGAGAACGGTTTTACGGTTCCATCCGAATATTGCGCCGGTTACCGTTGCGGTTCTTCCCTTAATGAAAAAAGACGGGCTTGCCGAACTGGCGGCGGAAATCCGAAACGAACTCAGGGAAGAATTCAAAACCGACTACGACCAATCCGGAGCCATCGGAAAGCGCTACCGCCGCCAAGACGAAGCGGGAACCCCTTTCTGCGTTACCGTCGACTACGATTCCAAAGAAGATAACACGGTAACCTTACGTTTTAGGGATTCGATGGAACAAGTGCGCATTCCCCGAACCGAACTGATTACAAAAATCAAAACGGAAATAAAAAACTACAAAAGAATAAAATAAAAGAGTTATCGGTTATGGAAAAATATTCTTATAATGCGGAGGACAAATCCTTATTAACTCCTCCCATCTGCAATTTTTTTGCCGGTCCGTTGGTTACGGCTTTACCCGAAAGTTTCCCCGCAAATTTAATAACAATATGTGCAAACAGCTTTGTCTTTATCGCGTTTATAATAGCATACGTCAATTATGTAAATGGAACAAGTCGTTTTTTATGGCTTATTCCGATTTTGTGTTTTGCCTACATCGTAGGCGATTACTCCGACGGAATGCAGGCACGAAAAACGCATACGGGCTCTCCCTTGGGCGAATATTTGGATCACTTTTTAGACAGCTTTGTTACGGGTCTTTTGACGGGAACATTGATGCTCTCTTTCCGTATAACGAATCCGGTACTGCTTTTTTGCACCTATCAATTCTTGTATGCAGGACAAATCGCCGCTTTTTGGGAACGGTTTAAAACCGGCGTTATGCGTTTTTCCAAATTTAGTACAAGCGAAGGCATAATGGCAATTGCAATAATGGCGGCGCTTTATCCCGTAAGGATTGTATACGAATCAAATCTAAAACCCGCACTGTTCGGTTTAAGTATACCACAAATTATCATATTGTTGGGTTTCGCAGCGGCAGGCTACACCGCAGCAGTTTCTATTGTAAGGACAAAGCATTTAAGCATCCGACTCGCTTTGCAAATTCTTTTTTCGATGATAATCGGTGCCGTTTTGGTATGGTATGTCCGCTCCTCAATTTTGCAGCAAACCGTCCTCATAATTTTTTATAACGTATTTTTTATAAGCGATCTTTTAGCTGCAACAAACCAAAAGCAAAAAGAATCTTTTCCGGACTTTATAGTCCCTATAAGCTGCACCGCTTTTTTTATAGCGCCGCACTATGCCGATATCATTCAGATTTTGCAAGCAGGATACCTTTTATGCAGAATTATTATCCGCTTTACCAAATTCTTTCGTAATTACAGACAGTACTGGTATTGGAAAAACCCGAAAGCCGAAAAAAAGAATGGATAGCACCGCTTTGAATGTCGGAAACAACGACTTTGCCGTTCGGCAAACATCATAAAGTTTAAAATATCCGTGTCGAAAGTGCCGGCTTTCTTTCCGGAATTATTATCAGAGAACCACTAAAAACTTCAGTTTTTAGTGGTGTCAATCAATTACCCATTCTCCTCTCTGTTACGGACAGCGACGGTACCACACCCTTTTAAGTTTGAATCTTTGTCGCGAACTTAAAGATTGAGAATATATATCACTTGAGAGGGATTCAAAAGCAAATCCGGCAAAATTTTTTGTAATAAACCCTTTAACCTAAAATGCAGTTTCTTTTCCAAACTTGATTTTTACATCAGTGTTTGCAATTTCGATAACGGTCAAACCAGGGATCTGCGAAATTTTTTCGCGTATTCCGCTTGCGATAATTGTGTCGATGGCGGTAAAACAGTCATCTAAAATAAGCAGCTTAGGCCTACGGCACAAGGCGCGGGCAATGCCGATCCTTTGAGCCTGACCGCCCGAAACTCCTCCCGCATAATTTCCGATTATTGTTTCAAAGCCCTCACTCATATTTTGTATATCGCTTTCCAAAGCCGTAATTTTTATAGCATTTTCTATAAGAAGCGGAAGTTTATCATTCAATCCTTCTTCAACTATGCCCATACATAAATTTTCTTTTAAAGATGCATTAAAAATTTGAGGCGATGAGGGTACATAGACCGCAAAAGGAGATTTAAACACTTCATCGGGCATATCGATTTTTTTATCGTTTATAAAAATTTCACCTCCCTTAAATTCTTGAAGTCCTAAAAAAGCTTTAACAAAAGGAGTTTTCCCTGAGGCAATTCCCCCTTTAAGCAAAATATAATCACCCTTATTTATACTTAAGGATTTTTCAATTTTGAAATCGGAAGTTTCATATTCTATTCTTAGATTTTTTATTTCTATGTTTTTAAAATCAGACGGCAATTCAATAAAAGAAAAGTGCATGTATTTATCGGATATATCCGACATTCGTCTCAGCGAAACATTGACTTGCTTTCGGCTTATCAAAAACTGTGCAATAGAATATGAAAAAGATGAAAATGAAATGGATAGACCTATAAAAAAGCAAAGTCTCCTGCCGAAAAATCTATCTTATTTAAATTAAAGGCATAGAAGAAAATTAAAAACACGGTAAACGCCTCATGCCCAAGTCTATACAAACTGTCTGAAATTTTAACGGCAGTTTTTTCCTTTACAGAGGCTTTGCGTATTTTTTTATTTGTTTCCGAGTAAGCTTCTATAAAAGACACCGCTTTATTATTTGTTTTTATTTCTTGAATTGCATAAATTGCGGCCGTTAAAAATCCGGAAGACTTAGATTTTAATTTTAAAAGACTTTCATAATATCTTTCCAACAAAGGAAGCAAAAAAGTCAGACAGACAACATTTACAATTATAATTATGGTAGAGACGAGAGTAAACATAATGCTCATAGAAAACATGGCGGCTAAGGCTGCAGATGAAGTTATAAGCGATGCCGCAAGACTGTGTATATCCGCAATAAAATAACAAAAATTGAGCGGATCTTCTCTAAACTTATAGGCTGTCTCTCCGGCTGATTCTTCAAGTTTAAAAGCTTTAGGCTTATACAAAATTGCAGCAAGCATGTTATAGGCAAAGTGATTCCGAATATAGACTCTCAATTTTTCTCCGCAAAAGGCATTAATAAGCTGACTCAATGCCGAAATTAAAAAATTGGAAAAAATAAAAATAAGGATAAGACTAATTCCCAAAGAAAGCTCAGTCTTTCCCTCTAAAAACGAAAAAAACAGCTTATTGATCCATGCAGGGAAAAAATAGCTCGTAAAATTTAAAAGTAAATATGAGAGAAACACCGATGCCATTAGTTTAAAGTGATGTGTAAAAAAAATAAAAGAACATATTCGTTAAAGATGTTTTTTTCTTATTGTTTTTCATAGCGGTTCTCCGGTATGTTTAAAGCTTTTCAATTTTCCCTTTTCAAGAATAAGGCTGTCCATGTTTTGTAAAGTTTCTTTTCGATGAGCAATTAAAATTGCAGTTTTATTTTTTATCAACTCATCAAACACCATATTCAATTTTTTTTGTTCCTCTTTATCAAGCTTTGCAGTAGACTCATCTAAGATTATTATTTTACTTTCCTTCAAAAAAAGCCTTGCACAGGCAAGAAGTTGCGTTTCACCTGAAGAAAAATTCGCTCCTCCATCTTCACAAATATAATCAAGTCCTCCGGGTAATGCAGCAATTTGTTCATACATCCCGGATTTTTTTAAGGCTTCATTTATTTGTTCATCGCTTATAGACTTATCGAACATACGAATATTATCTCTAATACTTGCATAAAAAAGACTTATTTCCTGACTCACATATCCTATTCCTTCCGCCAATTCCTCTTTACTAAAATCAAATATCGGAGTTCCGTTAAGTAAAATAGAACCTTGAGACGGAGCATATAAACCTAAAAGCAGCTTTATCAAAGTCGTTTTTCCGCTTCCGGTACGACCTTGCAAACCGCAATGCTGTTCGGATTCGATTTTAAAATTTATAGAATCCAGAGTCTTTTCACGCGAGCTGTAAGAAAACGAAACATTTTTAAATTCAATCGAATATGTATCCTCATCCATTTTTTTATTTCCGAATTTGATTTTAGGTTTTTCGTTAAGAATATTAAAAATACGGCTTATATTGGCACTCAAACTCTGAAAGGTTGTAGAATTTTCTGCTAGGGTTTGGATAGGTCGCTCTAAAAACATAAAATAATTGTAAAGCATAAAAGCTTGCCCCAAACTTATTGAAGCGTTTTTATAAAAAATAAAAAGGAAAATAATTAAACCGCATTTTTCTAAAAGCAAAATAAAATTATTCAATTCAACAGTAAAAATAAACTTTAACCTAAAAGCTTTTTTATGTTTAAAGAGCTCCATGTATAAGGCCGATATCCTTTGTAAAATCTTATTTTCCGCATTTAATATATGAAGTTCTTCTCTACCTGTAATTGATTCGGTTACAAGCGAGGTTATTTTTTCTTCAGTTTTCCTAACCTTCTTTACGGCAGAAGAACCGCTTTCGGATAGTTTTAACATGCTAAAAAAACTTATACAGGAAAAAATTAAAAAAACGAGACATAGTTTTGCCGATGTAAAAAAAATAATAAGGAGAATTCCTAAAAGAATTAAAATATTCGCTGCTATATTCAGCAAAAATCCTGAAGCTGAAGACGTAAGAATGGCACTGTCGCCGTCAGTACACTCGGTCAATTCACCGGAACTATGCTGCGAATAAAATTCAATATCCAAATTTAAAATATTTTTAAAAATATCAATTCTAATTTTCTCGGTTAATTTCCACGAAAAAATTACGTTTAAAATATCCCTCAAATTTTCCAGTAATTCTCCGGCCAAAACTACAATTAAATATATCAGACCGAGTTAAACTATTATTTTTACCTCATAATCAGGTACACTAATACAAGAAAAAAAACAAAGGGCAAAAGAAGTAAAAAGCATGATATGCTTTTTCGTAAACCGTAAAAAATAAAAAAATGCTTGTTTGTTATTCATTTGTCTTCCTTAAAATTTCTGTGTGATAAAACTTATTCATCAAGTAGAGCATCCAAATCTTTTTTTAAGTTTTGTTTTATGTTTTTCTTTTCTTTAAAGCGCCTTTTTGCCGACTTGGATTTTTCTTCCTTCTTTATCAAGAATTTTTCCTGCCGTTTTTCCCGTCTTATTTTTCTTCTATCCTCCTTTAATAATTGCAGGTAAAGTTCATACCTGTTTTTATCCAGTAAGCCCGTTTTAAGAGCCTCTAAAACGGCACAGCCTTTTTCGCATGTATGCGTACAGTCGCTAAAAAGACACTTGGATTTTAGCTCGGTAATATCGGCAAAAGAATTTTCCCCGCTGTCCGAATCCCAAATACCCAGAACCTTCATTCCGGGAGTGTCCATTATAACACCTGCATCTTTTCCTAAAGAAATTATCTGCCTGTTCGTTGTAGTATGAACGCCCTTATCTATTTTTTTATTAATGTCGCTTGTACGTAAAATTTCTTTCCCCGTCAGGCTGTTTATGAGGCTTGACTTTCCGACACCGGAAGAACCGAGCAGTACCGAAGTCTTTCCTTTTTTAAAGTAATGCTTTATATTTTCTAAACTTTCAGGTTCAAAAATACTTATGCAATAGACTTTTAAATGAGGATAAATCTTTTTTATCAAATTTTCGGCATCATCCCTTGTCTCGGATAAGTCCGCCTTAGTTAAAAGTAAAACGGTTTCAATATTTTGCAGAGCAAAAACATATCGAGCCAAACGGTTTAAATTAAAATCCTTATTTAAGGACATACATATAAAAGCCGTATCAATATTGGCCGCAATAATTTGTTCAAGCTCAATGCCTGACCTAGGATCCGTTCGGGAAATCTTATTTTTGCGCTCATATAAAAAATCTATAAGTGCAATCGAAGAATTTTCTTGAGACTCAAAACCTATCCAATCTCCTACAGCGGGATATGTACCTGATATCTCGCATTCTTCTTTAAAAGAGCCTTTTAAGCGGGCTTCTTTTTCGCCATCTTTACATATTATTTTATAGGAAGTCCCGCCAAAAAAAATAATACGCCCAACCTCTTTTTCAATTTTTTTATCCTTAAAAAAACCTTCAAAGCCGAAATTTAAAATTGTTTCCATAATGTTTCCTTATAGAGAATTATTTTCTCCCGGAATCTACATCACAAAAAATTCGGATTTACAAATCTGTAAACTTGAGCATAAATAAAAATCAAGTGAATGAATTTAAGGTGAGAATCTTATAAAATCGAGTTGATAAAATGCGGTTTATAAAGAACTTCCGGGAGTAAGGTCTTTGCCGCTTGTTAAAAATAATACTGTAATCATAGAGCACCTCCCATAAGTTTTAAAATTTAGTAAAAAGACATTAAGCTAAAATAAAGATTTTGTCAAGCAGACATAAAAATGAATATTTCACCTATCAAGATTTTACTTTCCGCTCATCACAAAAACACCTCTCCAGCCGGCTTTCGGCGGGGAGATTTGATAATGAGCCGTTCTTCTTAAAAAAACTTTTGCAGGCGTATCATTATATTTTTCTACGCATTCCGAAAAATATTTTTCCGCCGTTTTCCATTTTCTGTTCCGGTAATGTCCCAGTCCGGTTTCAAAAAGCCGTTTTAAATCGTGAAGCATTTTTTCGCTGATTTTTTCAGTCGGTTGAAGAATTTCAAAAATACGCACCGCCTCCGTTTTCCCTTTCACGGCTATATAATCGAGTTCGCGGCAAATAAAATTACCGGTCAAATTTTTGTAAACGGCTTCGGAAATAATCGATTTTGATCCATACTCTTTATTCGCTCCTTCAAGACGGGCCGCAAGATTTACCGTATCGCCGATGGATGTAAAATCCTTTCTTGTCTTGGAACCGACCGGACCGAATACGACCGGCCCCGAATTAATTCCTATGCCGATTGAAATGGTTGCGGTTCCCGCTTCAATTGCAGCCTGCTGTTCCCGATGCATTGCTTTTCGTATCTCCATCGCGGCTTTGCAGGCATTCACTTCTTTTTTCGGGCCTGAAAAAAACGCCATTATTTCATCACCGACATATTTATCGACATCGCCTCCGTTATCGAAAATAATTTTTGTTTCAATATCAAGATAATGATTCAAAATTGCGATAACATCTTTCGGCTGCATGTTTTCACAAAGATTTGTAAATCCGCGTATGTCCGTAAACAAAAAACACAAATCCAACGCAGTACTTTTTCGAGTTATATTTTTTTCGGCATTTTGCAGTGTGTGGAAAGAAACATACGGCAGCATTCCGCGTACCAGCGAAACGATGTTTTTTATTTCTATCGACAGTTTTTTTATTTCATCATGCGTTTTGATGTTTTCTTCAAAAATAAGCCGTTCCGCTTCTATGCTTGCAGTGCCGGAAAGGATTTCACTTAATATATTTGCGGTTTTTCTGATATTCCCCGATAAGAAAATAACAGGGTTTGCAATAAAGTCTGCAAGAAAAAGCGTAATGATAACCGACGCATAAAAAAATACCGCCGAAAGCGAAAAAACAAATACTTTCGCTTGAAAATACGGCCTGTCAAGTATCTCCTTAAGATACGTAACAACGGAAAAACCGATAAGCCTTTGCCCTTCTTTTCTTGCAAACGTAACCGGATATACATAGAGGCACGTACCTTTCTCCGGTTTATAAATAGGCTCACTTCTGGTAAGCTCATTTTGAAAATGCTTTATATACAATGCCGCTTCTTCCGGCGTGATACGTTTTTCTTCGGCAGGAATATCGCGGACGTGCCCTGCCGCCGTTGTGTAAGAAAACACATCAAAGGATGGAAGGTCCGTAGAAGCGTCGACTTGTTCAAGGAAGATATGCGTTTTGCTGCTTGTCGTAATAATATCCACCCGTTGATGCGGAAACGGAGAAGACGCATTTGTTTTTTTTATACCTTCGAGAAATGCACTGATTTTTGCATGTAATCCGTCCGAAAAATCATAAATAGCGGCAACTTGTTCCGCTTGATTTTTACCGGTTGTGTTCACATTTTGCGTAAGAAGCTGCTTATAGTTTCTTAAATCCGTGTATACAAAAGTTGAAAGAATAATAAGTATTGTAAGAAGAATAACAATTGTAATTTTAGTTTTTATGCGCGTTTTTTTCCCCGCCGTTTTAAATCCCGTTACGGATTTTTTTAGCATATCTTCTATACTTAAACCAGAGGTCGAATTCTTTTGAATCTTTTCCTGTTTATTTTTTAATTTGCCCGCAGTTCGTTTACGCACATTTCTCATCCGCCGTTCCGCTTTTTCTTCTTCAAGCAAAAGGCGTTTATATTCGGCATACGACTCATTTTGTGTTTTTATGGAAATTATTCCGTGTGCGATCAAAAAAATATGAAAGAGTAATGCGATAAAAAAGGCCGCATATACTAGGGGGCTTAAAGAACGGAACCAGCGTTCCGTGTCTGCAAATGAAACCATCCCCGAAACGGAAGCGGAAAGGTAAAACGTTACGGCAACAAAAAGACAGATAAAAATAATTTTTTCCGTTATTTTTTTTTGAAAAAATGAAATAACAACGATGATAAACACCACCGGCAACAGAAAAAAAGAAAAGCAGTTTATATAAAAAAAAGAAAAGCTTTTTTGCACAAGCCCCGAAAACAAAACCGAAAACGGATAAAGCAGCTCGGAAGTTTCTTCCGTATTGAATAAATTCATTTTATTCATGCCGAAAGGCAAAAGCATAAGGGTTGTAAGAATTACCAGTGAAACGATTTTTATGGTGATGGAAGATACGACAATTTTATCCCGCAGCGTTTTAATTTTTTTTAACACAGTGCCATTCATTTTTTAATCCTTAAAGAGCCATTCGGGTGTATCTAAAACCTCGTCGGATTTTTAGATATACCCGCTATCAATACATAAAAAATACCGACAGTGTGTAGTTTACATTATAAATATTTTTTGTCAAGAGAAAGATTTCATTTTTCTCCATTTTCAGCTTGACATTTTTTTCATTTCAATATATTATACGTATAATCAATTGAATGATTATTCAATTGAGCAAAGGAAAGTGTATGGAAAAAACAAAGTATTCTAAATATACAATTGAAACGGAAGAAGACGTCGGTTCCGGTTTTAACCCCGAATCGGTGGAACACGCAAAAACGAAAATGCCCGATGAAGAAACGATGAGCGATTTAAGTGATTTTTTTAAAAACTTCGGCGATTCAACGCGTATAAAAATTGTGTCGGCTTTAATTTCAGGTGAACTTTGCGTTGCCGATATTGCGGAAGTTTTAGAAATGTCGGTATCTGCAATTTCGCATCAACTTCGAATTTTGCGCCAAGCGAAAATCGTAAGAACGCGCAGAAGCGGAAAACAAATGTATTACTCGATCGACGACGAACACGTTGCAAGTTTATACAGTTTAGGTTTGGAACACATACGGGAAGAAAAATAATGAAACCCAATCACGACCATCACCATCGTCATCATCATCATCATGAAACCTGTACTTGCGGGCATTCGCATGAACATACGCATAATCACAACGGGAAGCCGCATCACACACATAAACACACAGACTCCGGCTGCGAAATCGGGCACAGTCATTCGGGGTGCGCATGCGGCTGCGAACATAATTTCGGTTCTTCAAAAAAAATGCTTATTCAATTCGGAACGGCAGCCGTTTTTTTCGTTTTGGGAATTTTATTTATATCCGTTTTTCATGACAAAACTGCGGAGCCTTTAATACACTTAAACCTCTCTTCGATCTTTTTTATACTTTCATGGATTACAGCCGGATATACCGTTTTACTAACATCGTTAAAAAATATTTTACACGGAAAAGTTTTTGATGAAAACTTTTTAATGAGCGTTGCAACCGTCGGTGCTTTTTGCTTGGCCGAATGGAGCGAAGGCGCCGCCGTTATGCTTTTTTACAATTTGGGAGAATTGGTTCAAAATTCGGCAGTAGAAAAATCGCGTAAATCGATAATCGGTTTAATGGATTTACGACCGGAATTTGCCCGTCTTTACAATCCCGAAAACTCTGAGGAAGAAAAATTGATCGATCCCGCGCACGTGGATGTCGGAACTCTTATTTGCGTAAAGCCCGGAGAAAAAATTCCGCTTGACGGAATCGTTAGGGAAGGTACGGCGGAACTCGATACTTCTTCGATGACCGGAGAAAGTTTGCCGCGCACCGTAAAAACGGATGATGAAGTTTTGGCGGGATTTGTAAATTTAACGGGGCTTATCATAATAAAAACAACGCAGGATGCTCAAAACACAGCTGCATCAAAAATGCTTCGTTTAATTGAGAACTCTCAAAACAGGAAAGCAAAAACGGAACGCTTTATCACTTCTTTTGCGAAAGTTTATACGCCGATCGTAACGATTGCCGCAGTTTTAATTTCATTTGTTCCGCCTCTTGTAAATTCTCTTATTCTTTCAATACCCCTAAACGGTATCGAAAGTTTTTATACATGGATTTCGCGCGGACTTGTATTTTTGGTTATCTCATGTCCGTGTGCATTCGTCATTTCGGTTCCGCTGGGATATTTCGGAGGAATTGGAGGTGCGGCAAAACGCGGCATTTTAATTAAAGGCGCGGATTATGTAGACATTCTTTCGAGAACGGGAGCCGTTGTCGTAGATAAAACGGGAACGCTTACAAGCGGAATCTTGAACGTGCAAAAAATTATTTCCGCGGACGGAAATGCAGAAAATCAAAAAGAGATTTTAGCATATGCGGTCATCGCTGAATCGCATTCAAGCCATCCGATTGCAAATGCCGTAAGAAAATACGCTTCAGAAAATTTATCCGAATCCGAATATGCCGAACTGAAAAAAAACGGTATTCAAAATTATTCCGAAATTGCAGGAAAAGGAATTTCGGGACTATATAGAGATAAGCCGCTTTTTGCAGGAACGAATTCTTTTATCCGCGAAAACCTAAAATGCAAAACCGCTTGCGAAGAAAATAATACGGACGGAACACGCGTGTATATAGCGTACGATGGAAATTATTTAGGCTATATCGTTTTAAATGATAGCATAAAAGGCAATTCCCAAAAAGCCGTTAAGGATTTGCACGCACTGGGTGTAAGCAAAATTGAAATGCTTACGGGCGACAATGAAATTTCGGCAAAAAATATTGCGCACACACTTGGAATAAATTACAGCGCAGGTTTATTGCCGCATGAAAAAGTGGAACGTTTTGAAAAAATTTCGGAAGAAATAAAATCGGCGCATAAAAAACGTACGGTCATTTTTGTCGGCGACGGAATTAACGATGCTCCGGTCTTGGCGCGGGCGGATACGGGAATTGCAATGGGAGGCATAGGAAGCGATGCCGCAATTGAAGCCGCCGATGTCGTTTTAATGAACGACAATCCCGTTTTAATTCCCGAAGCCGTAAAACTGTCGCGTTTTACTCGGAAAATCGTCTGGGAAAATATCGGCTTGGCGTTTTTAATAAAAGTAGGATTTTTGAGTTTGGGCGCATTGGGTATTGCGGATATGTGGGGGGCGGTTTTTGCAGATGTAGGTGTTACGCTTTTAGCCGTACTGAATTCTCTGCGAGCCGCAAAATATAAAAGGTAGCTGTAAAAACTTATCGGCTTTGCTTTGCATCCTTTACAAATAGGGGTGACGCATCAGCAAAGCCGATATCGGAAAGACAAAAAACGGCTTTTAATGTATACTGCCGAACGAAGGCGCGGCCTTGAATGGCTTATTTCGGAAGAAGGCGATTGGTTCGATATTTCGATGGATACGTAAGCGGGCATCCGTTTTTGCCGTACGGCTTTTATCGCCGCCCCTATGCGGCAGGAGGAATATATGGAATATGAAGGCAGAATTTGCAGGGCTCCTATGGAGCGCGCTTCTTTTATGCTCCCCGTGATGGTCGGCTGTTCATACAACAAATGTAAATTTTGCAATTTGTTCCGCCGTTTAAAATACAGGGAACTGCCGCTTGAGCAAATCGAAGCGGAGCTTTTGCGGGTAAAGCGGTTGGGCGGCTCGCCAAAAACGGTGTTTCTCGGCGACGGAAGCGCTTTTGATTTGCATACTACCCGCCTTTTGAAAATCTTAAACCTCATTCACGCCTATTTTCCTGCCTGCTCCGCGATTAATGCCGATGCAACGGTTTCGGGCATCTTAAAAAAAACGGAAGAAGAACTTGCCGCCCTGTATGCGGGCGGTATGCGGCACCTATACATCGGCATTGAAAGCGGTCTTGACGACGTTTTGCGGTTTATGCAAAAAGACCATACTGTAGCGCAGGCGGAAAAAGCCGTTACGGAATTGCACAAGCATGGCTATTTTTTTGACGCACACATTATGACCGGCGTTGCAGGCGCAGGCAGAGGAAGGGAAAACGCCGAGGCCTTAGCCGCTTTTTTAAATAGAACGCACCCCGCCCGCGTTATCAACTTTTCTATGTTTTTACACGGGGAAGTTCCCTTGTATAAAGACGTTTTAAACGGGCGGTATGAGCCAGCCGATGAGCTTGCCAATTTAAAAGAAGAAGAGCGTCTTTTGGAACTTTTAGGCGATGATGAAAATAGGCCTGTTTCTTATGACGGCTTTCACGACTTTTTGCAATTCAGAGTGCGCGGCCTTTTACCGCAGGACAGGGAAAAAATGCTTACCGCCGTACGGGCCGAAATTGCGGCTTACGAAAACACCGAACCTGAATATGCCTTTGTGCACGGCGACTGCACTGCCTGTTCCTTAAAAAAGGACGACGGAAGCGGGTATGTGTGGGAACCGGCAAAACTTGAGCACGCAGATGGCGAAATAAAGAAACAGGCGAACAGGGTCGGCACCACATCGATTCTTCAGTCATTCAGCGCACCCTGCACAAAGCTCTTTTAAAGTCCGGCATCCCAAAGACAATCGGCAGCCACACTTTCCGCCGTTCATTTACAACGCACCTACCGGAAACAAGTTATGATATTCGCACTATTCAAGAGCTTCTCGGTCACAGCGATGTTAAAAGCGCTATAGTTTACCCCCATGTCCTAAACTCGCTGAGGTCTCGGCGTGCAAAGCCGGCTGGCCAGGATAGGAGGTCGGGGTGC
>CAUUAT010000047.1:0-16090 GCA_963543195.1 uncultured Treponema sp.
TTACGGCATCATCTTGCGGATATTTGTTTGCAAACATCGACACATCGGTTTGAACAGTCATGGTTTGGTTCATGCCCATCGCACGTCTAAACTCGTTGGCGGCTGAGTTGGGGTCATAGTCTGTTTTTTCTTTATAGGCGGCGTTTAAAAAGCCTGCCAAGTATGCTTGGTTTAAGACATTTTTGAGCGAGGCAACGTCTTTTAACTCCTCGTTCCCTTCGGCGCTGTTAAAGCGCTCAACGTCTTCAAAGTCTTTTACCCAAACGTACTCAAATGTTCCCAAACCCGGCAAGGTTACATCCGCCTGTTTGTTCATAAAAAAGCGGTTGTTGTCTACAAGGACTTTCCGTCCGTTTTCCATAGAAGCGGGGCTATCGATACGGCAGCGGTCAATTGCAGAAAGGGAAGAAAGCCCGATAATGTTGTGGTGAACATTCACTTCAACCTTTGTCATAACGCGAAAGCCATAGCCCATATCCTCAAAAGCGTGAGTGCGTGGCCAGGTGAAAAGCACAGTGTTATACGCAAACTCGAGCCTTATAGCGTCAGCCTTGTTTTTCTTGCCCCATATTTCACAAGCCGACATTGCATTTGCTGTAAAGACGTTATTCAATATTTTAACATCGCCTGAACCGCCAAACTGAATTGCAAAATTAGAAGCATTGTTAAACACACAATTTTGAATAAGCACGTCGCATTCCATAATGCTACCGCCAAATATAGCCTTTTCCGTTGTAATGGACTTTTCTCCTCCATTGACCCCTTGACCCGGTGGCAAAACAAGCATACCGGTTTCCACACCGGCCGGCTTGCCCTTTGTAGGATGATACCCGTTTGAAAGCCCTTTATCAAAGATGATGCCGTCAATGATGAGCCTTTTGCCGTTGCCATTCTTAATGTCGAATTCCATTGCCTTGTTTGCCCTGCCCGTTCCGTTAGAAGAAGCAGGAGGCATAACGAGCGTGCGGTACTTCAAAACGTCGCGCTTGGAAAAATCTTTGGAATAGCCGCCGTAAATCTCCACAGCATTTTTGATCATAATAAAGCCCTTGTCCCGAACGCCGTAGTAGTTGCCTTCGGCGACATACAGCTTATCGCCGGGCTGCGCTTTTTCGGCAGCCTTTTCGATGTTCTTAAACGGGGCATCCTTTGTACCCGCGTTTCCGTTTTTACCCGTTTCTTTTGAAACGTAGTACTCTGCGGCCGTTATGTTTGCCAAAGCAAAACAGGCCAGTAAACAAATTGTAATTGTTTTTTTCATTTCGTAATCTCCTTATATTACGGTTCCGTTATATTTCCCTGTGCATTAAGATAGTACACGGGGATGGCGACAACCGAATCACGGTTGTTTCTGAATTTTGATTGCAAGCTCTTTTGAAGCGGGCTGTAGTAAAAAGCATTTGAACTTGCATCGCAGTGGGATGTCCAAAAGTCTTTGCTCGTAAATTGAGCTATTTTTTCGGCCTCATCCCGTGAGGGCAGCCAGCCGCCACGTGCAATACGGTACATTACAGCACTGTTTTGCGCCGTATGCAGCTTAGAACCGCCCGATTCAAATTCTCTTTTTAAGAAAATGCTGTTTTCTTTTCCGTCTCCTATTTTTGAGGATAGATACTTGGTGCTGATAAACCCCGAGGTGTCAAGATCCCACGGCATCGGCTCGGACGGGGTTCCCATTGCAAGAAATCGCCATGAGCCTGCGCCCGTGTTTACCCATACGATAGTCTTGTCTCCAACTCTATCCCCTACGGAAAGCGACCTTGACGGCTTATCCGGCGAAACGGCCAGCTCCTCCAAAAAAGCACAGCTTGAGAAAAGCAGTACAATTAATGCGGCTGCGATGAGCGCCGCTGCTCCCTCAAAGGCATAAGCCTTCTTTGTTTTTGTCATAAAAAGCCCCCTTATCTTCTTTTTTAATTGGTAATAGGCAATTACCAATTTCACTATACCCCGTTTTTGCACAGTTTTCAATGTTTTTGGGAAAGTATTTTAGGATTTTTCACTTTGTAATGAGCTTTTCAATTGGTAATGCATAATTGGTAGTTATGGCACGTATCGATTACCAATTATGCACTGTTGTCAATACCCGTTTTATTCCCATTGACATATTTTATTTTTTTTTGTAAAATTATGCCCTATTTTGTTAGATAAATGAAGGAGTTTCCATGTCAGGACATAGTAAATGGGCTACAATTAAACATGCTAAAGGTGCGGCTGATGCAAAGCGCGGTCAGTTGTTTACCAAATTCATCAAGGAAATATCAATTGCTGCAAAAATGGGCGGCGGAGACCCCGCAACAAATCCGCGTCTGAGGACTGCCGTTTTAAAAGCCCGTGCAGCGAATATGCCGAAAGATAATATTGAAAGAGCAATAAAAAAAGGTACCGGAGAACTCGGAGCCGTAAGTTACGAAGAGCTTTTGTACGAAGGCTATGGACCCGGTGGGGTTGCCGTCTTGGTTGAAGTTTTAACCGATAATAAAAACAGAACGGCAGCGAGCGTACGCAATATTTTTACGAAAAGCGGCGGTAATTTAGGTGCGACGGGCTCTGTCGCTTATATGTTTAACAGAAAAGGAATTATCGAGTATGACGCTGAAAAAATAAATGAAGAAACTATTATGGACGCCGCCGTAGAAGCCGGAGCGGAAGACATTATATCGGAAGACGGCGTTATTACCGTTACAACGGATCCCAATGACTTTGCTTCGGTACTTGAAGCACTGCAAGCTAAAGGTTTTGAATCAATTTCTGCTGCCGTTTCAATGGTTCCCGATACATATGTTGCGCTCGATACCGAAACGACGCAAAAAGCTTTAAAAATGATCGACCGGCTTGAAGAAGATGAAGACGTCCAGACGGTTTCTTCCAACATAGAAATCCCTGAAGGTTTTGAAATGCAGGAATAAACATTTTTAACAAAAAAGCGGCTTAAACATAAGCCGCTTTTTTGTTATTTACAATAAAATTTTCCGGCACCTTACTCGGTAATAAGCCGTAAAATTACTTTTGGTTTCGCTGATGGGTGCCTCTATTTTCGAAGAATGTGAAACGCACTTAGCGGCTTTTTAGAGGCGTTCTGTAATAAATTTGAGTAAATCAATTACCCTGTTTGAGTAGCCCCATTCGTTGTCATACCATGAAACAAGTTTAAAAAACCTTTTTTCACCGGGAAGATTATTTTGCAGTGTAGCCTTGCTGTCATAAACGGAAGATCGTTCGTCATGGATAATATCGGTTGAAACAATTTCTTCATCGCAGTATCCCAAAATGTTTTTCATATATGATTCGGATGCCTTTTTCATTGCGCCGTCAATTTCTTCAATCGACGTATCTTTTTCGGTTCTGACCGTCAAGTCCACAACAGAGCCCGTGGGAGTCGGCACTCTGAACGACATACCGGTAAGTTTTCCTTTTGTAGACGGAAGAACTTCACCGACTGCTTTTGCAGCGCCTGTTGTGGAAGGAATAATGTTGATTGCAGCGGCCCGTCCGCCTCGCCAGTCCTTTAAAGAAACGCCGTCTACGGTTTTTTGAGTTGCCGTATATGAATGAATTGTTGTCATAAGACCGGTTTCAATACCGAAGCCCTCTTTCAGCAAGACATGAACAACCGGAGCCAAACAATTTGTCGTACAACTTGCATTGGACACAACATTGTGCTCTTTCGGGTTGTATTCGTTTTCATTTACACCCATAACAAACGTCTTAATGGGCTTTGCAGGATCTTTACTTTTACCCGGTGCGGTAATGATAACTTTTTTTGCACCGGCTTCTATATGTTCATAGGCTTTTTCGTTCGTATAAAGCCCCGTACTTTCGATTACGGCGTCTATACCGAGTGCCTTCCATGGAAGCTGCGCAGGTGTCAGTCCCTTTCCCGAAATGCACTTAATTTTATGATCATTTACGACAAGTACATCCGCCCCGTCCGTTTCGATTTTTGCATTCATTTTGCCCTGTACGGAATCGTACTTTAGCTGATAAGCGAAGTATCCCGCATCGGTCGAAAGATCAACAACGGCAACTACATCGAATTTGTCTTTTCCCAGCAAATTCTGGTTTACCAAAGCCTGGAAAACAAGTCGTCCGATTCTACCGAATCCGTTAATAGCTATTTTCATAAAATAACTCCTTTATGTATTATTACGGCGCATTTTATCGTAAATTGAACCGACTGTCAATTATTATATTGTGCAGGAAACATAGAATTGACGTTTTTTCTATTTCTAATAAAATTGAGGGCTAGTGCCGATAATTCGAATATGAAAAAACTATATTTCACATTTACACTTTTTTTCTTTTTCACCGCTTTTATGTATGCGGAATTTTCCGGCGACAACACTTCCGAAGATAGCGGTGCAGACAATGCAAATACCGTATGTGAATATAAAAGCGATTTTAACGCCGAACCTTATGATGAAAAATATGCCGGTTCAAATTCAAAAAATACGGAAATCGTTCCGCTTGTTTCGTTTGAGCGGATTCCCGATTCGGCTTTAATTAGAAGCGCTATTGCAAAAACATGGTTTTTGGACTTGCCGGAGGAAATCGCAAAACTGAAGCAGCAAATTGAAACCGATAATAACGGCAACCGTTTTAAATTGCGGGCAGTTCATTTAAAAGAAAAAAACATACTTGCGGTTGTGATAAGTCCGGTCGACACGGAATTTTCCAATATTGAAAAAGTTCCGCAGGGGACATGGATTTTGTACCGCGAATACGAAACGGGAAACCCTGTGTGCATAAAAATATACCCGAGAGAAAATCCTGAGCTTTATTTAACGCTGCGCCCTGCAAGCAAAAAGTCGGAATTCGGAAAGTCTTTTATTGATATATGTTTATTTAACGCGTATGTGCGCAAAAATATCGCCGTCGGCATTCCTTTTGAGTCTTTATATTATCTGTCCCTTTTGGAGCTTCGCGGAATGACTGAAGCCGTTTTACCGTGGGATATTTTTAATCCGCCTATAACCTACAGCGGCGTGGAAGCCGCTTCGGATATTATTTCGGAAAGGCTACATACTTTGGTTTATCTGGATGACGGCGGTTTTGATGAAAACGGAACGCCCGTTCATTTTAAGGATGGAAGGGTTCAAAGCGATTCCGAAATTATTGCCGCAATACGCCCTGAACAAAAATTAAAAGACGTGATAGGCGGTGTTAATTGTTCCGGTTTTGCAAAGTGGATTATAGACGGAATGATTAAACCGATAGCAGGGCAGGGAACGTTTATAAAAAATTTGCTGACGCGCACGGACGTGCCGGATACGTATTTTACAAAGCCGTACGAAAATCAGGATTTATATTTCGGATTAGAATGGATACGCAACTTAGCCGCCGCTGCGCTGACACTGAATACAAAACGCACTGTATTTCCAATAGGTTCGGGAGTTGATGTTACCGTAGAGCCCTTTGCGCTTGTACCGCCGATTAAAAAAATTGAAGCGGAAGACGAATTTGCCGCTTTTAAGGGGTATGAAAAAAATGCCGGTTATCAAACAAATTATTTGGAAGCGCTTTTATATTATCTAGCAGTTAAAGAGCCGGGTCATTTTTATCTTGGGTCAGTAAACGCAGATATAGGAACCCCTACGCTGCGCCGGTATTATCACGTTGTTGCATTTTTTCCGTATTTTGACATACTAGGTAATTTTCATCTTGACGTATACGAAAGCGCTGAAAAAACTTCCATCGGCGAATTTATAAAAAAGCATAAAAACGCTTTTACCGCATTAGTTAGGATACGCTCTCCTCAAATAGGAGTATTTAATCCGTAGATATTATTTTTACGGAAGCTTTACTTTCTTCGCTAAGCGGCTGTGATGTTTGTACAAAAAATGGTTGGGTGTTGCTGTCTTTATCTTGATAACGAACCTGTAGACTGGACAAGCAGTGCTACCTTTTGAGACATCTTAAAAACCTTGCCGAATTTGCTTCGCGTCCTTTGCAAATGAAGATTCCCGATCAGCAGAGACGGTGAATCGGCGAAGTTAATAACAGACACTCTCATAAATTCCATCAGAACGGTTGTTGTAAAATAATCGTTCGCATTTCTTGACATACATCGGTATACTGTATTATCATAGCGCTAAGCTAAGACTTTATCCTAAAAATAAAGGGTACTAAAAATTGAAACACGTTACATATACTGCCTATGATGTTGCGGTAATAGGTGCTGGTCCTGCCGGAATGGCAGCAGCGCTCGCGGCGGCGCAAAAAAATCCTAAAAGCCGCGTTGCCTTAATTGAGCGCGAGGGAGAAATCGGCGGCATTTTAAAACAGTGCATTCACGACGGATTCGGCCTTATCCGGTTTAAAAAACGACTGACAGGTCCCGAATATGCGTGGCGGTATAAGGAAATGGTCGAAAGTGCTGCAAACATCGACATATTCCGTTTTACCTTTTTAACGAATCTCGAAAAAACAGCAAAGCCGCATGAGGCGGTTTTTAAGATGGAATTTACTAATCCCGAATACGGCGTTTTTAATTTAACGGCAAAAAGTTTAGTCGCAGCGATGGGTTGCCGCGAAAGAACCGATAGGCAAGTCGGTATTCACGGCGACCGTCCTGCCGGTATTTTTACGGCAGGGCAGGCGCAAGCCTTTATCAATGTACATGGGTATATGCCGGGCAAAAAATGCGTTATACTCGGCTCCGGCGATATCGGGCTTATTATGGCGCGTCGTCTTACCCTTGAGGGTGCCGTTGTGGAAGGGGTGTACGAAATTAAACCGACGCCTTCGGGACTTACGCGCAACATTGTGCAATGCCTCAACGACTATCATATTCCGCTGCATTTATCAACAACGGTTACTTCAGTGGAAGGAAGAGAAAGAGTACAGGCCGTTTATGTTGCCGAAGTTGACGGCAATATGAAACCGATCTCCGGCACCGAACGGCGTATTCCCTGCGATACGCTGATTGTAAGTGTCGGGCTTATTCCCGAAAACGATATTTTGTCGACGCTAAATGTTCCGACGGATAACAGAACGAAAGGTCCGGTTGTGGATCAGTTTATGCAGACGGGAATAAAAGGTTTATTTTCCTGCGGCAATGCGCTTCACGTAAACGACTTGGTTGACTATGTTTCCGAATCGGGCAACATTGCGGGAGAAGCCGCTGCGGATTTTGCCGAAGGCTCTTTTTTTGACGATAACGGTACCGAAAAAAACACTCGCCGTAAAATCGAACTTGAAGGGAAAATTCTGTATGCGGTTCCGCAAGAAATAAGTATAAATGCGCGGAATGAAATTATTTTTTATTTCCGTTCTTCGGAAGAACTGAAAAATGCACGGCTCGAATTCAGCGCCGACGACGAAATTATTTTTGAAAAAAAATACGCAATTTTAAAGCCTCCGGAAATGGAACGCTTTATTCTGAAAAGCGAAAAACTTGCCGAAGCAAAAAAATTAAAGCTGTCGTTACAGTGCTAAGCGGGAGATAATATATGGGAATAAAAGACATTGTATGTACGGCATGTCCGCGCGGATGCAGCCTGACCGTGAAAATTGAAAACCGTGACGGAAAAGAAAACATTGCGGTATCCGGTAATAAATGCCCGAAAGGCGAAGAGTATGGGAAACAGGAAGCGGTTTGCCCGATGCGAATGCTTACGACAACGGTCGCTTGCTTATGCGCACGGATTCCGCGCCTTCCGGTAAAAACGAGTGCTGCCGTTCCCCTCCACCGCTTTCCCGAATATATGCGGAATATACGTACTATTACGATTTCGGCTCCGTGTAGGCCGGGTGATGTCATCGTTAAGAATTTTTGTGCAAGCGGAACCGACTTGCTTGCAGCAGGTTGCGCAGAGTCGATATAAGAGGCTGCAAAAAGCTTGAGAGCTGCTTGCCTATAACGATGCGAGAAGCTCATGCAGCACAATACGAACGGTCCACATAAGGAGAGATCATATGAAAACGATTTTAACCGTAGACTGCGGCACGCAAAGTTTGCGCGCAATGCTTTTTGATTTAAGCGGAACTATTTTAGCATCTCACCGTACGCCGTATAAACCGCATACGACGCCGCATCCCGGCTGGGCGGAACAGGAAGTCGGTGTGTATTGGAACGCGCTTAAAAATTCCATCGCGGCATTAAAAGAAAAAAATGCCGCCGCTTTTAGCGGACTTTCAGGAATGGGGGTTACTTCGATGCGGGCAACGACCGTTCTTATTGACAAGGACGGAAATGTCTTACGTCCCGCAATTGTATGGCTTGACAACAGAACCGCACACGGACCGTTTCATCCGAACGGATTGATGCGTGCGCTCTTACATGCCGCAGGTGTTTATGATTCGATTGTTGCAATTCAATCCGCCGGCAAAATAAATTGGCTTCGGGAGCAAGAGCCTGATATTTGGGAAAAAACGTGGAAGGTTCTTTTTCTTTCAGGCTGGTTTATCTACAAACTTACGGGCGAAGTGTGCGATACGGCGTCTTCAATGATAGGATACGTCCCGTTCGTAAACAGAAAAAGGCGTTGGGCGGAATATCCGTCAATTGAACAGCTTTTAATTCCTTTGGAAAAAGAAAAACGGAATACGGTTGTAGAAAGCGGCACCGTTATCGGCACGCTCACAAAGGCTGTCTCGGAAGAATTGGGTTTACCGTACGGCTTACCGCTTATCGGGTGCGGAAGCGATAAAGCCTGTGAAACAATCGGCGCAGGCGTCACGGATTCTTCCGTCGCATCTTTGAGTTTCGGCACAATGGCAACGATTGAAGTGTGTTCGAAAAAGTATTTTGAGTACAAAAAACTTTTTCCTGCCCATTGCGGCATTTTAAAAAATACGTGGCTTTCAGAATTGGAAATTTTCCGCGGTTATTGGATGATAAGTTGGTTTAAAGAAGAACTCGGAAAGGAAGAATGTAAAAAAGCTGAAAGTTTGGGCGTAATCCCTGAGACCGTTTTGGATAAACTTCTGGATGACGCACCCGCAGGCGGTAGCGGTCTAATGCTGCAGCCGTATTGGGGCGCAAACGTTTTTGATAAATTTGCGAAGGGAAGTATAATCGGTTTCGGTGATGTTCACGGCAGAGGTGATTTATACCGCGCCATTATCGAAGGCTTGGCGTATTCGCTGCGCGAGGGGTTGGAAATAATTGAAGCAAAGGGAAAATTAAAATGCGGAACGGTCGCCGCTTCGGGCGGAGCTTCGCAAAGCGACGCAATTTGTCAAATTACTGCCGATGTTTTAAACAGAAAATTGGTACGCTGCAAAATTACCGAAGCCTCGTCTTTGGGAGCGGCTGCCATAACCGCTGCAGGAATCGGTGCCTATTCTTCAATCGAAGATGCCGTACGCCGGATGGTTTCTTACGAAAAAGAATTTACGCCGAATCCCGAATACAGAAAATTATATGACGGCCTTTTCGGCGTTTATAAAAAAATATATCCCGCACTAAAAAATATTTGCAGAGATATTCAAAAAATAACGAATTATCCGGAAACGAAAAAGATGAACGGGTAAAATTTGATTTTTTTTGCATCTTACTTAAAAATCTTAATGCCGCTTCTAATCCCGAGCCATTTTTCAAAAACCGCAGCGGCGGCGAGGCGGTCTTTTCTGCCTAAATCTCTGGAAGAACCTAAAAGTTGTGCTGCTAAAATATCGGTACAGCGAAGTTCGCCCGAACCTGCGCATTTTTCTTTTTGCCGGATAAATAAACAAACGGGAAAATTCGCCAGTTCGGGCGAAAACCGCAACGGCTCCCTTTCATCCAAAACATAAGACGCGGTTTTGTTAAGTCCTTTTATCTCATCTTCTTCCGAAAGAATAAAAAAGATTCCCGCAAAAGCGTCCGGTTTTTTTGTATAATAGTCGTATAAGGCTTGTATATATTTTCCTTCTGCAATTGCATAAACGGCGGTATTTTTTTTATGGTTTAAAACTTCGGAAATTACGGAGTTAAACGGTTCATTTTGTACGCTCCGGTCATCCTGAAAATATTTTTTCAAAATAGCATAAAGCGCTGCTCTAAATTGTTCATAATGCGGCGGACGGTAAGTAAGGTTTGAATTTTCGGCATTTGTAAGTTCGACGGTTTTATACCTTGCCGCTGCCGAAAACCGGCTCAATGTATTTTCTCCGTATATCCGGTCGGGATACGCATTTAAAACCAAAACTGTGATGTGCTCGTCTTTCGTATTTTGAGGCGTATACGAGACACCTGCGCAAAATTTTCTTCCGTTTAAATTAAGCTCCATTTTCTCTTTTAAAATTTCAAAAACTTCCGCTCCGTATTCACGCTCCGGCGAAAAATACACAGCAGAAAAAAAAGCTCCGCCGAGTAACACAAGCGTGAAAATCCGGATCAAAACCGAATAAATTGAATAAAAATTGTTGGGAAGTTTTGAAAGAAATAGTACAAATCTTGGAAATTCTGTTATAATGCACACCGCAACGATGACGATGACGGGTAAAAGTGAAACCGTAATACCTTGTCCGAAAATGATAAAAACCAAAATGCTTGCAGCAAAAAGCGGCAATAACGGAACGGCGCAAGCTTTTTTTAGTGATTTGGAAAACGGACGCAGAGAAGACGGAAGAAGTAAAATCAAAACAAGTATTTCACTAACCAAAAAATCGGACATAAATTACCTCGCGAAATCAAAGGAGCGTATATGGCTGACTGTATTGCCGAAAAACTGACCGTAAACGAATTGGAATTTTCATTTCCCGAAAGCAAAATCCGGGAATTAAAACATAACGGTATTGAACCTCAAATCGTAGGCCAAGACCGTGCCGTTAAAGCAATTGAACTGGGACTCGGAATTACGGGTGAAGGTTATAATATTTTCGTTATGGGCGCTCCCGGTACCGGGCGCAGGACTGTTCTTTCATCGCTCTTGAAAAATTATAAACCGAACAGGGCAAAACTTCAAGATATTGCATATGCGCATAACTTTGCAAAGCCCGCCGAACCTGCGGCTTTATTTTTTCCGGCAGGGAAAGGCAGAGCTTTTAGAAACGCATTGCGGAAAGCCGCCGAAAAAATCCATACCCGCACGCTTCTTCTTTTAAAGTCAGAACGTTTTCTTGCGGAACAAAAAGCAATTATAACACAGACCGACAATAAAGAAAATGTTTTGCTTATGGAATTTGAAACGAAGATGCTGAAAGCCGGCTTTAAAATGTTGCAAATAAAAGGCGATGCGAATCAATCGATTGATTTAATTCCGATTGTAAAGGGTAAAGAAATTCCGATGAATGAATTGCAATCAAAAGCCGCTCGGGGAAAATTTCCGGAACATGAATTAAATTCTTTACGTAAAAAATATTATGCATCGCTTGATGAAATGTCGACATTATTTGCCCTTTTGCGAGAAAAACGGATCGAAGCCGATAAAAATCTTACTGCGCATCAAAAAGAATCGATTAAGCCGATTATAAAAGAAGAGTTGAAAACGCTTTTGCAAATGGTGGAAACTTTCAATGCGTTGTGTGAAAACGAAAAGCAAAAAGAAGATACAAAAAAAATAGTAGCATACTTAAAACATACCGAAGACGATTTAATAAACCGTATAAAAATTTACAGCTCGGAATTTAAATCAAACAAAATAAAAAAAATGTTTTTGGGACGATATACAATCAATTTAATTTGTGAAAATAAAAACGATAAAAATTATGTCGTAATCGAAAATCTTCCGAGCTTTACGAATTTATTCGGCACGATAGAAACTCATTCGGAATCCAATGCACCTGAAATAAACGGGCATTTAAAAATTAGGGGAGGTGCCGTACATCGGGCTTTCGGCGGGTATCTTATTGTGCGCCTCCGTGATTTACTTGACGAAGAAGATTCATGGGTATATTTAAAACGGATTTTGCAATCCGGGAAAATTGAAATACAAATGCCTCCTTCAGGCAATCATATGCCGAGCATCTTTAAACCGGAAGCATTGCCTGCCGATTTTAAAATTATAATAATCGGCGGCGAATATTCGTATGATATTTTGTATCAGGAAGATCCGGACTTTTATAAATTATTTAAAGTGTGCGCTGAATTCGATTCCGTTATGCAAAAAACCGATGAAAATGTCGATGCACTCATCAGCCTTGCGGATCATTTGTGCAAAAAAAAGAACACACTGCCACTAACCGATTCAGGCTATGCGAGGCTTGTCTCTTATTCTTCGGAACTCGCAGAATCTCGCACGCTGCTTACCGCACAGTTTACGAAAATTTCCGACTTAATTATCGAAGCCGATTTTTATGCGCGGAAACAAGGAAGAAAAACGATTTGCGCCGAAGTATTAAACGACGTAATAGAAAAACGGCGTTATTTTCATTCGCTTCCCGAACAAAAGTTTGCCGAAATGATTCGGTTCGGTGAAATTTTAATTGACGTTTCTGGAATGCAGCATGCAAAAATAAACGGTCTTGCAGTGGAAGAACGGGGGTACCATTCTTTCGGCGCTCCCGTTGCGGTTACGGCGCAGGCTTCTCCCGGTACAGGCGGCATAATCAATATTGAACGTGAGGCAGGGCTTTCGGGAGAAATTTACGATAAAGCACATTTGATTATTACGTCGCTTTTACGCAAAAAGTTTTCACAAAATACGCCGCTTTCAATCTCGGCAAGTATCTGTTTTGAGCAATCGTACAGCTACATTGATGGAGATTCTGCCTCGTGTGCTGAATTTTTGGCGCTGGTTTCAGCAATCGGGGAATTCCCGATGAGGCAGGATATTGCCGTAACCGGAAGTTTAAATCAGCACGGCATGGTTCAGCCTGTCGGCGGTATCAGCGAAAAAATAGAAGGGTTTTTTAGTGCGTGTAAAATTTTAGGCTTTACCGGCACACAGGGAGTTATGATACCTTACAGCAATAAAAATAATCTTTTTTTGTCGAAAAAAATTATCGACGCCGTTGCCGATGGGAAGTTCAATATTTGGACGATTAAAACCATCGATGAAGGCATTAAACTCCTCTCGGGTCTTGATAAAGAAACATACACGCATGCCGTTTCTTTTAAGCTGAATGCGTTTTATGAAAAAGTCAAAGAGATAAACATAAAAAATAAGTGAATGTCTTTAAAAAATGAAGAGAATCTTGCAAAAGACCGCTCCGGATTTGCTCCGCATCCTTCGCAAATAGAGATGCTCGATCAGTAAAGCTGATCAATTAGCAAAACCGGTCAATGCTCATCCTGTACAATTTTTCCCCTTTTTGCTATACTCCGCCTTAAATGAATTGTAAATCCATCGGCAATTCCAAAATTATACGGGCGGCCGCTGCAACTTTTTTATGTGCAAGTGCCGCGCTCATTTTTATTCTCCTGCTTACCCCTCGCTTTGATGCACCGTATTCGTTTACCGTTTACAGTTCGGACGGAAAACTTTTAGGGGCGACGACAGCGGATGACGGACAATGGCGGTTTCCGCAAAGCGGAATGTTGCCGCAAAAATATAAAACGGCTCTTATGACATATGAAGACAAAAATTTTTATTTTCATTTGGGCGCAGACCCTCTTTCCGTTTTGCGGGCCGCCGCCGATAACCTTTTTGCAGGATGTATCGTTTCGGGAGCCTCGACCATTACAATGCAGACAGCCCGTCTTTCCGAAAAAAACACAAAACGGAATTTTAAACAAAAATTAAAAGAAACGGCGGCGGCTTTCTTTTTAGAATTAAAATATTCAAAAGACGATATACTGAATCTTTACGCCTCTAACGCTCCGTACGGTGGAAACGTCGTCGGGCTTGAAGCCGCATCGTGGCGTTACTTTCAGCGAAATGCCGAAGCGTTAACGTGGGCGGAGGCTGCGGTTCTTGCCGTTTTACCTAATCAGCCGTCGCTTGTGCACCCGGGTAAAAATGCAGCCTTATTAAAAATAAAGCGGGACAAATTGTTACATAATTTGTTTTTTCAAAATACCATTAACGAAGAAACGTATACTCTTTCGTGTGCCGAAACCGTTCCCGAAAAACCGGCACTTCTTCCGCAGTCTGCTCCTCATTATTTGGAATTTCTAAAAGCCGGCTATAAAAATAAAAGGCACAATCACAAATACGGAACCGCCTTAAACGCCGACTTGCAGCAAACCGTTTTTAAAATTGCGGAACAGCGATTTGAAAAATTCGCTTTGAGCGGCGTTTATAACATTGCAGTTCTCGTCTTAAATACGGAAACTGGTGAAATCGAAAGTTATGTAGGAAACACAGGCTTTAATTCCGCAAACGGAAGGAATGAGCATGTAGATATGATTCAAGCCAAGAGAAGCTCCGGCAGTTTATTAAAACCTTTTTTATTTGCCGCATCAATTGATGCGGGAATGATTTTGCCGGATCAACTGCTGATTGATATTCCGACGAAAATTGCAGGCTACAGTCCGCAAAATAATTCGCATTCGTACTCCGGCGTAATTTCTGCGGAAAAAGCACTTTCGTATTCGCTGAATGTTCCGTTTGTTCGTCTTTTGCGCGAGTTCACGATTCCCGCTTTTTTAGATGTACTGAAACGGTCAGGTTTTTCGACGTTTACCCGTACTGCCGATGAATACGGGCTTCCGTTGATTTTAGGCGGAGGAGAAGTTACGCTTTTTGAAATTACCGAAAACTATCGGAAACTTATGCTGCGCAGTATGCATAAAGACTGCGGTGCGTTTCCCCTATCGGCAGCAGCATGCAGGCTTACGCTCGATGTTTTGGCGGAAGCCGACAGACCCGAAGAAGAATCTATTTGGCATCTGTATTTAAACGGTCAAAAAATTGCGTGGAAAACGGGGACAAGTTACGGAAATAAAGACGCATGGGCGATAGGCGTTACACCTCGGTATACCGTCGGTGTGTGGTGCGGCAATGCAACGGGGGAAGGTCGCCCTGAAATTACGAGTGCAAAACTTGCGTCTCCGGTTCTTTTTGAAATTTTTACTATTTTGCCGAAAGCCGAATGGCCCGGTTTGAATAAGCTTGATTTTGAATTCATTGACGTATGTGAGAATTCAGGGTATCCCGCGTCCGAATTTTGCAGCACAGTGAAAAAAATTTTAAAACCTGCCCATACATATTCCTGCGGACAATGTCCGTATTGCAGGGCCGTTTCGCTTACACCGGACGGAAAATTTCAAGCGGCTGCGCCGGACATAAAAGAAATACCTAAAATTGAAAACCGGTTTGTCCTTCCTGCCGCAGCCGAATATTTTTATATGCAGAAACATTACAATTATTCTCCGCTTCCGCCGTATCTTCAGGGAAGTGCGGGAAGTGCAAAAGATGAATTTGAAATTCTATTTCCCGAAAACGGAACAAATGTTTACATTCCCACCGAATTGGACGGCACGGCAGGCGCTATTGTCGCTCAGGCTATGCACAAAGATTCTTCGGCAATCATTTATTGGGATATTGATGGCGAATATCTGGGGAGTACGCAAACCTATCATCAAATGAAAATAGGAACTTCAAGCGGCTTTCATATTTTGACATTAACCGACACAAGAGGCATCCAGCGGAAAAGAGCGTTTACGGTAATAAATTAAAAGGAGAGCGTTGCAGCCGCATAATTTCTCAACATATTTTATTTAAAATATCCGTTTGCAACTTTTATTTTTTATTAAAATATGGTATAGTGCACTGTAAGGCGGCAGAAAATGATTACGGAAATACAAAAAATAACGGCATTGAGTAAAACGCCTCTTTTTGCGGGCTGGGATATCGAATATTTACAAGTAATTGCGGAAAATTCGAACGTTGACTCTTATGAAAAAGAAGCGGTAATATTTAACCAAAATCAAAAAGGCGACAGATTTTATCTTATTTTGGAAGGCGATGTTGTGATTCTTTCTCCTGAAGATAATACGGCGCTTGCCGAATTCGTTGCGGGAGAAATGTTCGGAGAGACCTCCGTAATCACCGGGCAAAACCAAAATGCAATAGCGACCGCAAATGAGCAATCCGTTATTCTTTCATTTCCAAAAGGCGGTCAATCGATTTCTGAAATACTTTCAAAAAATCTTTCGGTTTATGCACATCTTTTAAAATCATTTTTAATTACCGTTTCAAAAAGAACGCGGAAAGCGAATTCTCTTATCAAAGAAAATTCGCCTATTGTACAGGAATTACAAAAGCAGGTATATGGCGAC
>CAUUAT010000048.1:0-15680 GCA_963543195.1 uncultured Treponema sp.
GAAAAAGCTCATGCGGAACTTTCCGTTACAATTAAGCAGCCTGACGTAGAAGAAAGCTATAATAAAATAATAAATAAATATTCAAAAGAACTGCAAATTCCGGGGTTTAGAAAAGGTCATATCCCCGCTGCGGTTCTGGAAACCAAATACGGCGACGCAATTAAAGGCGATTTGGCGGGAGATTTAATTGAGGATTCTTTAAAAGAAATTTTTGAAACAATGAATGAATATGAACGCCCGCTGCCGTATTCATATCCTGAAATGAAAGAAAAACCTGTCCTCAATCCGAAGGAAAATTTCTCTTTTACCGTTCATTATGACGTATTCCCGAAGGTTGAAATAAAAAAACGTGAAGGTTTTACAATAGAAGTTCCGGAAGTTACAGTATCGGAAATCGATATAACAAAAGAATTAAACCGGCTGCAGGACAGAAATGCTCTTGTTGCGGACTGCAAAGCGGATGCCGCCGCAGAAAAGAACAACATTGTAACAATTAATTATTGTGAACTTGACGATAGCGGGAATCCCATTGACGGCAGCAAGCGGGAAGATTTTGTATTTACGCTGGGTTCCGGACAAAATATTTTTAAAATTGATGACGATATTATCGGAATGAAAAAAAATGAAACGAAAGATATTACAAAAACATATCCCGAAAATGAAAAAGATAAAGAACTTGCCGGAAAAACGAAAAAAATCCGTGTAACGCTTACGGCGCTTAAATACAAAGATTTGCCCGCAATCGATGATGAACTGGCTCAAGACATAAATGAAAAATATAAAACGCTTGCGGACCTCAAAGCCGATATTAAAAAAAATATACAAAACGGTATCGACAATAAAATAAAACACCTGAAAGAAAAAACGTTTACCGAACAATTGGTTGCAGAAAATCCCGTTGACTTGCCTGAATCTATGCTGCATGCGGAATTGGAATCGCGGTGGATAATGATGGCAAATCAATTTCGCACAGAACCGGAAAAACTTGAAAAACTTGTTTCTTCAATGAACGGACAATCGAAAGATGCGTTCTTAGAATTGTGGAAACCGGAAGCGGAAAAAAGTTTAAAAGGAAGAGTTTTAATTGAAACTATGCTGAAAGAAAAAAATATCGAAGTCGGCGATGAAGATATTGAAACAGAATATAAACGACTGGCAAAACTTACCGGCATGGATGTTGACGGTGTAAAGCGGCATTATGCCGACAATAAACAAAAAGAGTATCTTATTGATGAAATAAAAGAAGATAAACTTTTCAATGAGCTTTATGAAAAGTGTACAATTGCAAAAGGCAAAAAGATGACCGCTGAAGAATTTCTTGAATCAAAAGATGCATAAATATAAGAGGTTTTTGCTATGAATACGCCTTACGTAATAGAACAAACGGGAAACGGCGAGCGCAGCTACGATATTTTTTCTCGTCTTTTAAAAGATAGAATAATTTTTATCGATGAAGAAATAAATGATTATTCAGCGGATATTGTAGTCGCTCAGCTTTTATTTTTAGAATCCCAAAATCCCGATAAAGATATAAGCCTTTACATAAATACTCCGGGCGGTTCGGTAACGGCGGGGCTTGCCATTTATGATACAATGCAGCATATTCGCCCTGACGTTCAAACTATTTGTTTGGGGCAATGCGCAAGTATGGGCGCAGTTCTTCTAGCGGGAGGCGCAAAAGGTAAACGCTTTGCGCTGCCTTCTTCACGTGTAATGATTCATCAGCCGTGGGGCGGAGTACAGGGACAAGCAGCGGACATTACTATTCAAGCCCGAGAAATTATTCGGCTAAAAAAACTGACAATAAAATATTTTGCCGAACATACGGGAAAATCAGAAAAAGAAGTTGCGGCTGATATGGAACGCGATTTTTTTATGTCTCCCGAAGAAGCGATGCAATATGGAATTATCGACAGCGTTATGGCTAGGAGGAAAGATGGCTCGAAATAGAATAAACAGTGCTTTAGTGTGTTCTTTTTGTAATAAGCCCGAAGATTCGGGACGCTTTATTGTACCCGGTCCGGGCGGCATTTCTATTTGCGAGCATTGTATCTCTCTATGTGAAAGCTATATTAAATCGTATAAAACCTTAAAACCTGCTGCCCGTCTGCAAAACGTACCGACGCCGCGAGAATTAAAAGAATACCTCGATGAATATGTTATCGGACAAGATACGGCAAAGCGGGTATTATCGGTTGCCGTTTACAATCACTATAAACGTATTATGAATGCCCCTTCCGGTGCGGACGATATCATTCTCGAAAAATCGAACGTTCTTTTGCTTGGTCCGACGGGGTCGGGAAAAACGCTTTTAGCTCGTACACTTGCACAAAAAATGCAAGTACCGTTTGCGATTGCCGATGCTACGACTTTGACCGAAGCGGGATATGTCGGCGAGGACGTGGAAAATATTTTACTTAAACTTATTCAAAATGCCGACGGCGACATAACAGAAGCCGAACGCGGAATAATTTTTATCGATGAAATCGATAAGATTTCCAGAAAAAGCGAAAACGTTTCCATTACACGTGATGTTTCCGGTGAAGGAGTTCAGCAAGCTCTTTTAAAATTGATTGAAGGTACCGTCGCCTCCGTACCTCCGCAAGGAGGACGCAAGCACCCAAATCAAGATATGATTAAAATCGACACAACAAATATTTTGTTTATTTGCGGAGGCGCTTTTATCGGTCTTGATAAAATAGTCGAATCACGCATTGCTTCACAACCGATAGGCTTCGGAGCGAAAGTAAAAAAATCTACAGAAAAAGATTTGGCGGAATTGTATGACAACCTCTCACCGGATGATCTTGTAAAATTCGGAATTATCCCGGAACTTATAGGCAGGCTTCCGATTAAAGTCGCTTTAAACGAACTTACAAAAGAAGATTTAAAACGTATCCTCGTCGAGCCGAAAAATGCGCTTATAAAACAATATCAAGCTGCGTTTAAACTTGACAATGTCGCTTTAAGTTTTGACGATGACGCTATTGCGGCAATTGCACAGCAGGCAATTGATCAAAATACGGGAGCTCGCGGCCTGCGCTCAATTGTAGAAAAACTTATGCTTGACTCAATGTTTGAAGCGCCTTCAATTAAAGGCAAAAAAGAACTTGTAATCACAAAAAGAATGATCGGTAATAATTCCGCTAAACCTAAAATCCGGCTTCTGGATGAGAAATCGGCATAGCAAAATTTCGTTTGCGGCAACGGCAATCTCACTACTTTTATAAACGCTAAAACCGGTGCGGTTTTTGTTTTTCCTTAGTTGACCGATTCGGCGCTCGTAATGCCTTGTATTAAGCCGTCATCATTCCATATTCGCTTTACGAATACATACAATAGGGCATCTTCTAAAAATCTTGTTGGATTTACTTCGCATCCTTCGGAATAGAAATGCCTCATCAGCGTTTAAAAGTACCCTCTAAATCATTTTGCTCATTTTACCGTAAAGGGCATTTATCATTTGTTTTTGCTCACAGCTAAAATATTCACCTGCAATATCAATTAAACTTTGTAATGAAGCAAGACTTTCGTGTAGTGCCGTATGAAACCCTCGTGACGTTTTAAACCAAAAGCATTCTTTGCCGTCGCAAAATAATGTTATAAATCCGAATTGTTTATTTTTTTGTTTTGTAGCTACCGTTCGGAATATAAAAGAAAGTAAGTCTATTAATTCCGTATAATCGACAGGAAGAATATAATTTTTGCTTTTAATTAAAATATGCTCAGCTTCATTTTTAGTAAGAGGGGTGATATTAAAATTATCGACGATATTAAAAATCAAATCGAGTTTTTCTCCGACTAATAGTTCTCCTCCCGATAACTCTATTTTACCGCGGAGATCTTTTAATTGTTCCGACACTCCATTTTTATTTTCACCGCTATCTTTTTCTTTTAGAGCGGTCGTCATATTTTTTAAATCTTTCCATGGAAGTATGATAATCTTTTTTCCTTTTATTTTTTTTACGGAATATTGCATACCGCCGATAATTACGGACTCTTCTTTCGGTTTTGTTTTTTTATTTTCCGACTTTTTATTTTTCTCTTTTTCGGTTTGCCGCAGACTCTTTACGGATTTATCCAAAAGAGCGGGAGCAACTTCTTCGATAATTTTTTTTGAAAGAGGAGACACCGACATTGCATACATTCTTGATGTACGCACTATTTCACCTGCAACAATGAATTGTTGTTTTTCTTTATACATACAGGAACCGGGATGAATAAAGATTTTTTCGGTCGTAAGACTTCGATAACTGTCTTTACCTTGTGCGGCACATACAAATTGAATCATTCCCGTAGCGACGCATTTTAAATAGTTTTCAATTTTTCCTCCGGACAAAATAGGAACACCCATATCCGAAACAATGAGTTCAAGCTGTTCTTTTATATTTGTAATTTCAGCCATTATTCTTTCATCGAGATAATGAATTTTACAAAACTTTTCTTTATCCGAAGCTTGTCCATACATTCCGAATACTTTTAAAAACGAAGCGAAATCGCCCATCGGTTCATTGAAGAGAGAATGAGCTTTTCGCGATTCAATTTCTTCACCGTCTATGAAAATAAAAGGACTGCGCGCCGAAAGAAAAGCCGCCGCAATTAAAACTTCTTCTACGAGATTAGGATAATGCATAATCGCTTCCACGATTATTCTCGATTGGCGCGGAGCAAGCGGAAACGAACACATCATTTTTCCGATGCCGCTAAGTGAATGATCTTTTTCGAGTGCACCGAGCATATTCAATGTATCGACAGCACCGATAATTCCTTTTTTCCCGGGTGATGAAATAAAATCGAAATTTTCAAAATCGAAAATCCCCAGTTCAGACATACGCATTACGACTTCGGATAAATCAGTGCGGTAAATTTCTTCCAGTGTATAAAGTTGACGCGTTTCAAAGTCTTTACGAGTATAAAGCCTATAGCAAACGCCTTCTTGAGTACGTCCCGCTCGACCTCGCCGCTGATTGCACGAGGCTTTTGAAATTGTTGTTTCATCAAGACTTGAAGTAAAAGTAAACGGATTATAAAAATTAAGTTTTGCAAGACCTGAATCTATTACAGCTGCAATATCGTTTATTGTTATTGAAGTTTCGGCAATATTTGTAGAAATAACGATTTTCTTTTTTCCGAACGGCGGCGATTTAAAAACACGTTCCTGCTCTTCCTTACCGAGCCTTCCGTAAAGCGGTAATGTAAAGAGCTTTCTAAACCACGATTCTTTTGAAAGTCGTTCTATACAATTCTTAATTGCACGTTCTCCGGGAAGAAAAACTAAAATAGCGCCGCTTCTTCCCTCGCTTAAAATACGGCCGACGATAGATGCAATTTTATTCATTAGTGCAGTTTCAGCTTCCTGCGTATCGGTCGACGCCGTAATTTCAGGCGGGTCAAAGATAAGCGTTACCGGATATGTAATTGCATCTATTTTTATAACAGGGCATCCGTCAAAATACATTGAAAATAAATCGGTATTTATCGTTGCAGAAGAAATGATGACTTTAAAATCATTACGTTCGGCAATTACTCTTTTTAAAAGTCCTAAAATAAAATCAATATTTAAACTTCTTTCGTGCGCCTCGTCTACCAAAATAACGGAATATTTACTCAGCCACGGATCGAGCTTCATTTCCTGTAAAAGGATTCCGTCCGTCATTATTTTAATTTTTGTTTCAGGTGAGGTGATGTCCTCAAACCGCATTTTATAGCCGACAAGACCGGGCATTTTTTCACCCAGTTGGTTTGAAATAAATTCGCTTACCGAAAGCGCTGCGATACGGCGCGGTTGAGTAACACCGATTATGCCGGTTTTACTGTAGCCGGCTTCATGCAAAATAACCGGCAGCTGAGTGGTTTTTCCGGAACCTGTAGGACTTTCTACAACAATTACTTGATTATGCTCGAGTATTTCCAAAATTCTGTCTTTTTGTTCATAAACCGGTAAATCTTTATATTTCATATGTCGGCAATTATATCCGTTTTTGTCCATGCGTGCAACTGAAAAAACAACAAGTTCAATAAACAATAGCGGGACATTATTGCATTACTGCTATTAGTTCCGTTTGTAAAAATGTTTTTTTAATTTTTTATAAATTGATTTCCATTACAATCATTTTCAATCCATGTTTTTTAATTTGTAAAAATATGTTATACGCTTTAAAAAAGAATTCTTTTGCCGGAGAAAAAAAATGAAACGGAATATAAAAATATTAAAGGTTATTTTACAAGTCCTATTGTTATACCTATTATCATAACATTAAAAAAGTCGATAAAAAGAGAGCCGACTATCGGTACTACAAAAAAGGCGATTTTGGAATAACCGTATTTCTCACAAACCGAACCCATATTCGCCATGGCATTCGGCGTTGCAGCAAAACCGAATCCGACATGTCCCGCTGTAATTACGGCAGCGTCATAGTTTCTGCCCATTACATTAAACGTAACAAATCGAGCATATAGGTACATTACAATTATTTGTCCGCTTAAAATAATTAAAAGCGGAATCGCCAAATTTACAAGCTGCCACAGTTTTAGCGAAACCAGAGCCATCGCTAAAAACATATTTAAAGCAATATTTCCGAGCGCATCAATTTCATCCATATTTACTTTAAATTTTTTTGTACCGTCGGATAAATTTCGTATAATCGAAGCGCAAACCATAGCACCGATATAAATCGGAAATTTAAGTTTCGGCGAAATAGTGTTAAGATAATTCGTCAAAAATATTCCGAAACCGCTGGCAAGCACCAAAAGCATAAAAGACGCCAAAAGCCCTTCGCTGCTTAAATGTTTTTCAGTCGTGGTGGTAAAGTTATCTACACCTCCCGTTGAAGCGTTTCTGATGACTTCTTCTTCTACCGCAACAATTTCCAATTCACCTTCATGTTTTCCTTTTAACGGATTGAAAAACATACGCTTTAAAAAATTGGGTTTTACGGCTTGAACTTGTTTTACGACCGTTGTGGTTTTTATGATATTGCCTGTCTTGTCGAGCCGGATGCTTGCATTGGATGGCGCAGGCGATAGTCCGTATTTTCGGATTAATCCGCCTCCGATGGGACCGCCCAGTACGGAACTTATTACCGACCCGAACGTAGGAACGGCTACCGCAAGCGATAATGCTCCGAGCATTCCGTCCGGGTCAACAATCGGGGCGAAAGAAGCGGCGGTGCCGAACCCGCCGGTAAAAGATGTGGAGCCGAGCATCACCGCCAACAGCGGATTAAAATCAATCAGTTTTGCAATCCCTTGAGCCGTTACATTTTGCAAAATCGCAAGACCTACGGCGACACCCAAAAAAATAAAAACTTTTTTTCCGCCATCTTTTAAAATCGAAAACCCCGCATTGTATCCTACCGATGTAAAAAACATAACCATCCAATAGGTTTGCAGGGTTGTGTCAAATTCAAAGTCGAGTATTTTTGTTATATGACATACCAGCGATATAAGTGCGAACAAAAAACCGCCGACAATCGGGGCGGGTATGCAATACCGTTGAAAAAATTCAAACTTCGATTTAATTAATCGTCCGACAATCAACCAAGCGATTGCAAAGCCGAGCGACTGGTACATGTTCATACGAATGACCATAATCCTCTCCTTCTGCGTGCGTCTAACGCAATTCGGGATACGGAAAGTAGTATAAATATTTAAATAAACAATGTCAACGGGAGATATTAAATTTATTTTATTATGAAAAAAATTCAGATATAGAGGAATCTTAGGAGCGCTTGCTTCCGGTTTTTTATTTATGGCTATTCAATTTTCTTTTTTTTAAAGTTTTATTATCGAACGAAACGATTATAATAGTTCTTCGTTCTTTATTTATACTATTTTTAGTTTTATAATATCTTCTTGCTGCTCTGTTCCGATAGTCGAAAGTTTTTGTTCAGGCTATCAAAGAAATACTTTGCATAAAAAATATATTTTTTGCCGCTCCTATTTTTTATATTTGATTACTTACTATTTTTTTGGAAAAGCTAATAATGTTAATGTTTTTTTCTATTTTTTATTATAATTTCTTTCTGCGTTGAACTGATTGATTCTTCTTTTTTTAAATTTGTTCCATTGACTTTCTTTCCTAAGTCATTGATATATAAATACCGTCTTATAAAACCGTCATAATAGGATTTATGATATTCCCTTTACAAAGAATAATTTTAATTGTATACTCACTATCCATGACAATAGCAGTAAGAAATAAAACGAGACTTGCCGTAATTTCAATTGCGGCGTTAATTTTTTTTATATCGGCACTTTCCGTCTTCAGCATTTTACAAGCGGGAAAATTAAATTCGTATAAAGGATTGAATTTATCAAAAAATTTCGAAAGCATATTATCTGCTTCGATACCGGAGTTTTTACAAAATTCACAATTTATGAAATATAGCACTGCCGCCGTATGCTTTAGTATTTTTGCATGCTCCGGGTTTTCTTTAATAGTGCTGATTTATATTTATTTTACGTTCAAAAAAACTCATGCAATAGAAATCTCTTTTTTTATTGCATTTATTTTTTCAATAGAGTTTGAAAGTTTGAGACTTATTTTTCCCTTATATACTTTTTCAAGTATCGTATTGGAGAATATAGCATCTATTTCACGGCTTATTTATTTTTTTAGACTTGCCGGAGTTGCAGCCCTTTTTATCAGCAGTATATTTGCGACAAAAATAATTACCCGGCAAATTTTTTATGTAATGTTTTTCAGTACGTTTATTGCTTTCTCCGTTATTATTTCAATTCCGATAAATAATTTCAACATAAACCGCTATTTTATTGCAGACATAAAATATTCGTATTCTTATACATTTATTATATTGGCGTTAATTATACTTACCTGCGTTAATTATTTTTTCGTATATATCGCAAAAAATGCAAAAGAATATTTAAGCGCTGCCGCTATGATAGGAGTTCTCTCCTTCGGTTACATGGTTTTATTGTACTCGTCTTCTTTTTTTTCTTTGATTATGGCCGGTATGTTTTTTTTAGCGGGAACATTTTTTTATATAAAAAATATACACGGCTATCATCTTTGGGAATAATTTTTCAATAAAAGAGATACCCGTAAAAGTTTTGAAAATAAAAAAAATTACATTCTTAATGCTAAAAAACTTTTTCTAAAAACCTCACCTTTTTTCGTTGAAATAGTTATAGGGCATCTCTAATAACCTTGTCGGATTTTTAGAGATGCCTGCCAGTATATCAGAGAGAGATTTTGTTGCAAGGGAATTGCGGATTTTCTTTAACTTTGTTATAATCGGTGCCGATGATTATTAAACCGATTACGGATAACGTTTTACTTAAAAAATTAAGCACGGTTTCGAAAGACGGAATGACCGTATTTATGCTGTACGACGGCATTGCCAGAGGTTCTGTTTTCCATGGAACACGCTTTGTAAATAAAATGCGCGTGCAGCATAAGCTGGGTATTTTAGAAACCCTTGCGCTCGGACATGCCGTCTTGTGTTCGGCACTTTTAATCCCGATGATGAAAGGTCGTGAGCGAATATTGTTCCGTTGTAACACCGACGGACCGCTTACCGGTTTTAGTACCGAAGCCTTCAGCGAAGGTTTTGTACGCGGCTATCTTTTGCAAAACCCCATACCGTTAACTAGAGAATTGCCCGGATGGGAATTAAAACCGCTTTTCGGCAACGGTACAATTTCCGTAACTCGTTTTATTGAAGGCGGTAAAGAGCCCGTAACGGGAGTCACCGAAATAAAGCATAAAAACATTGCGTTGGACTTATCCGAATATTTTTTACAATCGGAACAAACCGTAACGGGTTTTAATACGGGGATTCAGTTTGATAAAAGCGGCAGAGTTATAGGCGCCGGCGGAATGTGTATTCAACTTATGCCGTATCAAGAAAATAAAAATACGGAATATGAACAGTCAGTCAAAGAAATTGAGAGGGCATTTTCCGCTGCACCGTCGTTCGGGCAATGGTTTGCGGAAGGCAATAATAGAGAGGACATTGTTTTCGGTTTATTCCGCAGTTGTAAACCGCAGCTATTGATAGAACGGCACATTGATTTTTCTTGCCCGTGTTCTGCAGAAAATTTCCGCAATAAGCTTTTGGCTCTGCCGAAACAGGAGCGTGACGATATGTACAAAAACGGCAGCGACCCTATAGAACTTTATTGCCATAATTGCGGCTCGGTTTATACATATCCGAAAAATATTTTAAAACTCGAATAAATTTTTTACAAGACCGCCCGTAAAAATAATTCATTTAAAATGAGGTTTTATGTTTACAAAAGAATTTGATTTCGATTTGCCGCCGGAGTTGATTGCGCAAAAACCGTCACAAACGCGCGGCGGCGACAGGCTTTTAGTGTTAAATAAAAAAACGGGACGGCTGGAAGATAAAATGTTCTGTGACCTTCCCGAAGTTTTGCCGAAAAACGCTTTAATGGTTTTTAATAATTCAAAGGTGCGGCGTGCACGGCTTTATGCCGAAAGCGGTGCCGGCTCAAAATATGAATTTTTATTGATAAATCCTGTGCCGCAATTTGGCGGTTTCGTATGGCAGGCTATGGTAAAAAAAGCAAAACGTCAAAAACCGGGCAAGGCATTCGTGTTCGAAGACGGAACAAAAGCTGAAATTATTGAAACGGCAGAGCCGATCGGCAACGAATTCCGCTATTTGAAATTCGATAAAATTATTGATGACGAATGGCTTGATTTAAATGGACATATTCCGCTGCCGCCGTATATCCGGCGCGACGATACCGCAGAAGACGCCGCCCGTTATCAAACAATTTATGCAAAAGCATACGGTTCTATAGCGGCACCGACTGCCGGTCTTCATTTTACCGAAGATGTTTTGAATAGGATAAAAGCATCCGGCATTGATATTGAATATATTACGCTTCATGTCGGGTTGGGAACTTTTTTGCCCGTACGTGCTGAAAAAATTGAAGACCATAAAATGCATTCGGAATATTTTTCCGTATCGGAGACCGCTGCCCGCGCCGTTATGGAAGCGAAAAGTCGCCGCAGACCGGTTATTGCGGTAGGTACGACAAGCGTCCGCACGCTGGAAGCGGCGTGGGACGAGAAAACTTCGAGCTTAAGAGCAGGAAGCCGTTCAACCGATATTTTTATTTATCCGCCGTATAAATTCAAAATTGTGGATGCACTTTTTACTAATTTTCATACGCCTGAATCCTCGCTGGTAATGCTTGTTTCAGCACTTGCCGGTAAAGAAAATATTTTTAATGCATATCACCATGCAATTAAAAACCGCTACCGTTTTTTTTCTTATGGGGATGCGATGCTGATTGTGTAAGCGGATTTTCCGAAAGATATAAAAAAAGATATCAAAAAAAGCGAGGCGCCTATACTTTATGATTTTTTTTCGATTGAAGTTCCGTTTTTTTTGTGCTATAGTTCGGTTTATGAAAGCGAAAAAATTACATACAATTTCCATAAACCGGACGGCTACTGCATTCCGGCTAATTGCAGCCGTGCTTATCACGGCGGTCGTTGTATCCGTTCCGTCTTGTAAGAAAGCCGAAACGTTTCAAAATGAAGCAACGGATGATATTGAAAGCATCAGCTATTCGGCATTACGGCGGCTTGAACCTATAAATATTATTTTCAAAGAAAACATCGGCTATGCCGAAAACCTCGAAAAGGCATGCGTTTTAACTCCTTCGGTAAAAGGGGAATGGAAAATTATAGGGACAAAACAAATTACTTTTACGCCTTCCGAACCGTATGACTTTAAAACCGAATTGAAGTTGGATTTAGACGTCGGGCTTTTGCAGGATAATAAGGCAAAAACAAAAGGGCTTACTACCTCATTTACCGTCGCGCAGCCCGAATTTAAAATTGTGTCGGCAAATCTAATTCCCGACGAAAAAAATGACAGTAGTTTCAAATTTGAAGCGCTGTGCGAAACCGATATTCCCGTCGGTGTTGACGTTATTAAAAACACCGTTAAAGCTTCCCTTGAATCGGAATCCGTAAATTTGCCTCTTGAACTAACCGTCACGCAAGGCTCTTCACCCGCCGTATACGGAATAGTTGTCAATAAAATCGAACGGCAAAAATCATTTCAAAATTTAGTTGTCGAATGGGATTTAAAAGCGATGGGAGGCGAAGAAACCGGTAGCACCGAATTTACCGTCGCAGCGGAATCCGTGTTCCAAGTAACTTCTATTGTGCAGGAAAGCGGCAGCGAAATTTGTATCAATTTTTCCGACCGACTCGATAGCTCACAGGATTTACGCGGATTTATACGAGTTTCCAGCACCGAAGATTATACATACTGGATAAAGATTGACGGATATAAAGCAAAAGTTTTCGTTAAAAATATGGTATGGTCGGACGATGCAAAAATTTCGGTTTTACCCGGTATAAAAAATTCTAAAGGGAAAAAACTTGAAAAAGAGGCTTCTTTTTCGGTAAAAGTCGCTTGGGAAAAACCCGAAGTTATGTTTACGGTGTCGGGAAATATAGTTCCCGTTAAAGACGGTGTGAATGTACTGGTTTCCACAAAAAACATAAACGGTCTTATTATTGAGGCTTTCCAAATTTACGATAAAAATGTGCTTCAATACTTCCAAGTAAATACGCTTGCAGGCGGTAATGAAATGCGGAGAGTCGGAGAGCCTGTTTGGCGGCAGTCTTTCGAGCTGGAATGGGATGCTTCAATGAAAAATCGCTTTGTCGTCCGTTCGCTTGACATATCAAAGCTGATTAAAAAATTTCCGGGGGGAATGTTTGAATTGCGGGTTCATTTTATAAAAAAGCACAGCAAATATGAACCGCTTGCAAACACCGAAGATTTTTCAGATTTACCTTTTCCCCGTGATACAAGCGAACTGGAAGGCTTTAAAGATATTGAAGCCGATTATTGGGAAAACGCCGACCTGACCGGCGAGCAGCGTTACAGATTTTGGAATATGCGTGACAATCCGATGCATCCCGCTTTTTACCTTCCATCATACGGTAGCCGCTGTTTTACGGCAAAAACCGTACTTGCCACAAATATCGGACTTTCGATAAAACGCGACAGAGCAAATAAAATTTATATAGCGGCAGCCGATTTATTGTCGGCGGAACCGATGAGCGGAGTAACCGTTAAGCTGTTTACGTATGCACAAGCGGAAATCGCTTCGGGGAAAACCGATTCCGACGGGCTTTTAATGCTTTCAAGTGAAAAAGAGGCTTTTTTTGTGCAAGCCGAAAAAAACGGCGACTATAACTGGATTCGGCTCGGTTCGGATACGCTTTCTACCAGCCATTTTGAAGTCGACGGCGAAAAAGGAAAAAGCGGTGTAAAAGGTTTTATTTACGGAGAGCGCGGCGTATGGCGTCCCGGCGACGATATTCATTTGGTCTTTATTCTTCAGGATTTGGAAAAGAATTTACCCAACGATTTTCCCGTTATTTTTACGCTTGAAGATCCGATGGGTAAAAAAACGGATTTTAAAACCTTTACTTCTTCAGTCGACGGTTTTTACCGGATTGACACAAAAACGAATGCAAGCGATAAAACGGGAACGTGGCTTGCACGCGTAACTGCAGGCGGGAAAACGTGGTCTAAAAATATAAAGGTCGAAACTATAATTCCGAACAGGCTTTTTGTCAATTTAAACCCTGCGGAAAAAATTCTTGTTTCGGGGGAAAATACGGTCAACTTACGCGGTGAGTGGCTGCACGGTGCAAAGGCTTCCAACTTAAAAGCTGAAATTTCCGTCCGGTACTTTTTGGACCGCACCCCCTTTGAAAAATATAAGAATTTCAATTTTATTAATCCGGAACTGCACATCAAATCGGAAACGGATAAAGTATGGGAAGGCTCTTTAAATGAGGAAGGACAAACGCACGCTGCATTAAAACTTTTTGCAGGGGATAAAGCGCCCGGAAAGCTAAAGGCCGCTTTTGAAACCCGCATTTACGAACCGTCCGGAGCCTTTTCCATTGAAAACCGTGTTTTTGACTATTCACCGTATTCACGATATGTCGGAATGCAGATACCGGAAAGTAACGATAAATACCGGGATATGCTTTTTACGGGACGCGATCAAACGTTAAATTTCGCCGTTGTGGATGCATACGGTAACCCCGTAAAGGAAAATACACCGCTTACCGTTAAATTATATAAGTTGGAATGGTACTGGTGGTGGGAAACCGATTATGAAAGCGTAAATTATACTTCATCGAAGAATACTCGTTTTATTAAGAGCTGGGATATTCAAGCTAAAAACGGAAAAGCGAATTTAAAAATAAAAGTCGATGACGGCGACTGGGGTCGTTACCTTATTGCAGTTTATGATAATACGGAAAAACACAGTTCCGCTCAGATTGTTTACTTTGACTGGGAAGGCTGGGCAAGCCGAAGGACAACTGCGGAAACCAGCGATTCAATGCTGACGCTTACTTCAGATAAAGCCCGATATTTGTCGGGAGAAACCGCTGAAATTACCTTTCCCGGTTATGAAGGCGCAAAAGCGCTGGTAACACTTGAAAAAAACGGTATGGTTTTAAAACAAGAATGGATTAAATCTTCGGGTAAAATCGCTTCATATAAACTAAAATTGGAACAGTCGATGGCGCCGAACATTTACGTGCACATAAGCCTTATTCAAGAGCACGGCCAAACCAAAAACAGCCGGCCGATACGCCTTTACGGAATTACGCCTGTGATGGTCGAAAATAAAGACTCACGGTTAAAGCCCGTAATTAAGGTTCCCGATTCTTATGAACCTAACGGAAAAGCATCTTTTACGGTTAGCGAAGCAAACGGCAGACCGATGACCTTTACGGTTGCCGTCGTCGATGAGGGCTTGCTCGGGCTTACCTCTTTTAGCGCTAAAGATCCATGGACAGAATTTTACAAAAAAGAATCGTCGCAGCTTGCCTCTTGGGATATCTACAATGAAGTTGCCGGTGCCTATTCGGGAAAAATCGAATCTTTATTGGCGGTTGGAGGCGGTGACGGTATTGACCGTAAAGGCACTAAAAATGCCGAGCGGTTTAAACCGGTTGTCTTTTTCTTCGGACCTTACGAAATAGCGGCGAAAGAAAAAAAACAGATCGAATTTGAGATGCCGCAGTATATCGGTGCTGTGCGCATCATGGCGGTTGCAGGAAAAAACGGCGCATACGGAGTCTGCGAAGAGAGCGTAAAAGTAAAAAGCGATTTAATCGTTATGCCGACATTTCCGCGCTCCATAGGCATCGGCGAAACGATTCAAGTTCCGGTAACCGTCTTTAACGGGACGAATACGGAAAAAACGGCAAAAGTTTCTCTAAAATCGGAAGGCACCGTAAAAATTTCGGAAGAAAAACAGGTGAAAATTTCTGCAACGGGCGATGTATCGGTTATTTTTACGATAAAAACGGATAAACCGGGTGTTGCGAAATTCTTTGCGGAGGCACAAGCGAGCGGCATAAAAACGGCAAAGGCTCAAACCGAAATAGATATTCTCTCACGCGGCACTCCCTATTCGGCACTTGAAGTCGTAAATATTCAAAGCGGTAAAAGCTGGTCAAAAACCGTTACCTTAAAAGGCGAAACGGGTACAAAAAAACTCACCGTAGAAATTTCACAAATGCCTGCACTCGGGCTTGAAAAACGTCTTTCATATTTACTCGGATATCCTTTCGGCTGTATAGAACAAATTACGTCAAAAGCTTTTCCGCAAATTTATCTTCCGACACT
>CAUUAT010000049.1:0-15503 GCA_963543195.1 uncultured Treponema sp.
AAATGTGTGAGCTTTCCCGGTTACCTATATTTTATTCTAGGAGACTACAAAATGAAAAACCGTGCCTGTTTTTCCGATGAGCTTAACCGCTTTATCGACTCTTGGAAAGAAAAACCCGGAAACCTTATTATGATTCTGCATAAAGTGCAAGAAGAGCTGGGATATATTTCAAGAGATGCTGCGGAGGAAATTGCCGTCCGCACAAATACGCCGTTGGCAAATGTCTACGGAACGATGTCGTTTTATCACTTTTTTAAAACCGAAAAACCCGGTAAACATAAGATTTGCGTATGTTTAGGGACAGCTTGTTATTTAAAGGGAAGTCAAGATTTACTTGATGAAGCAAAATCGCTTCTCGGATTAAAAGACGGACAAACCACAAGCTCCGACGGAGAATTTTCAGTTGAACCGGTACGCTGCATCGGCTGCTGCGGCTTAGCTCCCGTTATTTCCGTAAACGGTGAGGTTCACGGAAAATTAAAGCGCGAAGATATGGTAAAAATAATTGCGGATTGCCGTGCAAAAACCTAAATAAAAATAAATCAAGGAAGAGAGTATGCAAAAATTAACAAGAAAAACGCTGCACGAGCTGCGTGATAAACTGATGCCTGAAATTAAAATCAGAAAACCGCAAGAAAAAGAAGCTTATATCATTGTCGGTATGGGCGACTGCGGAATTCAAAAAGGCTCAAAAGAAATTTTTAAATTTATAAGCGAAAAAATAGACGGCATAGGTAAACGCGGCGATATTGTCGTACTTCAATCGGAGTTTGCAGGTTTGTCCGAAGCGGAGCCTATTATCGAAATTATTCTTAAAGGTGAAAAGCCGATAAAATACGGTCATGTTACGCCTGAGATTGCAAACGAAATAATCGATTCTCATGTTGTAAACAAAAAAATCCTTTCAAAATACGTATTGGATATTTCAAAAAAAACGGAGGTGTAGCATGGCGTATAGTCATTATATTTTAGTATGCGGAGGTTCCGCCTGCGAATCGAGCCGTTCCGTTCAAATTTACGAAAATCTCATTACGGAAGCAAAAAATGCAGGCATTGCCGACGATGTAAAAATTATAAAGACCGGCTGTTTCGGATTTTGCGAAAAAGGACCTATTGTAAAAGTTTTACCCGAAGACACTTTTTATGTTGAAGTTAAGCCGGAAGATGCCCGCGAGATTATAAACAGCCATATTGTCCGCGGCATTGAAGTAACGCGGCTTCTTTATGATAGAGAAAAAAAGAATACGGAAGAAGTCGAAGAAATTCCTTTTTATAAAAAACAGCTTCGCATAGCTTTGCGCAATTGCGGTTTAATCGACCCCGAAAACATTGAAGACTACATAGCCCATGACGGTTACTTTGCTTTGGAAAAAGCCCTTTTTGAAATGACCGGAGAACAAATTGTAGACGAGATTAAAAAATCAGGATTACGCGGAAGGGGCGGAGCGGGTTTTCCGACGGGCTTAAAATGGGAAGCAGGTTTAAAAGCACAAGGCGATATAAAATACGTTGTTTGCAATGCCGACGAGGGCGACCCGGGTGCATATATGGACCGCTCCACTATTGAAGGCGACCCGCACAGCATAATAGAAGCCATGACGATTTGCGGAAAAGCAATAGGCGCTCATAAAGGCTTTGTATATATCCGAGCGGAATACCCTTTAGCGGTTTTCCGTTTGGAAAAAGCACTCAAACAAGCTGCCGAATACGGGCTTTTGGGTAAAGACATCTTGGGTTCCGGTTTTGATTTTGAAATTGAAATCAGGCTCGGTGCCGGTGCTTTTGTGTGCGGCGAAGAAACCGCCCTATTGCGTTCAATTGAGGGAAAACGCGGTATGCCCACACCTAAACCGCCGTTCCCCGCCCAAGCAGGTCTTTGGGGAAAGCCGACTATTATCAATAACGTTGAAACATGGGCAAATATTCCGGTTGTCTTAAATAAAGGAGCCGCATGGTTCCGTTCAATAGGCACCGAAGATTCCGCCGGAACAAAAGTTTTTGCTCTTACCGGCAAAGTTGAAAACTCAGGACTCGTAGAAGTGCCGATGGGAACAACCTTGCGTGAAATTATTTTTGAAATAGGCGGCGGAATTAAAAACGGGAAAAAATTCAAAGCCGTGCAGACGGGCGGACCATCCGGCGGTATCATTACACCGGATGCGCTTGATACTCCGATTGACTTTAAAAATTTGCAAGCACTCGGCTCAATGATGGGTTCCGGCGGTATGATTGTCATGGACGAAGACGACTGTGTGGTAGACGTTGCGAAATTCTATATGGAATTCTGCGTTGATGAATCGTGCGGAAAATGTTCGCCGTGCAGAATCGGCACAAGACAGATTCATGCGATATTGGATAAAATCTCAAAAGGCAAAGGAGAGTTGAGTGATCTTGATAAACTTGAAGAAATCGGGTTTACAATGCAGAAAGCCTCGCTATGCGCTTTAGGGCAGTCCGCACCGAATCCGACGCTTTCTACAATTCATAAATTCAAAGATGAGTATCTTGCGCACATCACGGATAAAAAGTGCCTAACAGGAAAATGCAAAAACCTCGTCAGTTTTTATATCAACGAAAAATGTATCGGCTGCGGAGCTTGCGCAAGAAAGTGTCCCGCAAACTGTATTACCGGCGAGCGGAAATCAAGGCATGTCATCGATCAAATTAAGTGCTTAAAGTGCGGTGAATGCTTTAACACATGCCGCTTTGCCGCCATTGACAAAAAGTAGGAAGGTTGGATTAAAATGAAAAAAATGATAACTGTAAAAATAAACGGAAAAGAAATCCAAGTTGCGGAAGGATCCACCATTATGCAAGCAGCCCGCCTTGCGAATGTAAAAATTCCCTCGCTTTGCTACAATGAAGATTTGCCGGCTTGGGGTTCGTGCGGACTTTGTATCGTTCATCTTGAAAATAGTCCCCGAATGATGCGGGCTTGCTGTACAAAAGTAACTGAGGGGATGAGCATCATTACTCATGATCCGGAAACGGTTAAGGCGCGGCGTTCGGTGTTGGAGCTTATTCTTTCAAATCATCCGCAGGAATGTTTAACGTGCAGTAGGAATAATAAGTGCGAACTGCAAAGTCTTGCGGCGGAGTTCGGTTTAAGAGATATCCGTTTTGAGCATTACATTCACGAAAAACCGAAAGACGATTCCACCGGAGCGATTGTTTTTGATAGAAATAAATGTATTTCATGCGGACGATGTGTAGAAGTTTGCCAAAATATGCAGAAAGTATATGCAATCGAATATCAGGGGCGCGGCGGAAAAACCGTTATTGCTCCTGCGGTAATGACCGAATTAAATAACTCTCCTTGCGTAAAGTGCGGTCAGTGTGCGGCTCATTGTCCGGTAGGGGCAATTTATGAAGCAAAGCCTAAAATGGATTTATGGGCAAAACTTTCCGACCCCGAAACCGTAAGCGTCGTTCAAATTGCGCCGGCTGTCCGTGTTGCTTTGGGCGAAGAGTTCGGGCTTAAACCCGGAGAGCTTACAACCGGCAAAGTCTATGCCGCTTTAAGAAGAATAGGTTTTGAGTATATTTTTGATACGAACTTTGCGGCAGACTTGACAATAACGGAAGAGGCTCAAGAATTTGTAAATAATTTTACAAGCGGTACATACAAATTTCCGCAATTTACTTCCTGCTGTCCCGCATGGGTAGATTTTGCAGAAAAATATCATCACGATTTAATTCCACATCTTTCATCAACAAAAAGTCCTATGCAGATTATGGGGCCGATGATAAAAACCTATTGGGCTGAAAAAATGAAGATTGACCCCAAAAATATTTTTTCCGTTGCGGTTATGCCCTGTACTGCAAAAAAATATGAGTGCAGCCGCGACGAAAATATGTATGCTTCAGGCTATCAGGATATTGATACGGTCATTACAACCCGTGAACTTGCAAACTATATCCGGCAAAGCGGAATTGAATTTAATCTTTTAGAAGAACAAAAAGCCGATTCACCTTTAGGACCGTATTCCGGAGCTGGTACTATTTTCGGCGCAACAGGCGGCGTTATGGAAGCGGCTTTGCGGACGGCATATTTTTATATCACCGGAAAAGAATTGACCGATTTGGATTTTAAGGAAGTACGCGGAATGGCAGGCGTACGCGAAGCTAAAATCAATATTAACGGAACCGAAGTACGCATTGCCGTAGTTAATCAGCTGGGCAATCTTCCCGACTTTTTGGCAAAGTTAAAAAGCTCACTTGCGGCAGGCGGCGAACCCCTATATCACTTTGTTGAAGTAATGGCTTGCAGAGGCGGCTGCATCGGAGGCGGCGGACAACCCTACGGCTGTACCGATGAGGTACGCAAAGCCCGCGCACAAGGACTGTACACCGATGATAAAAAAGCGGAAGTAAGAACCTCGCACAATAATCCGTATATCCGCCAAGTGTATGACGAGTTTTTAGGCAAACCCAATTCCGAAAAAGCCCATCACTTGCTGCATACTTCTTATACTAAAAGAGAGCCGTACAACTTTAATAAAAATTGTACATGCGGTAAGCAATAAGAGCGTCTGCACTACGATGAAAGGGTTATGATAGTATCCGTAATTTTTTCTGCAAGAGCGGTATCGTGAGTTACGCAAATTGCCGTTTTATTTTCTTTTTGTGTAATGGATAAAAATAATTCGGCAATTTTGTACTTATTTTTATCGTCAAGTGAATCAAAGGCTTCATCCAATAAAAGGAACGGCGCAGGATATGCTAAAGCTCTTGCCAAGCCCACCCGCCTTTGCATTCCTCCGGAAAGTTCGCTAGGAAGTAACTGTGCTGAACTTAAAAGACCGAGTATATTTAGGTAGTATAAAGCCCGCTCGTGCTTTTCTTTTTTTGAAAACGCATCAGGCAATACATATTCGATATTTTGAACGGCACTTAAATGCGGAATAAGCAGAATATCCTGATATGCAAAAGAATAGTTTCCGGCTTCAGGGGCATTTTCGATAGTGCCTCGTTTTAGTTTTAACTTTTTGGCAATAATTTTTAAAAGCGTCGTTTTTCCGCAGCCGGACTCCCCTAAAACACACGTTACCGAATTTAAGGGTATTTCCAAATTAAAGTTTGTAAACACGTTAGTTGTTTTGTATGAGAAAGTTCCATTTGTAATTTTAATCGGTTTATTCATTAAATCCCTAAATGTATTATGAATATATTCTAAAGTTTAAACAAGTATCACCGATACATGCTACACTTGATGAAACGGTTGTTTCCTGCTAAAATTAAAACTAATAGAGTATGATAAGTCAAGGAGCTTTAAAAATGAAAAAAACGGCAATTGTTTATGTTTCACGGCATCATCAAAATACGGAAAAGTTAATTACGGAAATGGCAAAAGCGGTTTCTCTCGAGCTTTTTAAAGCGGAAGAAGCCGAAGCAATTGACTTTTCGGAATATAAAAGCGTCGGTTTTGCTTCGGGAATATATATGGGAAAATTTCATAAATCGATCTTTATGTTTTTGGAAAAACATAAAGATGTTCTCCCGAAAAAAACTTTTACCGTTTGCACAAGCGGTCGCGGTAAAGGCTCATATGCAAAAAAAATTTCCGATTATTTACGGAAAAAAAACTTTACCGTTTTGGGGGAATTCGAATGCAAAGGCTTTGATACCTTCGGTCCGTTTAAATTATTCGGCGGCTTGGGTAAAGGGCATCCCGACAATCGGGACATTGCGAACGGAATAGAATTTATAAAAAAAATTGAGCTCCTTTTAGAGAAAATTTAAAAGCTTCGCTCAAATAGCGCGGATGCTTTGTTTTTAATCGACCGAGTTTGCGTGCACAAATGTCGCAAATTTATTTTTATAAAAGCGATGATAACACTCGGTGCAGAAATTTCTAAAGTAGTCATAATCGGCGATTCGGAAACTTCCGATATTGTAGAAGCAAAAGCGGTAGGACTTGCAATATTTATACGGTAAAAATAATTTTCATAAAGAAACTTCGCCGGGCTATCGGGTTGAAAGTTTTAATGAAGTATAAGAGAAAAGGTGCATTATGACAACAATTGTTAAAATATTTGATAATAACGAAAAAGCTAAAATAGTTGCAGACGTTTTATCGGACTTGCCCGAATGGTTCGGTCTGCCGGAAAGCACTCGGGAATACATAAACGATTCGAGGGAATTGGATTTATGGGCAGCAAAAAGTAACGGTGAATTTATCGACTTTGTAACGCTAACGCAATCGAGCACCGATTGCGGAGATATACACTGTATGGGGGTGAAAAAACTCTATCATAGAAAGGGGGTAGGCTCTTTGTTGATTGAAGAGCTTAAAAAATTTGCCGAAACAAAATACGAATATTTACAGGTAAAAACCGTAGATGAAGGACACTACAAAGAGTATGATCAAACAATCGCTTTTTATAAAAAACAGGGATTTAAAAAACTTGAAGTCTTTCCTACGTTATGGGATGAATGGAATCCCTGCCTTATTATGATACAAAAGTTATAACGGAACTCTAAAAGACAATATCCGGTAACCTTTTGCAGTTTGTTTTATTGACTGCAAAGACCGCCGACATGCTAAGATTAAATGAATGACTGTAGGGCATCTGCAAAAAACTCAGGGTAGATTTGCTTTGTATCCTCCTGAAATAGATATTCTCAATCAGCAAAGCTGATAACGAGTCTTTCATAAGTCCTATAGGACGGTCCTTATATATCAATGCCTTATGAAAAACATTGCAAGTTAAATCTAAAAAAAACTCTAAAAAACCGAAGTTTTCTTTTTAGAGGCACTCTATTATAAGTGTAGAGAAGAAACAATGATACATAGTATAAAAAACAGAGCAAGGAATAACATATCACTTGCAAAATACGATAATTTAAAGTATATTTATCAGCGTCATTCGCTTTTAAGAGCCTCGAAAAACCGTTGCTTTTCGATATCTTTTCCTTGATTTTAATTTGCGGTAAACCCCCGTAAATTATCGGCTTTGCCTTTGGGATATCTATAATTTTCGAAAGCTACGAAGCAAATCCGGTTCAAGTTTAGCGGTTTGACTTTTAATTGATCGGAGAAAAAATGAGTTTAAAGCTGCATAATACGTTGGGAAATAAAAAAGAAGAATTTGTGCCGATTGTTGCGGGGCGCGCAGGAATTTACGGCTGCGGCCCTACCGTTTATGACTATGCACATATCGGAAACTTGCGGACCTACGTTTTTGAAGATATTCTTGTAAAAACATTGGAATTCTTCGGTTACACGGTTACTCATGTGATGAATATTACCGATGTCGGGCATTTAACCGACGACGCCGATGAAGGTGAAGATAAGATGCTTAAATCTGCGGAAGAGCGCGGTAAATCGGTTTTGGAAATTGCCGAATTTTATACACAGGCCTTTTTTAATGATACTGCGCGGCTTAACATAAAACGACCCGGTATTATTTGTAAAGCGACGGAACATATTGAAGATATGATTAATCTTATAAAACGGATTGAAGCAAACGGGCATACATATATGGCCGGCGGAAATCTTTATTATGACATTTCGACATTTCCGAAATACGGAGAACTTGCCGATATCAACCTTGCGGATTTAAAAGCCGGGGCAAGAATCGAAATAGATAAAAATAAACGCAATCCGCATGATTTTGTGCTTTGGTTTACGAAAAGTAAGTTTGAAAATCAAGCACTTACGTGGGATTCTCCATGGGGTCGCGGTTATCCCGGTTGGCATATTGAATGCTCGGCGATGAGTATAAAATATTTGGGTGAACAATTCGATATTCATAAGGGTGGAATAGATCATATTCGGGTTCACCATACCAATGAAATTGCTCAATCCGAAGGAGCTACCGGTAAAAAATGGGTAAACTACTGGCTGCATAATGAATTTCTTGTGATGCATAAAGGCAAAATGTCGAAGTCGGCAGGTTCGTTTATAATTTTGGACGATGTTATAAAGCACGGGTTTGAGCCGTTGGATTACCGCTTTTTGCTCTTAGGAGGGCATTATCGCAGCCAACTTACATTTTCATGGGAAGCAATGGAAACGGCGAAAAACGGACGTAAAAATTTGAATATGCGCATTTCAAAATTGCTTGAAGGATTATCCTCGCATAAAATCGAAGAATATAAAACTCTTACAAGCTCGCTTACTGCAGAAAAAGCGGCTTCCCTTTTGCAGGATTCTCCTGCAGCAAAATATTTGGCTAATTTTATAACTGCTATGGAAGACGATTTATCAACTCCGCGTGCAATTTCGGAACTTCAGGGGCTTATAAAAGACAAAAGCGTACCTGCCGCAGACGCTTTAACGGCAATTGCTGCAATGGATTCGGTTTTTGGTTTACGACTGATAAAAGAAGCGGCACATCCGCAAAATACGCGCGAACAACAAATAACCGAAGCGGAAATTACACAATTAATCGAAAAACGGGCAGCTGCAAAAGCAGAGAAAAATTATAAATGTGCGGATGAAATTAGGGATAATTTAAAAGCGAAAGGTATTATTTTAGAAGATCAAAACGGAAAAACCGTGTGGAAAAGAGCTTAATGCTAAGCACTGATGAAATACGCTTCCCGCTTTAGCCGGTGTTTATTGTAATCGGCTAAGAAAGTCTATTTTCAACATTGCAAATGTAACATTTTGGAGACTATTGTGTTTAACGATAAAGAAGTTTTAAGAGCTGCCGTTGATGAAGATTTTCAAGTAATTTATAAAGCTCTTATGCAGGTAATTTATACCGTTTCGTACAATATTGTAAAAGAAACGGACGCCGCGGAAGATATTTGCCATGATTCTTTGATAAAAATGAGCGAAAAAAAAATGGAGTTTCCTTCATTAGACGATGCAAAATATTGGCTTATTCGGGTTTCAAGGAATGCATCGCTTAATTATGTAAAAAGGCGGGGCAGAGAACGTAAAGCATATGCAAAAGCATTTAAAGAAGATACAAGAAAAGCCGAAACCGGAGAAGAGGTTGTTTTAAAAAAAGAAACCGTTGATTATGTCCAAGCTGCAATGGAAAAACTACCTAAAAATTTACGGGCAGTTCTTCAATTAAAAGAATACGGCAGTCTTAATTATAAAGAAATCGGTAGTATTCTTGGAATAAGCGAAGGCAATGTAAAAGTGCGTGTGTTTAGAGCCCGCGAACAATTGGCGAAATATATGGGAGAAAATGATGTCTATATGCCCGAATAAAGATTTATATTCAGTTTATATTGACGGAGAACTGCCTTCTCCATGGAAGGAAAAGCTTGAAGCGCATCTTAAAGACTGTTCCGAATGCCGAACGGTATTGAATTCGTACGAGGAATTGAGCCGTAAAATAGCAGCGAGTAAACCGCCGAATTTGAATATGAACGAATCGTTTTTGCGTTTATGTGAAAAACGGAAAAACACCTTAAATACTGGCAATTTTAAAAATAAAAAAGAAAATTGGCTATATAAAACGGTAAAAATTCCTATTCCGGCGTTGGCTGCTGCGGCTTTATTCTTATTTGTGTTTACTCCCGTTTTATTTATGACTATAAAAAAAACAACGGAAAACGAATCGGTTGTAATTTCGAATTTTAAGCCGATAGTTCCTATTTTAAATACCGACGCCGAAGCGTCTAAAAAAATCAACTTTACAAACCTCCACACGTTGGGTATACGGAATATTGAAGTTTTGACCGAGACGAAAAAGCATAAAATAAATCTTAATAATTTTATAAACCTTTATTTACCGGCTGAAAAAGCGAATGGTAAAAATGTGATTATACAAATACCCGATTTCGGCTCTAATTTTATAGAAAATACCGAACCGTTTGACGCTACATTCGTAAAAAATGAGCAATAATTTTTTTTATTTGTTCAAAAAGTATTTTATTTTTCGCCTTTTTATTTTTCTTTTAGTTTTAAGCGGGGTTGCAGGCTCCGTATTATGCGTCATTTCCGTTACGGCGCATAAACCCGTCCTTAGCTCGGTGTCGCCGCACGTTGTAAAACCGGGAGCAGCAGTCAAAATAGAAGGAAAATACTTCGGCAGCAAATTCGATTCGTCATGGGTACAAATAGGCGATTCGATTATTCAATCCGAAAATTGCGATGTATGGAACGAAGACAGAATAGAATTTACATTCCCCGAATACCAGTCGGCGGGACTTTTATATGTCGTGGTGCAAAACAGAAAATCAAATCCGTCCTTTTTGGCGGAAGTTTCCGAAGTACCGGTTGTTTTGGATAAATTTGAATTAAGCGGTGCACCGTCTATAAACGCTTTAAGTAAAGACTTGGTGGAAGTCGGCGGTATTATTAAAATACGAGGGGAAAATTTCGGCGGATTGCGCGGGAATTCCCAAGTTATGTTTGTTCCGAATTTTACACCTGAAAAAATTATGCAAATCGAAAAAGGCGAAGACGTCGGGGCGGCTTTTTGTTCCGACTATAATTTTGATTTCGTTGTATGGTCGAATGAAGAACTGCAAGTCCGAGTTCCGGATGGAGCGGATTCGGGAGCGATAATCGTGTCGACTTCCAAAGGTTTGAGTAATGCCGTTCCTTTTCGGGTAAAAAATAAACTCGGTACAAAGGTCCGCTTAAATAAAAAAAGTATCACTGTTTCCGCAGAAGTAACGGTTTCCGATATACATGCGGAAGAAAAAAATACGCTTTTTTTAAAAGTGCCGCTCCCCATTGAAACGTATTCTCAGCACAACGTTGAAATCCTTTCGATAACGCCTGTACCTTTCGTAAAAAATTATCAGGGTGCATCTATTCATCAATATGAAAATTCGGACTTGTCTACGAGGATTCACATTCGGCAAGAATATACCGTAGCGGCATACGAAACAGCCGTTAAATTGAATCCTATGAATGTCAAAATCGGTGCACATCAAAATCAGGCTTTATATGATAACTATGCAATTGCAACCGAATTCATTCCGGCAAATAATGAAATTATTCAAAAAACAGCGGCGGCAATAGTTCAGAATGAAAAAAATCCGTATCTTCAGGCGAAAAAGATTTATACTTATCTTTTAAATACTTTGGAAATAATTCCCGCCTCTCCGTTTAATGCAGGTTTGTCGCCAGAAAAAGCTCTTACCGCAAAAAGAGCCGATACGTATGATGCGGCTGTTTTGTTTGCTGCGCTTATTCGTGCCTGCGGGATTCCTGCTCAGCCGATTGCAGGCATTATAGTCGATGTTTCGGAAACCGTATATCCTCATTGCTGGGCGGAATTTTATCTTGAAGGGTTCGGCTGGATTCCGGTGGATATCGGCATGGCGAAAGCCGTTCCGTTTGATATGGGCGTTTCTCAAAAAGAAAACTGGTATTTCGGAAACCTCGACGCTTTTCGGGTGACATTTTCGCGAGGCGAAATGCAACAAACACCTATGGTCCCCAATAGTAAAACCGCCGCAAAAAAACGGTTTTATTCTTTTAGCAACAGTATGGAGGAATTTTTGGGTATCACGTCCTATAATTCCGTATGGGAAACGCCGAAGATTATTTCCGTTTATTAAGATTGATGTCGTAATACCGATTTGCTTCGGAAAGCAAAGATGTCAAACATACTTTTTGTTTTTTTAATTTCTAAATCTGCAATTAGCGCAGCCTAAAATATGAACCCTTTTTTTATTGTTTTTTCTTTCAAAATAGCGCGCTATAAGATGTGTTTCCTGCCCCATCTTTTTATTACAAACGGGACATTTTCGCTGCAATCCGCTTTCACAAAGAGGATAACAATGCGGGCAGCCGTAAATGTAACAGAGTCTGTCATCCGTGCCCTCATATAAAGCCGACTTAACTTGTTCGCCTTTTTTTAAAAAAGAACCGCATATGGGACAAATGCCGGGCGCACCCCGTATACCCGTTTCTTGTACTTTTTCGGTTCCCGCTTTTTTTGAAATTAGGGAAAAAAGGACGTATGCAAGAGTAAGTAAAAAAAGACCTATAAAAACCAGTATCATCCACGAAAATGGCTGTAAATTCATAGTTCTATACTATCTTTTTTTCACTCTTGATTCAAGCCCGTAATTATGATATATTCAAGCGTGGGAATTTTATTTGTCGTTGCAACGCCTATCGGGAATTTGGGCGATATAAGTTTTAGAGCTTTGCAAACCTTTAAAAAAGCCGATTACATAGCGTGCGAAGATACGAGGCATACGCGGGCGCTTCTTACATATTATGAAATAAGTAAGCCTCTGATTTCCTGTAGAGCCGCAAATGAGAGTTTTGCGGCAGGGAAGATCGTTAAGCTCTTAAACGAAAATAACAATATCGCTTATGCAAGCGATGCTGGTACTCCTGCCGTAAGCGACCCCGGCTCTGTTCTGGTAAGAGCAGCCCGAGCGGCAGGGCATAAAATTGTACCCATTCCCGGTGCATCTGCCTTTGGGACTATTATGAGTATTGCCGGAACTTATGATAAAGTAGTCGTTTTTGAAGGCTTTTTATCGCCGAAAGGCGGGAAGAGAAAAAAACGACTGCAAGAACTTTTTGATTTCGGTGCAGGCTTTGTTTTATATGAATCGCCGTATAGAATTATAAAACTTTTGACGGATATTGCCGAACTGGATGGAAATCGCGAGATTGTCGTAGGACGGGAATTAACGAAACTTCATGAAGAAATTATAAAAGGTCCGGCTCGTGAAATTTTAAATAATTTTACACAGCGGTCTGCGATAAAAGGAGAATTTTCCGTTTTTGTTACGGGGGCGTCGCTTTAAACTTTAGGGCATCTTAAAAAAATCGGTCGGATTTTTAAAGGTTCCCTTTAAATAAATTGTGTTTTATTTTTATAAAACCTTAACTTTTTAATACGTTTAGCCGATAATCGGCTAAGAAGGCAGGAAAATATGATGATAGAGAAATTGCACGGAATTGAGCCTATTAAAGATGTACAAAATACTCAAAAAACACAGCGGATACTAAAAAAAGATATTTCCGATTCCATCAGTTTATCGCCCGAAGCTCAAAAACTGTCGGAAGTTTACATTGCCGTAGAGGCTGTAAAAACCGCTCCCGATGTACGACCGGAAAAAATTGCCGAAGTTACAAAAAAGTTTGAAGATCCCGCTTATATGGATAAAGTTTTGAATATGACTGCCGATAAAATCCTTGATTCTTTCGGATTGTAATTTCTATTTATAAAAGTAGCGCATCGGCGGAAATTTCCGAACAGTATGAATACGGTAATGGCGCACGGCGGACTTTTATCATACCAAACGGAACGATATAATATAATTGATTTCAGCAGTAATATAAATCCTCTTGGAATGCCCACCGGTGTAAAAAGTGCCCTAAATAAATCTTTTCAGAATTTGCAAATCTATCCGGATATACGATATAAAAATCTAAAAAACGTAACGGCGGAATATTTAGGCTGCAATTCCGATAATATCCTTTTAGGGAATGGAGCCGTTGAAATTATTGATAATTTTTGTGCGGCAGATTTTAATCGAGTTATTATTTTTCAGCCGTGCTTTTCCGAATATGAATTACGTGCGAAAATTAGGAATAAGGATGTAATAAAACTTCGCCAAAACGATGATTTTTCGCTTAATGTCGATACTCTTAAAAATAACATAAATGAAAAAGATTTGATAATTTTGGGAAATCCGAACAATCCGACAGGTTTAAGAATTGAAAAAAATATTTTGCTGCAAATTTATGAAATTATAACCGAAAAAAATGCTTTTTTACTTTTGGATGAGGCATTTTTTGAATTTTGCGATTCGGATTATGACAGTATAGCAATTTTTAAAAATACGGAATTTAAGAATGTATGTATAATCAGAGCAGCGACGAAATTTTTTGCTCTTCCGGGCATTCGACTGGCATATGCCTGTACGGCTTACAAAAGAGCGCTTTCTGTTGCAAAGTTTGAACAACCATGGCATATAAATGCCTGTGCGGAAACCGCCGCACATATTATTTTAACCGACAAGAGTTTTATAATGCAAAGCCGTTTGACCGCTAAAGCCGCCTATTCGGATTTTTTTACAAATTTGCATAAACACAAAACCGCCGGTAAAATTAAGTTCGAACCGTACCGCTCCGACTGCAATTTCATTTTATTAAAACTTTTAAATTGTACGGATAGTTACGCACAAAATTTTTTTGAAAAAAAAGGAATACTGATACGGACATGTTCAAGTTTTGAAACGCTCGGGAATAATCACATACGGGTTGCTGTAAAATTAAAAAAAGATAATGATAAATTTATTGAATCGCTAGGCTGACGGATAAACTTAAAAACGTCATATTTTTTTATTCGTCGTATTTAAAAACGACAATTCCCGCCGTTTCGTCTTTGCCGGGAACATAGCCGGCAGCTGCTATCACCGTAATTATGTCAGCTGCCGTTTTAATTGCCCCGTCTGGAGTTGCCGCGGTGCGTTTATGTTCCGCATATTCGGTTACAATACGGAAAGCTTCCTCATAATCGTCCTGCAAGATATAAAAATCGGTATGGTTAAATCCGGTAACTCCGATCCCTGCAAGCACGGACGGCAAATGTTCATTTTCGGTTCTATAAGGGATTCCGCAACTTTGAAGCATTGACTTTATTATTATAATATCGTTTTGATAAAATAGGTGCATAAATTTTACGGCTTTTTTACCGGATTGTACTTCGGAAAAAAACTGATCTTCCATTTCGATAATTGTATCAAGGGCTTCACTGTTCTCACTAGTACCGTCCGAAAGTCTTATACCGTCCGTATTCGTTTTCCATGTATTTTTTAAGAATATAATTAAAAAAATACCGCCTATAATACTTAATAAAATCCCCATTATTTTCTCCCATAAAAAGTCAAGAAGAAAGTATCAACTTTTGATTGGCTTTTTTACGTACGTTCGCAATGAAGTGAGAACGTGCATATGATACACTCTTTATTATTAAAGATTGCCGACCACGCTTGTCTGACATCATACTTACAGACGGTAATAAGTTCAATAGAACAAAAAGCAAATTAAATAAAAGAAAAAACGAAACAACCAATTGATAAATTGAACGGATTATTGTAATATTACGAGTCAAAATACTTTAAGGAAATTCGGGTGAAATGAAAGACATTTTAGTTGTAATCGATATGCAAAATGATTTTATAACCGGCAGTTTGGGCACGAAAGAAGCGCAGTCGATTGTACAAAAGGCTGTAAAAAAAATTAAAAATTTTAACGGTGACGTTTTTTATACACAGGATACTCATCTGCATTCATATTTAAATTCTCAGGAAGGAAAATTCTTACCGGTAATTCATTGCATACAAAATACGGAAGGCTGGGAATTTGCCGAACCGATTAAAGAGCTGGTGAACGGCAACGTATACGAAAAAAATACATTCGGCTCAGCGGCACTGGCGGAAGACTTACAAAAGATGAATAAAAAAGAGCCGATACGCTCTATAACGATAATCGGTTTATGCACGGATATTTGTGTTATTTCAAATGCGTTGCTTTTTAAGGCTTTTTTACCGGAAACCGGCATTTATGTGGATGCTTCTTGCTGCGCAGGCACGACGCCGGAAAATCATAC
>CAUUAT010000050.1:0-15137 GCA_963543195.1 uncultured Treponema sp.
ATCTTGAATTCCATTTGATAAGAATTATTCCTTATATTGTAGTTTTAATTACAGCTTTAACGGGAATGAATGTTGTAGCCGTTCTCTTTGTCGGAATTATTATGGCAGGTATTATAGGCCTTTTACAGGGCACCTTAACCTTTATGACCTTTGTTCAATCTTTAGGAGAGGGTATGGAAGATATGATGAGTATTACTATAGTTGCAATTTTAATTTCCGGTCTAATCGGTTTAATTAAATATTACGGCGGTATTGATTGGCTTATCAATAAGATTACTTCGAGAATAAAGAGCAGAAAAGGAGCCGAATACGGCATCGGTTTATTATCGGGACTTTTATCCATCTCCTTGGTAAACAATACGATAGCCATCATTATATCTGCTCCGATTGCAAAGGAGATAGGTTTGCAATATAAGATTTCACCTAAAAGGCTGGCAAGTTTACTTGATATCTTTGCTTGTGCTTTCTTGGCTCTTTGCCCGCATGACGGAGGTATGCTGATCGTAACAGGTTTGTCCGGTGTTGCTCCTACTGCAGTCCTTGCTCATTCTTACTATATTTTCGGTTTGATAATTGCAGCCCTTGTAACCATTCAATTCGGATTGCTGCGCACTAAAGAGGAAAAAATGCAGGAAAAGTAATGTATAAGTTCCGGCAACGCCTTTAAACAAATAATGTAAAAAAGTTTTTTATTTGAGGAAGCCTGTTTCACTGTTTAAAATAGGCTTCCTTTTTATCTTAAGAAGGGCAGGTACGCCAAGCTTACCTGTTCTTTATTTTATTTTCTCAGACTGCTTCAGCCAGTTGTAAAATTCCAAACCGCTTACAAAACCCTCCGGATTAAATTTGTTACCGTCAATAAGCGGAATTATATCTTCTTCGACAATACCTAAAACAGAATCGAAATAAACACCGTCCATTCCTACATCTTTAATGGGGCTTTTCCCGCCTCGTTCGGCGTATTTTCTACTGTATTTGCTCAACAGTTCCGTATTACCTCCGGCAAGTAAATGCCATAAAAAAAGAGCGGCATCTTTGCGGCGCGTATAATCTTTTATCACATCCGCCTCCGGAACATACCATCCGGCGGCCTTCAGCCTTTCGGCAAGCATCGCAGGTTTCCACATATTCGTTCCCGTTATAAAATCCAATGCATGCGTATTATCCTGTGCCAGCACTGCCATATCCGATAAAAGAATTTTATCCCGTTCTAAAATACGGGCGGTCTGTTGCGTTATATCCGTGTCAACCGTAAAAAATTTAAGGCAGTAATCCCGTTTTTCACCGAAAAGCAGCGTGTATTCTTCCGGTAAAAAATCTAGCGATGCATCAAATTCTACAAGCGCTTTCGTGTAATCCTCAAGCCGGTAATAAACGAACCCAAGCTCACAGATAAGTCGGTATGCGGTATCTTTTTGTTTTATGGCATTTATAAGATACACCTTGCGCTCTTCGTTTTTCGTTATAAGACGTGAAGAAACGAGTTGTACATATTCTTCATACGAATTATTGCTTTCGGCAATTTTCAGCATTTTTTTTGCTGAAGACTTATCTCGTTTTAAAAGAAAATAATCGGCATAAAGTGCATACACTTTTGCCAAATACGCGGAATCGGTAGAAGGGCGGGCTAAAAGCTCATCCAAATCCGATTTTATTTTTTCCAGCGTATTAGCGCGTGCGTTACCGTTTACGTCGGTTTTTCCTTCTTCCGCATATTGCCTTACAATATCTTTTTCCAGTTGGTCAACGGTTTGAAGGCTGTCCTGTCTTACCGTGCCCGAATAAACCGTATCCTGTTTTAACGTCGAACACGAAAAGCAAACCGCACTTACCAAAAACAAAAACGCCGTCAAACGGCATACCGTTTTTTTCATGCTTATACTCCTCATAAAAACTTTTTGCATAAAGCCTCAGCTTCCGAAAAAAGTTTTTTAAAGTGTATGCATAAAAGCACACACATACAATAGCGCAGTTTTGTAGTCTAAGGTACAAAACTCGGTAGATAAACAGTGAAGCTGAATTTTTGCCGAACTGTTTATCGTACTTCTTACTTTATTTTCCCAATCGATATGAATGAATAAATCCGTCTATGCTGCACGTAATCAGTTCCGCTTTTCCGTCACCGTCCACGTCGATTAAGTGCGGGATACCCGTTCCCGAAACGGGAAACCCTTCAAGCAGGGTAAGATTTGAGCCGTAAGCGTAAATAGAGTTACCGCCGCCTGAAATTAAAATATCGTCGCGTTTATCGCCGGTTAAATCGAGTAACGTTATAACATAATCGTCCGCATTTTTTTGCTTTAACGCAATTTTGTCGATTATACGGCATTGCGTATCTATTTTATACAAATAACCCGCATCGGCAATCAAAAAGAACATTTTTAAGTTCGCCGAATAAACAGGCTGTGTTCGGCACGAAACGTTTAAGTCGATGGAATATCCTTCATTTCCTTCCGGCAAAAACGTCCTGTCTATTAAAAGAGGCGTTAAACTGAATTTACCGTCTTCCGTTAAAATTGCCGCGCATAGTTCCTTATTTTCGGTTTGATATAAAACAGGTTGCACCGCTGAAATCGATTCGATATTACGCGGAAAACCGCCCGTTATTTTTCCGTCGGTTCCGAAAAGATAAAATAAGCTGTCGAAAGAACGCGGAGAAGCCGCAACCGTATCGTCAAACACCGTAGGCGGATTTTTCAGTCTCGTCTCCATAGGTTCCGAAAAACGAATGTCTCCCGATTTATTGGCAAAGAGGAGTTGCGGTTTATTTGCAATCGGAACGACGATGCCGTCTTTTATTATTTGCGGAACGGCAGCAAATTTTTCACCGGTAAGAATCGGAAAGTTTTCATCCGGTTTCAGAGCGTAATCCGTTTTATAAATTGTGCCGTGTGAAGAAAGCGCCCAAACCGAATCGATACGTCCCGATTCAAGACGGACGGTAAGATACGCTTTCTCATCAAGTTTTAACGTTTTTACGGATTTATCTGCAAGGTTTAAAGCGTAAATCGATTGTCCCGCCGCCCAATATGCAAACGGCACATTTCCCTGATTTTTTCCGCAGTAAAGATAGGATGTTACTTTTTCTCCGCATTTGTGCGGGAAGGCGGCAAGTTCGCTTAAGGCATTCGATTCGGTTTTTTGCGTATGGAATTCAAACGATAATTTTTGTGAAGGATCGGTTTTAATCGACAAAACACCTTTTCCGTAATCTTTTAAAACCTGCTGTAAAATGCCGATATTTTTCAGCATGGCGGGAATTTGTTTTTCAACCGTATAATACACGAAAATGGAGGTTTCGGGCGAAATATTTTTTGTAATGCTTTTCCAATTTTCGGTTTTCACAAGCAAACTGCCCGCTTTTACTTCATTTATAACGGATGCAATCGCTTCCGCACTCTGTGAAAGATACAAATATCCGTTTTCAATTACATAAAACGGGCGAGGCAGTTCGACTTTAAAAGCGTGCAGTAAATTTTTTAATAAATCGGGGAATTCAATACGCGGAATTCTTAATCCATCAACCAAAGCCGAAACGTCTTTATTTATAAATACTGAAGCGAAAATATCTTCAAAAATTTTTCTGCACTGTTTTTCATCTTTTAATGAAACGAAAAATACCGGCTGTTCGGAATGCTCAAGCCCGAATACTCCTATTTCTTCTCCCATCCAAGAAAACAAAAGTTCGTTTATATCTTTTCTGAAAAGGAAGCGGCTCGCATTTGAAGCGGTTTTATAAGCGCTTAAGACGGAATCGCTAAAAAGAACATTTCCGTTATTAAAAATGAATTCGGGGTCTCCGGCGTTAATAAGCGTTATATAATCGACCGACTTCGGCAGGCGGTTCAAAATACCCGGGATAAACGATTGCCGAGTTAAAACGGTTTTCAACCCTTCATTTTCGGTTTGCCAATTGCAATTGCCGGCAGCCGATAAGCCTTTTTCATTTACATTTATATTGATTACCGTATTTTTATCGAACGTTATATTTTTTACCGCATTGCTTAAAATTGAATTGTCCGCTTTTAAACCGCCGGTAAAATAATTTATATCGGATAAAACACTTATCGAATCTTTTTTAGAATACCGGACAAACCGTTTTATTTCTTCGGTGTTTCCGCTTTTCGTTTTGCCGAAAGTTTGAAAAAACAATTCTTTTGAAGAGCTTATAATAACCGAATCTTTCACTACTCCGATGTAAATCTGCAAACCGGATGCGGTATAAATCCAATACCGGATATTGTTTTCATTCACGGTTTGCAGCTCTTTTATTGAAGAAAGCAATTCCGGTTTTATTTTTAGAATAAGGGGTGCAATCCGCACTGCAGCGGAACGGAAGCCGAGCTTTGTAAAGATAAGGAAATGATTTTCATTATAAGCGGCAGCGTCCACACGAATATCGGAAGCAATTTTAAACCACCATGAAGAAAGTTCAGGCGATGCTCGAAGAGAACGCAGTAAGCCTTGTAGTTGCGCCGTTTCGGGAGAAGTTAAAACGGAATCGAGCGTTTTCATTGAAAGCGTTTTTTGAAAAAATTGCCCGAAAGAGGGTAAATTTATATACGCATAGTGTCCTTCGGGAATATGCTCGGCGGGATCGGCTCCGTCAAGCGCTGAATATAAACAAAAGCCCGCAAACAGTACGACAATACTTAAAAGCATAATACAGAGTGTTTTTATTATTTTATAAAAAATACTGTGTTTCTTTTTTCCTTTTTTTGCGGCTTCAGGTTTTGATTTGTCTTTGATGTCTGCGTTTACGGCAGAGTTTTCATCATTGTTTTGATTATCATGCATAATATGTTCCTCTACTATAAAATCGGAAGCCGCATTATAAAACGAAAAAAAGAAAAAATCAATCTATGACGAATTTTTATTCTAATGTTATTTTTATTTATTCCGATACTCATTGTATACAAATGCTTCTAAGATTTGAGTTTTGGAAGATTATTCGTTTGAATTTCGGGAGGAATGAATGAAAAAAATTGCAACCGTATTAATTATACTTGTATGTTTTTTAAGCTTTGCTTATGCTGAGGGCGAAATAATCAGCAACGAAACGTACGCGTCATATTATGCCGAAGCCTTTAACGGGAAGCCTACGGCGAGCGGAGAGATTTTTGATATGAACGCTTATACTGCAGCTCACAGAACGTTGCCGTTCGGTACGATGGTTGAAGTAACTAACCTTGAAAACGGAAAGAAAGTTATTGTAAGAATTAATGACCGCGGACCTTTTGTCGGAAACAGAGATATTGATATATCCAAAGCTGCAGCTGCCGCCTTGGATATGCTTTCAAGAGGTGTTACCCGCGTTTCGCTTAGAAAAATAGACCCAAACGATAGGTCGACTTTCGGGGTAAATACGCAGCCTCAAGATCAAACATACCAGAATACGCAAGTGCAAAATTCTCAGTTTCAGGAGCAGTACCCGAATATGCAGCAATACCAAGGTTCACAGTATCAAAATCAAAATGCGCAAATGCAGGGACAGCAGTATCAAAATGTACAGCCTCAAACGCCGTACCAGCAAGACGGTCAATATCAAAATACGCAAGCACAACAAACTCAAAGTACACAGTATCAGTACCAAAATATTCAGCCGCAGGAAAACCGGCACATACAGGAGCAACCCTATGTATCGCAGCATGAGCAGCCGCAAAAAGAGCTTGTTTATATTCCGACAACACCCGAACAGACAAGCGGAGAATTATGGAGAATTCAGCTCGGTTCTTTTGTACGTGAAGAAAATGCGATGCGGCTTGTTATTCAACTGCGTAAAATCGGTTTTGAACCTGCATACGAAAAAACCGAAACGCACATTCGGGTCGTTCTTTACGGAATACGTCCCTTCGACTTGGAAAAAGTAAAAGACGTTTTACGTAAAAACAACTTCAAAGATTATATTTTAAAACAGGAAAATTGGTAAACCTCCTAACTATAGGGCATCTCTAAAAACTTCGGTTTTTTAGAGATGTCTGTCAGCTTTTCAAGATGCTTTTATGTAAGATGCGGTAACGATTTTTACCGTCCGTTTACTCCGGTTAAAAACCTTTCCGTTTCTTCAATTACAAAATCGGGAGTTGAAGCGCCTGCGGTAATGCCGACCGATTGATAATTAAAAATTTCTTTCGGAATTTCCGAAACATTTTCAATTAGCCATGCAGGTTTTTTTAAACCGACGGCGGTTTGTAAAAGTCGTTTTGTATTTGCCGAATTTTTCCCTCCGATTACTAAAATTGCATCGGTTTCATTTGCAAGTACTTTTAAAGCGTCCTGCCGCTCCGTTGTTGCGGGGCAAATAGTGTTAAACACAATTAAATCGGGAAGTCTTGTTTTTAATATTTTTGCAATTGCTTCATACTCGGATTGCTTAATTGTTGTCTGTGCAATTAATACGGCTTTTTTTAAACCGTTGTTCCGTGCAGGTAATTGAACGGCTGCGGCTTCTTCCGCATTTTGAACGATAAGACAGACCGAATTTTTTTCCGACAAAACATATCCTGCAATGCTTATCAGCTCTCCATGATTTTTATCCCCCGCTAAAATTATTAAAGAATCTTTTGCATATTTTTTTGCACGCATTTGACTGGAAACGACACGCGGACACGTCGCGTCTATTATTTCCGCTCCCGTTTTTTTTATTTTGCGAAGCTGTTCCGGTGAAATGCCGTGTGCCCTGATTACAATTTTTGCACCGCTGTAATCCTCGGTTCCGGAAAAAGTTCCGGGCTCGATAAAATCAATTCCATTTTTTGCCAAATAGCTAAGTGTGTCGGGATTATGAATTAACGGTCCGAATGTAAAAACTTTTATCTTCCTTTTTTTTGCGGTTTCCGTTTTCGCAAATTGCACAGAGTGCAATAAATTCGTTTGCAGTTCCGAACTCTCGATTCCTGCAGCTTTTAGAACCGCATTTACTGCGCGCTGCACGCCCATACAATAACCCAAAACTTCCGCTCGTTTTACAATCATATTTATCCGCTTGATTTATAGGGAATCCTTATTGAATTATTTCGTCAATATAAACACGCGGTACTCTTTTATTTATCCCGCATGTCAATTCGTACGGAACGGTGCCCGCGATTTTTGCCAAGTCATAGACGGAATTGTTTTTGATATTTTCTGAAGATGCACCGAATATGTTTACCTCATCCCAGCGCTGAACCCACGGGGCCGCACCTAAATCAATCATACATTGATCCATACATATTCTACCTATAACGGGAAAAAATTCTTTTCCGATTCTGACCTTTAATCCGGGTGAAAGAGAACGCATTAAGCCGTCTGCATATCCTATAGGTAGCGTAGCGATATATGTATTATTTTCGGCTGTCCAACAGCGGTCATATGAAACCGTCGTTCCTTTTTCGATTTTCTTAATTAAAACCACTTGTGTTACAAGTTCCATAACGGGCATTAAAACTATCCGATTAGATAACGCCTCTGCCGGAACATAGCCGTACGCTAAAATGCCGGGACGCACCATATCGAAATGCGCTTCGGGGTATTGCAGTACGGCACCGGAATTGGCAGCGTGAATAAGCCCTGCATCGAGCCCCGCTTTTTTTATTTCTTCGACGGCGTTTTTAAAAACCGTAATTTGTTTTTTTGTATACTGAATATTTTCGTCCTCTGTTGAATCCGAAACGGCAAAGTGAGTGCACGTGCCTTTTAGTTCCAAATTTGCGGCGCGGTTTATCTGCATCGCAAGTTTTACGGATTCGGTCGGTGTGCAGCCGATACGGGTCATTCCGGTATCTATTTTAAGATGGACGCTTGCTTTTTTATTCATTTTTAACGCAGCGCGGTTAAGTTCGTTTATAAATTCTTCGTCTATGACCAGCGGTTGAATATCATACTCCAAGAGCTGCGGTATTTCGCTGAGTACGGGAAGACTAAGTGAAATAATGGGAGCGACAATTCCCGCTTCGCGAAGTTCAATCGCCTCTTGAACCGATGCAACCGCAAGATATGAGACCCCCGCTCGTATAGCTGCGACCGCAACCCGAACGGCTCCGTGCCCGTATGCGTCGGCTTTTACCGGCAAGCAGATACGCACCGTACCGTTTAATTTTTTTTTTATCTGTCCGATGTTATATTGTAAATTATCCAGATGGATTATTGCTTTTGTTGCGCGCATAAATTATAGGCATTTTATCCACTTGCAGAAAAATGTTCAAGGAGGTCGCCGGACTTAACGGCATAAGTCGTAGGGACACCTTGCAAAAGCCTTACCGCGTGTTCTTTTCGTTCTGGGTCCATAGAGACAGCCGAGTTAAAGCGCAGTTTCGCTTCCTTTTTTACTTTTCCAAATCTCCGCCGAATATCCAGCCTTCATAACAATACGCTTCATCTGCATAATAACAGCAATACCAAAAATCTTCTTTACCTTCGAGTTTTTGTTTTTGCGTTGTTCTTTTAGAGATATAAACTTCCGTACCGTTTGTAAACTGATGAAAAATTCTTCCGATGCGCGGCTCATTCCATAAGCCGACGGTATTATTTTCTCCGCAGCGGATTTTAGCTGCGTACCTCGAAGTAAAAACATAAATACTGCCGTAAATGCTTCCCGCCAAATCCATTAAAAAGTCATCGATTGCATCAAACGAGGCATAGGGCGGAACGCCGTCGCAAGAAACCGAATATACAAAATTATTTTTATCTATCCATCGGACTACGCCTATACCGATACCGGAATGGCCTTCTTTTAATTTATACAATAATTTAGAATCGATAACATTCTCATCGGAAAAAAAGCCGCAGTTGTTCGTATAGGACCATTCATAATACAATCCCGAAATATCGGGAAAGGCAATATCGAATGTGCTGACATCGCAACCGCGGGCCGTACAAGGAGCGCCTTTATAAACGAAGTCCATTTGTGCAATGGGCGGCGTACCGTCGATGATTAAATATTTTACCTCGCTTGCCCCTTCGGGAATATGAAATTTTACTTTTAACCTTGCATAAATTTCTTCGGCACTTGATTCCCGAATCGGATTTGTAATCGATACCGCAGTTTTCGAATTACCGGAATGTATTGTGCGCCCTGCTTCCCACAGCCGCCTTCCGAAAAAATATACTGTAAGACAGAATACAAGAGAAACGGAAGCAAGTATTATTTTTATACGCGTATTTTTCATAATAGTCCATATAAATGCAACAGTTGAGAGAATATCAATTTTCGAGACTGTTGCATTGGTGCGCGCAAAGCGCGCACGTAAATCTGCGAGTTTACCGAAAGGCAAACTTGCCGGTGTTTTTAAGCGGTACTATTTGTACCGCTTAAAATAAACCTCCTATAAAAATCGTTAACACAAGTATATATATTTGCGGAATTTTGTTTATCGCAATCGGCATTGTGCCGCGACTTCGATTGCGTAATTTTCGGAGCATTATGTTCCCGTTTACAGTTGGGTTCCGCCATAATACGTGTAATGCGCTTGCGGCGGCGGTTCTTTTAAAAGCATATGGGTCAGTTCGTTTTCATCTTTATTCATACAAAGGTCTCATAGAATGTTCATCCATTGTGCTTATAGTTTAGCGGCTTATCTTTTTGAATAAACGGAATGCTTTGCAAATCCGTTAGCTGTAACCGCATACGGCTAACCGAGTTTTTAGAGATGCCCTTAATCCAAAACGAACTCACTAGGGATTTGTTCTCTGTGCTGCAAAATACATTTTACCCATTCTTTTTTTATGTGCCAAATATTGGCCTGCACTTCAAATATATTCCATTCGTCTATATTAAAAACCCGTGTCCAACTGTCCCGCACCCGTTTTTCTTCTTCAGGGTACATTCGCGCATACCTTCCGTCAATAAACTCATACGAATTTTTAAAGCCTTTTTGTTTTATCGCTTCTTCATAAGCGGCCGCATCTTGTTCATCTTTCGGTATGTAGTGCAGATTTAAAACGTAGTCCCATTTTAATCCGCTGAAATATAAAATTTCTTCATCAGGGACTTCCAAAACATATGTTACTTCGCCCTCTTCGGCGCGCATACAGCTTTTCGCGCTCACCGAGCACCAAATTTGATATTCGACGTCTTTAGGTTTATAAATACGTTTAGCGGATTCTTTTACAAACCAGTCGTAGCATTTGAGCATAAGCGACGAAACGCCGGTTAAATGCTCCTCAATATATATCCGCTTATTTACAAACCGCCCTTCTCTGTTAAGGATGCTTTCAGATCTTTTGTCTTGACATGTAAACAGTATCGTTTTTCCGTTTTTAGAATACGGATTTTTTATATGTTCATTCAAAAGCGGTATCTCCTTTTGGACGCCTTTTATTTTTTCTTTAATCGAACATTCGGTTCCGCCGCAATTGCGAACTTCGGAAATAGCTTATCTATTCCGAACAGCGTAAACAAAAGAATTGTTATAACCGCAATATGTGCCATAAAATTATATTTAATAATTTGTGTTTGACTGAATTCGATAAGCGGATAAACCGTGCCGGCGATGCCGACAAAGAAACTTAAATATACGTGCCATGGAATCAGCTGCGAGCCGAATATTCCCAATGCGGAAGAAAAAGTCGCATTTCTTAAACGGAGCGAATACAGCGCTTTTTCATCGCCTTCAATATTTTCATCGGTAATATCTTTTATAATCGGACCTACCGTAACAATTTGCGCCATCTCATCGGCAAGAGCCGCATTGCCTAAAAGCGAAATAATGCCGTTCCAAAACATAAGTTGCCGCACATTCCGTGAAAGTTTTACCGCTAAATTCGACAAAGGTCTAAAGGCGTCCATTTTTGCCATTATCCCGCCGAAAGCGGCAACCCACATCATCATAATAATTACCCAAGACCCTGCACCGACAAAGCCCGAATAAATAATATTAAAGTATGAAAGAACATCCGGAACCGTTCCTGCGAATCTGCCTAAAATAAAGCACGAAACAATTCCCGCACCGAGACACAGTAAAGTGGAATAGCCTTTTAAGGCAATGCCGATTACAAGCACAAGCGGAATAACCATATAAACCGGAACACCGTTTTGAACTTGGTGCAATAAGTCGACGGCTACGGGTTTTTCCGTTTGCAGTTTTACCCAAACTTCCGGCGGTATCGCTTCAATCGCTTTTGAAGGAGAGACAAAACCGTCCGGCAAATGCAAACCCGCTATAAAAAATAAAATGCACGCCGCAGCTAAACAAAATAGCGACCATAAGCCCTGATTTTTCATTCTGTCGGTAACTTCCACATTGTGAATGCCGGAACTGACAACAGTCGTGTCTGAGATAAGACCTAAATTATCGCCGAAACAAGAACCGCCGGCAATCGCCGATAAGCTCAAGACCATATTCCCGTTTAAAATGTGCGTCATCCATAAAAAGATGGGAGCGCAGGCGGCAAAGGTTCCCCATGAAGTTCCGGTAGCAACCGACAAAACGGAGGCGACTAAAAACGCCGCAACCGCAACCGTTTTTGCGGAAATTCCGATTTTTAAACTGAGCGTAATTATTGCAGCTCCGACACCGGTCGACATAAACGCATCCGCCATCGCATATGCGAACATTAAAATAAAAAAAACGAGCTGCATTTCTTTTACGTTATCGATTGCCGAATTCAAAACATCGGCAAATTTGAATTTTTCACTGAACATTGCAACAACGACGGCATACAGCACGGCAATCGGTGCTATAATCAAAATATCCAAACTAAATCCGAAGAGTTTTGATAAAAAATCAATGTTTGAAATCATCATTAGACCGGCAAGCAATAGTACCGGCGTTAATTTAAAAAAGGCTCGCATATAAGTCCCCTTATGTTGTACATTTGTACGGTACGAAAGCGCAAGTATATCATAGCCGTAAAAAAAAGTGTAGAGGGAAACAGCGAATTTCGGCGGGCTATTGCAAGTTGCATTAAAAAAAGCCGCCCGCTTAATTAAGTAAATACGCAAAGCAGCCTCTGAAATACGCCGATTCCGAGTCTGCTTTGCGTTTAGGGAACCTCTAAAAGGCTGAGGTTTTTTAAGAGTGTTTTTTATTCTATTTTGGAATAAATGGTTTTTAAGATTTCGGTTTTGAGTTTATCGCCTTCTGCAAGCATTTTGTTGCATTCGGTTCTTGTTTTTTCGCAAAGCGGTTTATCGTCAATTCCACCCAAGTTTATCTTTACATTTAAAATTGCACCTTCCAATCCGGATCGAGCGTTTAAAGCTGCAACGCCTATATCCGATGCCGCATTTTTATTTCCGTGAACGGCTATAATCGGCAGCAGTGTAAGAACGTTAAGACACGTATGAGCGGTCTCCAGCGGAATTTGCATTGCGACAACCGTCGCATCCGACATTGCCTTATTACGTTTTGCTTTTTCTTCGTCGGTATTTTTCGGCAGTTTTAGTGCTTCCATAAAAGCGTTAAAGGCTTGTGTATCTTCATCAATCAATTCGTCAAGCCGTTTTTGTGCTGCGGCAAGTTTCGGTAACTGCCCTTCAAATTCTTTTTGAATTTTCTCATCAAGTTCTTTGAAAGCTTTTTTTCCGGTTGTCAGCCGGATTACCATTTGTCCCAATGCCGCCGAAAGAGAGCCCGCCAACGCCGAAACCGAGCCGCCGCCGGGTGCAGGCGAATCGCTTGCGGTCTCCGCAACAAAATTTTTTACCGTCATTTCTACCAGTTTCATACATTCTCCTTGTGAACTGTTATCATAAAAGCGGATTATAAAGGTTTTTATAATCTTCTTCAATACGGCTGCGGGCATACAGGTGCGGGCGGGCGGAAAGCCGGTGAGGAAAGTTCACCTCTTTTAAAAGAAAGAATTTTTTAGAAATACTTTAAAATATAAAATATACGGCAACGGAAATATTTTTAGAAATCATCGTTTGCTTTTTATTTTTATTAACTTTTTTTTGCGTAAAATAAATTCTTTCGGAATTCGGCATATATAAAACGGAAGATTCCCAAGCGGAATTAAGTTCGATTATAATAAAGTCGGCGGGTTTAAAGCATAAACCAAAGTCCAATTCAAAATTCCATAAGTTTTCCGATTTATTTAACGTATTCGGAAGAGGTTTATATAGTTTTCGTTCGGTCATTAATTTAAAAACTATTTTGTTTAAATAAAGCGGCATAGCATACTCGGCAGCGTATGAGGCGCTGTATAAAGCGCCGTTCCTATTTTCAAGCAAATTATTTTGCCAAAACCAAAAGTCGGTTTTTGAAGCAAGCGTAAGATGCCTGTATTTTATCCGCTGTCCCGTTTTAAGCATTAAATGAGCCCAATCGTTTTGTACAAAGTCGGATAAATCAAAATATAAATCAATTCCGGCGGTAAAAGAAAAAAGCGCTTTTGAAAAATTGTACGGTATTATTTCTTTCCGTCCTTGAATATTTTTACTTCCCGCCAACCCGAAAAAGGGTATTTTTTCAAAACACCAGCCGGTACCTACTCCGGCTTCGGCAAAAAAATCGGTATATTGCAGATATGCATATTTTATTTTTAATTTTAATTCCAATGCGGAAAAACTTATTATTTCCTTTAATGCCAATTCCATATATTTTTTATCCGTTATGTCTGAATTAAACCGAATAAATTCGGAGACGGATAAAAAGAAATTCCAAGGATAATCTACCCGTACAACGGTTTCGACATTGAATTCCGTTTTTGAAAACGATTTTTCATTACTCTTTTCTTCACAAAAAAGTAAAACACAAATTAGAAAGTAATACAGCACGCTTATTCTTTTTTTAGTATTATACATACTCTTTTTTCCCTTTTTTCTTAATCCGTTTTTATTTATAACACTATTTACAAATAATTGATATATGATTTGTAAGCACCTTTAAAAATCCGGCATAGGTTTTTAAAGGTACCCTATATTATAAATACCGGTCTTCTTTTTGCAGTTCTTGCGTTTTTTATCTTGTTTAATTTTACCGCTTTGAGTATAATCTAAGCTCCTTATGCAAAAAAACGAAATACGTATTTTATTTGAAGATGAACATTTTGCAATTGCCGTAAAAGGAATCGGAGACGATCCTCAATCTTTTTTTAAAAATTATTTTAAAGAAAAACAATATGCCGAAGCGGTAAACCGCTTAGATAAACCCGTAAGCGGTTTGGTAATTATAGCTTTTACTAAAGATGTTCATACTCAATTTAATATCCTTTTAAAAACCGGAAATATAAAAAAAGAATATTGGGCAATTTGTAAAAAGAATGGGTCGTATGAGTTAAACCGGAAATATTGTATCGAAAATTACATATCATTTAATACGAAAATACAAAAAGGTTTTGTGCGGAATAAAAATAAAAATACAAAAAAATCTTTATTACATTGGGAACTCGCAGGCGAAGGTAAAAATTATTATTTTTTACGCGTTTATCCCGTAACGGGCAGAACTCACCAAATTCGGATTCAGCTTGCCGATTTGGGAATGCCCATAAAGGGCGATATAAAGTACGGATTTCCCAGAACCGAAAAAACGGGCGGAATACGTCTTCATGCGTATTCGCTTCAATTTATTCATCCCATTACAAAAAAAAATATCGAATGCGCCGCGTTGCCGTTTTTTCCGGATACATTATGGAGTGAATGTATTAAGGCGTGTTCTTTAGGACTTATGAAAGATCCGTTATCGGCTTTGTCGATGCGGAATCTCTATCCCGAAGGATACGAAGCAAATTCGGCAAGGTCTTTGGAAGGTGCCCTTTAAAAAGCGGTAAATGAAAAAAGAAAAACTTACGGGCATTGAAGGCTTTGACATTTATTATAAAAGACTTTTCGGTGCACGGTGGGATACGTTAAAACCTGCGCTTCTTGCCGAAACCGAACAAACGGCGTATCGCGAAAACCTTATCCGTCCTTATTATTTGGATTATGCCAGCATTCAAGCTGCAAAAGCGATGCCTGAATTAAATGAAGGGACGTGTTTGGATATGTGCGCCGCGCCCGGCGGAAAAACTTTAGTTCTTTTAAGCAAGATGAATGAACGGGTACAAATAACCGCAAATGAAATTTCAGGCAGCAGGCGGAATCGGCTTATAAAAGTTTTAAATGAGCATCTTATCGAAAAAGATAAAAGCCGCATAACGGTAAGCGGTTATGATGCCTGCAAAATGCCGCGCTATCCTCGGGATGCATACGACCGAAGTTTACTGGCTGCACCGGGTTC
>CAUUAT010000051.1:0-14363 GCA_963543195.1 uncultured Treponema sp.
AGAAAAAAAGAATAAGCATAAACTCGCAAAAAGAACTTTATGCTTAAATAAAAATCTTTTAAAGTATGAAATAAACGATTTATGTGGTGTCATAATCATACAATATCCTTAAGTTAGTTTCCACTATATATCTTTTTAAGTATTTTACCACATTAAAAATATATTGTCAAATCATTTATAAAAATTATTTAAAAACATTAAAGGCTTCTACTTTATTTTAAATTTTTCGCAATGAATTAAACCTGTATTAAAGAAGCTGAAAACATCATGCTCATGACTTATTACAAAAATAATTTTGTTTTTGCATAATGGTAAAATTAATGAAATTAGTTCTTTTTTTAACTCTGCTTCGATATTTGTAAATGTTTCATCGAATACAACTATGTTTTTACTTTTTCTATTTTATCTATTTTCGAATTGATTTGACGGTTTTCATCATATTCTTTTTCATTTAAGATAGATTTTATGGGGACAAATATTCCCTTAAATTTTAAATATCAAAATAGCCGTATCAAATATAATTGAAATAAGAACAAAAATCATTGTGGAAAAAGCCGTTTTTATTTCTTCAGAATCCGAAACGACAATTCGTAAAAAAATGTTTAAATCAGTTTTATTAAATAATTCATAAAGATGAAAAATAATTTTTTTTAAAATATCATCTCTTAATAAAAAAGCAAATTTTTCCGAATAAATGGAAAAAACTTATCGCTTAAAATAAGGGATATATAAGAAACAAAACCCGTAAACAATAATAGACCTATATATAGTATTATTTCGGTAAAACTGCATTCGGCCAATTTATCGGCAAATAATTTAAATAAATATGGAATTGCATAACCTATAAAATTAGATACAAGCATAAAAACACAAATTACAATAAATAATAAAACATTCTTTTGTATCATCTTCAAAATAATTTTTTTCATATTCTACTCCTCTTTCAAAGATTTGTCCTTCTATTCCTTTTACTTTTAAAACTCTCTGTATTTCTTCTTCTGCATATGCACTATTTGCATATACTGTTTTCATCTTTCCTTTAGTTTTTCAAGACTATCGCCTAATTTACTTAATACTCTTAGATGATCTTCTTATCATCTTTTTTACATTTAAAAAAAAGGTAGAGGCGGTCAATATTAAATTTATTCTATTGCAAAGCTGATCAATCGGCAAAGCCGATAACGAGATGATATGTTTTTAATTGGCGGGAAGATGGACGCGAAGCAAATCGGACAATGTTTTTTTGCAGCTATCCTTAAATTTCATTGGGAACGTTTTAGTAATTCAAAAGCGGCGGTTCTTGCCGTCTGCATAATTTCGTAATCGCGGACGGGATCGGCGTATTTAAAACCCAAATAGCCTGACTGCTCGACCCCACCGATATCACCCGGTCCGCGCAGCTTTAAATCTTCTTCTGCAATTTTAAATCCGTCCGACGTTTCCTTCATTATCGCAAGACGCTTTCTGCCGTTTTCGGTTAGATTTTTCCCATACAGCAAAAAACAGTACGCCTGCTCGCTCCCGCGCCCAACCCTGCCCCGCATTTGATGCAGTGCCGAAAGGCCGAATCTGTCGGCGTGTTCTATAACCATGCACGTAGCATTCGGAACATCGACTCCTACTTCCACGACGGAAGTTGCCACCAAAATAGTAATTGCGCCTGAACGGAATCCTTTCATTATATCACGCTGCATTTCTTCCGCAATTTTAGAATGAATGAGTGCAAGCCGCTGCGACGGGAAGCTCCGTTTCAGTTCTTCAAACATACGTTCGGCGGATTTCAGCGAAAGCTCTTCATTTTCTTCAATTATGGGATATATAAAATACGCTTGCCGTCCATTTAAAATTTCTCTGCCGATAAACGAATAAACCCGTTCCGCTTTATCCGAACCGGCAATATAGGTTATCACCGGCTTTCTGCCGGACGGCATCGTACGAATTGTTGAAATATCGAGGTCGCCGAAAACTGAAAGAGCCAGCGTGCGAGGAATAGGCGTTGCACTCATCATAAGAATGTGCGGAACTCTTTTTTCAGAAAAAGCGCCGCTATCGGTTTTGCCGTTATCTTTGCTTTCAATCCCTTTGCGGATAATTGCAGCTCTTTGCAGAACACCGAAGCGGTGCTGTTCGTCAATTACAGCAAGGCGTAAATTCTTGTAGGTTATGTTTGCCGAAAACAGTGAATGAGTTCCGAGAATTACATCAATGCCGCCGTTTTCAAGCGCACGCAGTAAATTGCTTCGTCCCTTTGCTTTTACATTTCCCGTTAAAAAAGCCAGACGAATTCCGAGCGGTTCTAAAAGCCGTGCGGCAGTTTCGGCATGCTGCCGGGCAAGCAATTCCGTCGGCGCAAGAAACGCCGCTTGCCCGCCTTGTTCGACAATTTTTATGCAAGCTAAAAATGCCGTAAGCGTTTTGCCCGATCCCACATCGCCTTGAATAAGCCGCGCCATCGGATTTATACCGTCCAAGTCCGTATTTATTTCTGCCGTTACCGCAAGCTGCCCGCAAGTCAATTTAAACGGAAGTCTGTCCAAAAATTGTTTTTGAAGCGGCGTAAACTCAGGCATTTTTTGAGCGGATTCCGTTAATTGCTTTTTCTCTTCAAAACCGGGAAGTCGGCCGCGTCGTTCAAGCGATTTTTTCCCCACTGCATATTGCAGTAAAAAAAACTCTTCAAAAATCAGCGCATACCTTCCAAGCTCTGCATCCGCCATCGTTTTTGGTGTATGAAGTAAAAACAAAACCGCTTGCTTCGGCGGAAGATTATATTTTTTCAGAATCTCTTCAGGTAATTCGGAAGTTATTCCACGAGCATACGATTTTAATGCCGCATTTATGATTTTGCGTAATTTAGTTTGCCCTATTCCAGCAGTTAAAGGATACACCGGAAGAATTTTCAAAAGGGCATTTTCGGTTTTTTCAAGTTCAAAGGATGAAGACTGCAATTCGCCGTATTTGTGATAGAAACTTCCATAAACAAAGCAGCTCGTTCCGGTGGGAAAACTTTTTTCTAAAAACGAACGGTTAAAGCAAATTAAAGAGGCTTTCGTGCCGATTTTGTCCGCTACAATCAATTTAAGCGTACGCATTTTTCCGAATCCGAACCATTGATGTTCGACAATCATTACGGGGACATTTATTTTTTGAGCCTTGTTCCAGTCCGAAAAATAATGAATTTGAGTGCGGTCTTCCCAATCGCGCGGGAAAAAACGCAAAAGGTCCCCTATGTTTTCAACACCGAGTTTTTTCAATTGAGCTGCAGCGGCGCTTCCAACTCCTGCGATATTTGTAACCGGTATTGTAATTTCGGAAATCAGCATATCGCATTTTATCACAAGTTTTAATGAGAGACAATGCGGACATCATGAAGCCGGCTCCCTGCGAGATTTATTTCATTTTGAATAAAACTGAAATAGTCGCCACATGGGACAAGAATTATGTGATCCAATAATTTTATACCTAAAATATCGCCTGCTTCGTATAAACGGTTTGTAAGCAAAATATCTTCACGCGACGGAGACAGATTACCGGACGGATGATTGTGCGCCACAATTATCGAAGCAGCACGATCTTTTATTGCATCGCAAAAAACTTCACGAGGATGCACGAGGGTTTTAGTTAAAATACCTATACTTACAACCCGTGTTGAAATTACTTCGTTCGCACCGTTAAGCGAAACACAAATGAAATGTTCTTGCGCCCGTGCCGCATAATGCTGTAATAGCGGAACGGCATCCGACGGATGTTCTATTACTCTGCCTTGCGTGTTGTAATACCGTCTGCCCAATTCCATTGCAGCCATAACCGTTGTAATTTTTGAGTCGCCCATACCTTTAATCGAGCGCAAATAGCCCTCTATTTTTTCAGGTTTTACTTTGTCAATGTGAAGAATTATATCTTCTGCCAGCGTTTTTACCGGTTTATCTTTTAATCCCGTCCTCAGAAGAATCGCCATTAATTCCGAATCGTTTAAGCTTTCAGGTCCGCGTTCTAAAAGTTTTTCTCGCAAATCCGGTTTTCTTACGGTTTGCATGCCGAATATTTTTAATGCTTCCATACCTATTATATACGAAAATTATACGGATTTTAAGAAAAAAGTAAAAAAAATCCCTCCGGGAGTATGCAGTCCGGAGGGATCAAGAATAGAGTATAAACCATTCATAGAAAAAATACTTTTATGAACGCTTTTTTAAGGAATATTTTTTTAACATCCCTTAATCTGTGCCTAGGATGTAAGTTACCATCTTCTTACATAAATGTCAATAGCTTTTGCATAAAAAATCGCATTTTTTTCATAAATTTTGTAATTTTTACACATTATAACGTTTTTTACGGTAAAAATTACCTTGTATAAGGAATTGATATTTGCTATAATAATGCTGCATTTCTATTTCAAGGGGGATTTGCATGAAAAAAAATTACAAGATTTTATTGGTTTTCGTTGTTTTTTGTATTGCTTCAGCGGCAATATTCGCGGGAGGAAGCAAAGAATTTGAACTGTCCGACAAAGAAAAAGCGGAAGGATGGCGCTATTTCATGCCCATCGGCTTCAAACTTCATCGACCTGCTTTTTTCGATACTTACAAAGACAATATCGATTCTGAAGTTATCGGAGAAGCGGAAGATACGCCGGAAGAGGTATTGTATTCAGGTTATGTATACAGCTTCTTTCCCGATGAACTGATAGAAGCATATAATGCTATCCGCAATAACAAAAAACTTTCTACGGACGAAAAATGGGAAAAAATAGATGCGGAAATTGTGCCCAATTTAAAACCGATTTATGCACTCTTAGTACTGAGAACACCTTTAATCGGGGATAAAAAACTTGAAGACATCACGGGATTCCCTTATAACGATATCGTCCGTAAAACAAAAGAATTTACGCAAATTCTTGCTATTGCCGATTTTAGCACTGAAAATTTAAGTGAAAAGTCCGCTGAAATTTACCAAGAAATGATTTCGCAAGTTAAACCTGTCAGGAAAACAATCACTTGTATCGATCCCAAGTCACCTGAATCAGTTATGCTTGAACTTAAGGGGCTCAAATTCGATACCGTCGATTTGGACGGCAATAAAGTAACAAACGATATTTTAAAAAATTATGACGTTACGATGATAAACATTTGGGCGACATGGTGCGGTCCGTGCAAGGCTGAATTACCGGAAATCGCAAAATTGTACGAAATCTACAAAGACAAAAACTGTAACATTATAGGAATTACCGGCGACATAACTCCGTCGGATCAGGAGCCGCTTGAAACCGCTAAAAAACTGACACAGGATGCAGGCTGTGCTTATACAATCTTGCAAAACAACGACAGTTTTAATTCCTTATTTAAAGGCTTGGTCGCGTGGCCGATGACTATTTTTGTAGACAAAAAAGGAAACATAATAGCTTCATCGAAAGACGATTTGATTGTAGGTAGCCGTTCTTTAGAACAATTTACGGAAGCCTTCGATAAAGCGCTGCAAACAATAAAAAAATAGGCATTATGAAGAAAAAAATAGCGGCAATAGCTGTAATAATTTCGGCTTTGACTATTATGATTTTAGGCATTTACCGCGGCGAAGTCGCGGTTGTGCTGAAAAAAGCCGTAAATATTTGTATGGAGTGTATAGGCATTGGCTAAAATAAAAACACAAAAAACGCTAAACAAAAAACGTCATTTAATTCAGGCCTTAGGGATGCTGGCAATCAATGGGAATTTAAGAGGTTTTTTACAAGGTCGAATTTACAAAGGTCCCTTAAAAAAAGCATGCGTTCCGGTTTTAAACTGCTATTCCTGCCCCGGCGCCCTTTTCGGCTGCCCTATAGGCTCAATTCAAGCAACAATAGGAAGCAGTAAATTTAATTTCGCTTTCTACATTGTAGGGTTATTGTCGCTGTTTGCCATAACCGCAGGAAGATTTTTTTGCGGTTATATCTGTCCGTTCGGTTTTTTTCAAGATTTATTGGATAAAATCCCGATAAAAAAAATAAAAATACCGAAAAAAACGGCGGCAGCGCTTAAATATCTAAAGTTTGCCATTTTAGCTCTTTTCGTATTTATCTTGCCGTTTGCTCTTCAAGACAAGTATGGAATGAGCGATCCGTATTTTTGCAAATATATTTGTCCTTCAGGAATTTTACTGGGGGCATTGCCGTTAATTGCGGTAAATAAAGCGCTGGTAGCATCGCTGGGAACATTATTCAGCGTAAAGTTCATAATACTCACGATAATTACACTGCTATCGATGATTTTTTACCGCCCTTTTTGCCGATTTTTATGTCCACTCGGAGCATTCTTAGGAATATTCAATCCCATAAGTTTATACCGTTTAAAAATCAACGATAAATGTATAAAATGTGGAAAATGCGAACGCGTATGCAAAATTGATATCCCAACATACAAAACACCAAACAGCCCCGAATGCATACGCTGCGGCGAATGTGTAAAAGTTTGTCCGGTACATGCAATAGAGCATAGCTTTTTATTCGCTGAAAAAAACGAGACACCATTCCGATCGGTAGAAAAAGCGGAAAAAACACATCTTGTAAAAAAAATAAACAAATAAAAAACCGCTTAGCACGTACGTAGTCTATTGCTTTACCATTCGTCGTTTGTATATTATATGACATTGACCATAACAGTAACCAAAAAACAATAATACTGTTTTGCGGGTACATATAGGAGTTTTAAATGAAACACAGAAAAATTATTGTAGCGGTGTTTATCTTTGCCGCAATTTTTACTTCATGCTCAAAAGATGAGAAAGTAAATGCAGACGATAATTCTGCGGCCGATGTGCCGAAAAAAACGGAAACTTCGGTTTCAAAAGGTGACACTTTGGTGTTTTCCGCAACCGATTTGGATGGGCAAACCGTAACAAACGAACTATTTTCCAAATACGATATCACACTCGTAAATGTATGGGGAACATTTTGCGGTCCGTGCAAAGCCGAACTTCCGAATCTTGAAGCGGTTTATAAAGAATATTCACAAAAAAACTGCAATGTCATCGCTTTAACCGTCGACTTATCTAAAGAAGATGAATCCACACTGGATTTGGCAAAGGAAATTTGGAAAGATTCAGGTTGTACTTTTAAAGCTTTATATTCCGTTCCGGAATTTTATCCGATTTATGAAAATCTTGCAGGCGTTCCGACAAGTTTTTTTGTCGATAAAACAGGTTCCATTGTTCCCGGCTCTTTCCATACGGGAGCATTAAATACGGACGGTTTTAAAAAACTTTTTGAAGAAAATTTAAAAAAAATAAAATAGTCGGCACTGTCTTTAATTGCCGGAAAGTATGATACATTAGGGCATCTCTAAAAAACTTCAGTTTTTAGAGATGCCTATTCCACTCATCATTTTATAATATAAGGTTTTCTATTTTTATCCTACCTGCAAATAATGCAATACTGCCCGTTTACAATTTTTCCCGTTTTATGATAAAATCGCTTCTCATAGGAGAATTTTATATGCGCGTTATTATAAAAAAAGATTATAATGCCTGTGCAAAGTGGGCTGCAAATTATATTTGCCGTAAAATTACGGAGTTCACTCCTTCAAAAAAAAAGCCTTTTGTGTTGGGACTGCCTACCGGTTCCACTCCACTCGGTATATATAAAGAATTAATTGCAAAAAATAAAACGGGAGCACTTTCTTTTAAAAATGTCGTTACATTTAATATGGATGAATATGTAGGCTTACCGCCCGACCATCCGCAAAGTTATCATTATTTTATGATGGAGAATTTTTTTAATCATATTGATATAGATTTAAAAAATGTTCATATTTTAAACGGAATGGCAAAAGATAAATTAAAAGAGTGCGCCGATTATGAAAAAACAATCGCTGCTTACGGAAAGATTCATTTATTTTTAGGAGGAATCGGTGCAGACGGGCATATTGCTTTTAACGAGCCGTGTTCTTCGCTTGGTTCACGCACGCGAGAAAAGACTTTAACCCAAGATACCGTCGCAATGAATTCGCGCTTTTTTAACGGAGACGAAACCCTTGTACCGAAAACAGCCTTAACCGTAGGCATTGCAACAATCACTGATGCGGAAGAAGTTCTTATTATGGCAACAGGTTATGCAAAAGCACGAGCTGTACGGCATGCGGTTGAATTGGGAGTAAATCATTTATGGACGGTAAGTGCATTGCAGCTCCACCCCAAAGCAATAATAGTTTGCGATGATGCGGCAACCGATGAACTTAAAGTAAAAACCGTCCGATATTTTCGCGACATTGAAAACGAGATGAGATAATTATGTTTCAAAAAAATAAACAGACAATTCAAACCGTATCGTTTTTTATTTTGCTTGCCGTAATGCTCTTCCTTGTCGGGAAATTATTTTTGCCGTATGCAAGCGTACTGCTTTGGTCTTCCGTAATTTATATGCTGGCAAGCCCCTTGTATAACCGACTTCTTTCCAAAATGGATAAAGAAAAAAAAACATTTGCAATAAAAAAAAGATTGTTGGCGGGTTTTTTTTCCGTTTTTACGGTTCTAATCGTTGCAGGTATTCTCTCATTTGCGGTTATAAAAATTTTCGGACAAGGAAAAGTTCTCGTGCAAAACATCGATTCGATTATTGAAAAAATAAATTCCCCAGAAAACGAAAATGTAAGACAAAATATTGCCGAGACGGTTTTTAAACTCTCACGCGGCACTATTGATATTTCTCAATTGGACCTAAAAAGAGAATTACTGTCTTTAGCATCAAGCTCTTCGGATAAGATTTTAAAATCGGCGACAAACATTGTAAAAAATGCCGGAGAATTTTTTTTGTCATTAGTCTTCCTTGCTTTTACATTGTATTTTTTTTATATTGACGGAGCATATCTTGCCGGTTTATTAAAACATGCAATTCCGATTGACAGCGAAACATCATCAAAAATATTTGTAAAAATAAGAGAAATAACGACAAATCTTTTTAAAGGACTTTTTTTGGTTTCGTTTTATCAAGGCATAGCAGCATTCGTAATTTATTTTTTATTCGGAGTGCAAAGCACCTTGCTTTTAGCTATATTAACTTTTTTTACGACTTTTTTACCGCTTGTAGGATGTGCATTGGTTTGGTTCCCGATCGGCATCAGTATGTGTTTTACACACAGTCTTTTAAAAGGACTTTTGTTTTTAATTATTGCAGGCTCTACTATCAGCTTTATGGATAATTTTTTGCGTCCGTTTTTTTTAAAAGACAGAATAAAAATTCACCCGTTGCTTATCTTTTTTTCGATGTTGGGCGGAGTAAAAATGTTTGCTCTTAACGGAATTATTTTAGGTCCGATGATTGTAATTTTATTTTTTACGATTTTGGATATGGCATTGGAAACTGAAGAGAAAAAAGCTATGGACGAAAAATAACTTAGTATCGGAATTTATTATAAAAACGCTTGCAGCATAATTCACTTTGCATGCCGTAAAAAATTATAGGAGCAGTTTATGATAAGTGAAAAAACGGTACTTTCAAAAAAAACTCAGTTTTTAAAGGTGCCCTTTAATAAAACGGGCGATATTGAAACGTATATAAAATAATCGACAGCTCATACAATGAATTTAAAAACCTTGCTTGATAAAAATGCCGCGCTATATGAAAATCCGGATTTTATTCCGGCAGACCCCATAAGCATTCCCCACAGATTTTCAAAAAAAGAAGATATAGAAATTGCCGGTTTTTTTGTTTCTATTTTTGCGTGGGGCAATCGCACGTCAATTTTAAAAAACGCGGACAAACTGATGTCACTGATGCAAAATGAACCTTATTTGTTTTTAATGAACGGATCTCCTGCACAATTAAAAAACCTAAAGCAGTTTTATCACCGCACACTGAATGGAGAAGATACGTTTGCCATTGCAAAAGCGATTAGAGATATTTACCGCAAAAGCGGCGGTTTTGAAAATTTATTTGCCCCGCAAAATTCCGGTGAACCGCTTATAACAAGAATGAGCCGGTTCCGTTCCGAGTTTATTTGCGGAATGTCCGCTCATACCGTAAAGCATATCGGCAATATGGAAGGAGGCTCTGCCGCAAAAAGATTGAATATGTTTTTACGGTGGATGGTACGCTCTTCAAAAAAAGGCGTGGACTTCGGTTTATGGAAAAGCGTGTCACCTTCGGAATTATACTTACCGCTTGATGTGCATTGTGCCCGGCGCGGCAGAGAATTAGGGCTTTTAACTCGAAAGCAAAATGACAGAAAGGCCGTAGAAGAAATCACAAACCGTCTATGCGAATTTTGCCCCGAAGATCCCATAAAATACGACTTTGCACTTTTTGCTCCGTCGGCACAATGAATTGAAGCCTATATAAAGGGCATTTTGCAAAAAAATTTGCCGGATTTGCCGAGTCTCCTTCGCAAATAGAGAGGCTCGATCAGCAAAACCGGTGAGCAGAGCTCACTTCTAAAAACTGTTTCGCAGTCCGCAAAGCGGACAAGTTAATAAACAGAGTAAGCCGATAAGTTTACAGTTTTTAGAGGTTCACTTTAAGAAATAGAGAGCGTAAAGGCTTGCAATCAAGAGCTGCAAGCCGCCTCTTTTCAAAAAGGCAGCCCTCTTATTTTTTTTATCAATTATGCTATACTGCTTATCATCGCACATAAATCTAAGGATGCTAACCCGATGGATAAAATAAAACAAAAAGCCATAGAACAGATTATTGACGCTTCGATAAAAACCTTTGCAGAAGGTTTCGGCGTAAAACATCGCTCTCAGGTAAATGACCCTGAAGGCGTTATTAATGCGAAAAAAAATAATTGTTTTATTGCCGAATTAGGGCACGAATTTATGTTTTACAGCGCCTTTGTCCGAAGTTTTGACAGTTCTTTTGGCCGGGTTCTCGAAGGAATCGGCAATGCTATAGCAAAACTTTCATACGAAGTAAAGGGGAAGCTTGACGCCTATCTCCTTCCGCAGCAAACCCAGCATATGGATTTTATGCTTTCGGAGTATGAAAGAAATATCAAGCCAACCGTCAGCGACTATAACAATTTCACATGGATGAAACCGAAAGATATCCGGTCTTTTGCTAAAAGCCATGTTACCGATCATTATTTTTACAACCGGAATAAAAACGAGCATTATCTTATTGAGCTGAAAGCAGGAGGAGACCTTGATAATAAAAAGGCAAAAAGCGAAAAACAGGCTCTTTTACAAGAATACTTTATATTAAAAAATTCTTTAATGGAACGGCAAGATAGTACTGCAAAAATTTTTATTTTCTTAGGAACCGCCTATAATATGTTCGGTGAAGGGAATTACTGGAAACAGGACCGAGTCAGGCAGTTTTTTGCAGCCGATGAATTGTTAATTGGAAAAGATTACTGGAATTTTGTCTGCGATGATAAAAAGGGTTTTGAGATAATTATGCGCCAATATAAAGAAAGCGCTTTGCATATAAAAAGCACATTGGACGACATTAAAAATATGTATTTCGGGAACAAATAATATGTATGAGATAGAAAAAATACACAAAGCATCATTGATACTCGGCGACAGTTTTAAAAAGATAAAAGAAATCCCTGATTCTTCGGTTGACCTCATCCTGTGCGATCCGCCGTATAACCTGTCGGAATACTCTACCGGTAATATGAAATTCGATTGGCGCGCCGAAATAAATAACGATGTTGCAAAATGGGATTTAGTTCCGTTTGATCCTTCAAAACTGGTCGACGATTTTAAACGTATTTTAAAACCGTCCGGAAATATTTTTATATTCACCAGCTACAACTTAATCGGGAAATATCACGAAGTCTTTGATCCGGTATTCAATACTTTTCAGTTTATGGTGTGGCATAAAACCAATCCGGTGCCGAATATCAGAAAATCATCGTTTTTAAACAGCTGCGAATTAATTGTCTGTTTATGGAATAAGGGGCATACCTGGAATTTTACCGCACAAAATGAAATGCACAATTTTATCGAAACGCCGATCTGTATGGGAAAAGAAAGAATAAAAGAGCCTAAACACCCGACGCAAAAACCGCTTGCCGTTTTGGAGCATATTATTACCATCGCTTCAAATGAGGGGGATGTAGTGTTCGATCCTTTTATGGGAGTCGGCTCTACGGGGCATGCCGCATTAAAATTATCGCGTAAATTTATCGGTATGGAAATTGATCCGGCATATTATCAAGCTTCCGTAAAACGACTTGAACAATTTAAAGAAAAGAAACATAAAAGAATAATCAAAGAATGCGTTAATTTTTAAAAGCGTTACTTTTATGTTAAGTGTGACTTCTCTGAGATTCCGGTTTTACTCTCAGAATAAATATTTCAGATTGGCTGAATGTTAAAATGTGAGGAAAGTGATATAATGAAAAGGGGACTTTATGGACAAATATCTTTGTGAAACAAAAATGCTGGATTATTCCGGTCCGCGCATTCAAGAGCTGATACAAGAAAAAAACTGGCGCACGTTCGATACCTTTGAGCGCATCAAATCGATATACAATTTTGTGCGGGATGACATTCTCTTCGGGTATAACATTGATGACAATATCAGCGCGTCAAAGGTTTTAAAAGACGGGTACGGTCAGTGCAACACGAAAGCCGTGCTGTTTATGGCATTGCTCCGCGCATGCGGTATTCCGTGCAGGATACACGGATTTACGATAGATAAAAAATTGCAGCAGGGCGCAATGACGGGTTTTGTATACAAAAATGCGCCGAAAAATATTTTTCACAGTTGGGTCGAAGTATATTTTGAAGAGCGATGGTATGAGCTTGAAGCATTGATTTTGGATACCCAATACCTTACTAAGCTGCAAGCGATGCATAAAACCTGTACCGGCGCTTTTTGCGGATACGGTGTGGGCGTAAAAGATTTTAAAAAGCCGGTGATCGACTTTAACCGAAACGACACTTATATCCAAAGCGAAGGCATCAATCAGGATTTCGGCGTATACGATTCTCCCGATGAACTTTTAAAAGAGCATCACCAGCAGATGTCGCCGCTTAAGCGGCTTGCGTATCGACACATCGGGCGGCACTTGATGAATCGCAATATTAAAAAAATACGGAACGGCTAAATGGGCGCGGTACTTTTTAGCTTCGGAGATGTCTCAAAAGTTTGTTACTTTTTCGCCATCCCTTGCTTGATTTGAACTGCGCTTTAAGTAATATATTTCAAAATATTAAAGGAACAAGGTTGCTTTTCCATAAGTTGTAGGAAGCCGATGCCAAGGGACATCTTCCATTTTTAAGTTATAAATATAAGAATTGTTTTTCATAGTTTTGATGAATAAAATAATATTCACCTAAAATACATTTTGCAGATGTAACACTGGCAAGATCATCATCGAGTTCAATTACCTTAGTTAAAGTTTCTAAAGCTTCGTCATATAATTTTTTATTTAGTTGAAGCAAGCCTTTTTTTAGATATAATTCTCCGTTCATATTTTACCCTCTATAATATTTATTCTATCATTTTTTAGCGGTTTTTGTAAGTGCTGTAATTAGGCCAGTTTTTAAATCGCTATACCATCGATAATTCAAAATAATACTTTGTAAACTCTTTAAAAACAGTATCAAAAAAATAAAGAGAAAAAATAACAATAATGGGAATGATAATAAGTTCAATGCAATATAGTTTAGCCGAAATTTTATTTTGTTGAAAAATCTTCATTTTTCTTGTAAGCTGACTAATAGCTTTTCCGACTCTTCTTCATTGCTGCCTCTGAACTATCCAAAAAAGAACGCTATAAAATCTCCAACTTGCTTTGTGTTTAAGCATTGCGAGAGGATGCCTTCTGTATCATCAATAAAATTTTCTAAAGGCTCTTCATCATCATCGCTTGTGTTAAATTTATATTTTTCTTCTTCCAGTTTCATACATTCGGATAAAAGAAAAAAGAAATCGGCAAGGGAAGAGCTTAAATTAAATAACTGTCTTTTATTGATAGAGGCATACACTCCTCCATTTTTCTTGTCAAAGTAAACAGCATCATCATTTCTATTTGCAAAGACAACCCAATCTTTATTCCACTTTGTATCATCGTTTTGCGGCTTCCCTTCTTTGTTAAGAATTATGTACCAGCCCTCTTGAGCTCTATCAAGTTTTGTCTTTGGTTGAATGGTAAGAAAAAACTCTCCTCCGATTATTAACACATTATCGAAAGATATTAAAGAATAAAACTGCTCTAACTCATCTGTGCACTCGGCATTTTTCACGGCATCATCAATGATGGAAAAATTTCCCAGATCGGTTTTATTTCTGCCGAACACATTATTAAATTTTATTAGTGCTTCTATTAATTTCATAATATTTATCTTTTTTTAATTATATCACAGTTTTTGTTCTTTGATAAGTCTATCTAAATATAATTTATCTACGCTGATCCATTCAATGCTTTCTTTCCCATTCT
>CAUUAT010000052.1:0-14290 GCA_963543195.1 uncultured Treponema sp.
GCAAGACGTGGATTCCGGTTTATATAACCGAGAATCTTGTTGGACATAAACTTGGCGAATTTGCGCCGACGCGGACATTCCGAAAACATGCAAATTCCGACAAGAAAGTTGCGAAATAGGTGAATAAAGATGGCTGAAAAAATAGAATATCGGGCGACAACTAAATTTCTTATCGCTTCACCTACAAAGGTAAGGCCGGTTGCAAATGTTGTAAAACATAAACCGTACCCTGAAGCGATGGCTATTTTGGAAAATATGCCGCAAAAAGGTGCCGTTTTGATTTCTCAAGCAATGAAATCGGCTGCATCAAACGCTCTTAATCGGAATAAGCGGCTTGATGAAGATAGCCTTATTGTTAAAGATGTTATGATTGATGAAGGTCCGAGGTTGAAACGGATTTGGTGTCGTGGTAAAGGGCGTGCGGATATGCTTTTAAAGCGTATGTGCCATATCACGGTTATCGTTGATGAAAAGGCAGGAGAGTAAGAATGGGACAAAAAGTAAACCCTACGGGGTTAAGGCTCGGTATAAATAAGACATGGTCTTCTCGCTGGTACGCGAGTCCCCGAGAGTATGCCGATTTATTGCTTGAAGATTTGAAAATCCGTGCGATGATACGGGATATTCCCGAATGTAAAAATGCCGACGTTGCAGAAGTTGAAATTATTCGTCATCCACAGCGGATTACGATAATGATACACACGGCGCGTCCCGGTGTTATAATCGGCATTAAAGGTGCGAATATCGAAAAAATCGGTGCCGCTATTCAAAAAAAACTGAATAAGAAAGTGCAAATTAAAATTAAAGAAATTAAGCGGGCGGAATTAAAAGCTTCTTTAGTTGCTCAAAATGTTGCTCATCAACTTGAAGGCAGGGCGTCTTTCCGTAAAGTTTTAAAACAGGCATGTTTTAATACAATGCGAGCCGGTGCGCAGGGAATAAAGGTGAGAATTTCGGGTCGTTTAGGCGGGGCGGATATGTCCAGAACTGAAGAGATGAAAGAAGGTCGTGTTCCTCTTCATACGCTTCGGGCGGATATTGATTACGGATTTGCTGAGGCGGAAACGACTTACGGAAAAATCGGCTGTAAAGTTTGGCTTTACGGCGGAATGATGTTCGGCGGCGAGCAAAAAGAAGATGCGGGTGCACTGCTTAAAAAACAACGGCGGCAACGTTCCGAAAAAGCCGTTCAAGCAGGGAGGCAGTAGTTATGTTTAGTCCTAAGAGAGTAAAACATAGAAAGGTTCAGCGCGGGAGAATTAAAGGTGAAGCGACCCGATGTAATAAAATCGATTTCGGTGATTTCGGGCTTGTTTGTCTTGAGCCGTTTTTACTTACAAACAGGCAGATTGAAGCGGCGCGTGTCGCTTTAAACCGTAAGATTAAACGCGGCGGAAAGTTGTGGATTCGTGTTTTTCCCGATAAGCCATATTCGAAAAAACCCGCCGAAGTACGAATGGGTGGCGGAAAGGGTGCTCCCGAATATTGGGTTGCGCCGGTTAAGCCTGGGACGGTCCTTTTTGAATTGGCAGGCGTCGATAGGACTTTGGCTGAAGAAGCGATGCTTTTAGCAGGAAGCAAACTTCCTTTCAAGACGAAATTTGCCGAGCAAATTCAAGCCGACTAAGGGAGCTTAAAATGAAAAATAAATCTAAATATAAAGAGATGTCGTATTCCGAGCTTGTTTTAAAACGTAATGAATTAAAACAAAAACATATGGATTTGAGATTTCAGGCGGTGGTTGGCCATTTGGATAACCCTGTTGAGAAGAGAACGATGCGTCGCGAGATAGCGATGTTGAATACTTTTATCCGTCAAAAAGAATTGGCGGGTGAAAAAGTGAAATAGGAGCTGAACCCGTGGAAGCTAAGGAAAATATAAAAAAAATCGGGAAGCGTGAGTTTGTCGGTATCGTAACAAGCGATAAAATGAATAAAACCGTTGTCGTTGAAGTTCGAACCAAAAAACTTCATAAGTTGTACAAAAAATACGTGTCGAGCAGTAAAAAATATAAGGCTCACGATGAGCAGAATTCCGCTCATGTCGGCGACACGGTACGGATTGTAGAACACCGACCTATTAGTAAAGATAAGTCGTGGCGGCTTGTAGAAATTATCGAGCGGGCGAAGTAGCGAGGGGTGATGTAAAATGATACAGGTGGAAACAAGATTGAACGTTGCCGATAATTCGGGTGCCAAGCTTGTTGAATGCATTAAGGTTATCGGCGGTTCGAAACGTAGGTATGCGGGAATAGGCGATATAATCGTGGTGGCGGTTAAAGAAGCGCTACCGACTTCGGTTATTAAGAAGGGTACGGTGGAAAAAGCGGTTATCGTACGCGTTTCCAAAGAGTACCGCCGTCCCGACGGAACATATATCCGGTTTGATGATAATGCATGCGTAATTATCGACGATAACAAAAATCCGAAGGGAAAACGTATTTTTGGACCCGTAGCGAGAGAGCTTCGTGATTACGATTATATGAAGATTATTTCTCTTGCGCCGGAAGTTCTTTAAGGAGAGTTTTATGACTGGAAAAATTAAAATTCGCCGTAACGATACTGTTGAAGTTATTGCAGGTATAGAAAAAGGAAAACGCGGAGAAATCGTTAAGGTTTTACAGGCTGAAAACAGAGTTATAGTCCGTGGGCTCAATATGGTAAAAAAAGCCATGCGGAAAAAAAGTCAGCAGGATCAAGGCGGAATAGTCGAAATTGAAGCTCCGATTTCAGCTTCCAATGTTATGATTATATGCAAAAAGTGTGGAAAGACGCGAATTGCATACAGGATAGAAGACGGCAAAAAAACGAGAGTTTGCCGCAAATGTGGAGAAGCGTTATAATGAGTAATTATGTACCTCGGCTTAAGAAAGTCTATACGGAACAAATCATGCCCGAACTTAAAAAAGAATTTAGCTATACTACGGTTATGCAAATTCCCCGCCTTAAAAAGGTTGTGGTAAGTATGGGTGTTGGTGTGGCTCTCACGAATAGGAAACTCCTTGATGCCGCAGTAGCTGATTTGCAAACTATTACAGGTCAGAAAGCTGTAAAAACAAAGGCGAAAAAGAGTATAGCAAACTTTAAACTTCGTGAGGGGAATGAAGTTGGGGCAATGGTAACGTTACGCGGTGCGCGGATGTATGAATTCTTGGACCGCTTTATAAATGTTGCTTTGCCTCGTGTTAAGGATTTTCGCGGAGTTAATCCGAACGGATTTGACGGACGCGGAAATTATTCGATCGGTATTACCGAACAGATTATTTTCCCGGAAATCGATTTCGACAAAATCGAACGGATTTCGGGTTTAAATGTGAACGTGGTAACTTCCGCCGAAACCGACCGAGAGGCGAGATCGCTTCTTGCAAAGTTCGGTATGCCCTTTAGGAAGTAAGAGAGGATTGCATGGCTACAACAGCAAAAATTAATCAAGCGAACAGAAAAGCGAAATATCCTACACGGCAGTACAACAGATGTAAGGTTTGCGGAAGACCGAGAGGGTATTTGCGAAAATTCAAATTATGCCGTGTTTGCTTTAGAAAATTGGCAAGCGAAGGTCAGATTCCCGGCGTTATAAAATCAAGTTGGTAGGAGGAGCGATAATGAGTGTTTCAGATCCGATAGCAGATATGCTTACGAAAATTAGAAATGCCGCTTCCGCCGGTCACGAATCGGTTGATGTTCCCGCTTCAAGAGTTAAATGGGAAATTATCAGTATTCTTAAATCGGAAGGGTATATTAAAAACTGTAAAAAATTAACCCAAGACGGCATAAGCAATATCCGTGTCTTTTTAAAATATGATGATAAGGAAACTTCGGTAATTCACGGTATTGAAAAAGTTTCAACACCGGGTCGCAGGGTTTATTCTGGCTATAAGAGTTTGCCGCGCGTGTTTAACGGTTACGGTACACTGATAGTATCGACATCGAAAGGTATTATTACCGGAAAAGCCGCCGGCGAGAGTCAGGTTGGCGGCGAGCTTATTTGCAAGGTTTGGTAGGAGGCGGAAATGTCAAGAATCGGTAAACTGCCTGTTGCCGTTCCGGCGGGCGTAAAAATAAGTGTGGCAAACGGAGTTTTTACGGTGGAAGGTCCTAAGGGAAAATTGTCCCAAGCTTATCATCCGGAAGCCGTCGATATTAAAGTAGAAGGTGCCGAAGCCGTTGTAACATGTAAAAATGATGAGCTGCAAACCCGTGCATATCATGGTTTGTATCGCAGCCTTTTAAACAACATGGTAAAAGGGGTTAGTGTCGGTTTTACGAAATCTCTTGTTATAAACGGTGTAGGGTATAAAGCCGAAGTGAACGGTAAACTTCTTGTTATGTCTTTAGGCTATTCAAATGATTTTTCCGTTTTAATTCCCGAAGGAATTGAAGTAAAAGTTGACCAGCTTAAAGTTATAATTTCGGGAGCTTCCAAAGCTGCGGTCGGTGAATTTGCGGCACAGGTTCGTAAATTGCGCGGGCCTGAGCCTTATAAGGGCAAAGGGATTCGTTATGAAGACGAACTCATCATCAGAAAAGTCGGTAAATCCGGTGTAAAGTAGGGTAGTGTTATGGATAGGAAACGTAACGACAAAGATAGAAAAAGATTTAAGCGAAAGATGCATATCCGGAAAAATGTTTTCGGCACTGCGGAACGTCCCCGTATGACGATATTCCGAAGCAACAAACGTATTTCAGTTCAAGTTATTGATGATGTAAAAGGTGTGACGTTGGCTTCCGTTTCTACACTGGAACAAGATCTTCGATCGCTTAAGGTTAATGTTGTATCTGGGGCAAAAGTCGGTGAAGAAATCGGTAAACGTCTCAAGGAAAAAAATATCGGCACGGTTGTTTTTGACAGGAACGGGTATCTTTATCACGGTGTGGTAAAGGCTGTTGCCGACGGTGCACGAAAAACGGGAATTAAGTTTTAGGAGAGGTTATGAGTCACCAAAAAGAATCAAAACGTGATAATCAGCATTCCGATAAAGAATACGTTGAAAAACTCGTTAAACTGAACAGGACGGCGAAGGTTGTGAAAGGCGGACGCAGATTCTCGTTTTCTGCCTTAACGGTTGTGGGCGACCAAAAAGGTCGCGTCGGCTACGGTTTCGGCAAGGCGAATGATGTAAGCGACGCTATCCGGAAGAGCATTGAAAAAGCCAAAGCCAATATGGTAACCTTTCCGCTAAAGAACGGAACGATTCCGCACGAGGTGCAAGGTAAATTTAAGGGTTCCGTCGTCCTTTTGCGCCCCGCTTGTTCGGGTACAGGTATTATTGCAGGCGGTACAATCCGTGCCATTATGGAAGTGGCGGGGGCTACCGATTTACTTTCAAAATCTATCGGTTCAAGTTCGGCGGTGAATGTTGTAAAAGCGACATTTGATGCGGCGAATCTTTTGATGGACGGAAAAAAGATTGCCAAAAGCCGCGGAAAAACCCTTTTGGATGTATGGGGGTAAAAATGGCGAAGAAAATCAGCGTAAAATTGATAAAGAGTACGATAGGGCAGCGGTATCACGTTCGTGCAACCGCACGTTCTTTGGGTTTGAAAAAGCTCAATTCCGTTGCGGAACACGAAGCTACCCCCGCTGTTTTGGGTATGGTTAAAACCGTTTCCCACATAGTGGAAGTTAAGGAGTTAAACTGATGTCCGAATTTAATTTAGTTGTTCCTGAGGGAGCACGACGTAAAAAAAAGATTGTAGGGCGCGGGTCTTCTTCCGGCTGGGGGAAAACAGCCGGAAGAGGTCATAAGGGGCAGCAAGCCCGCTCCGGCGGTAAAGTGTATGCCGGTTTTGAGGGCGGTCAAATGCCTTTATATCGCCGTGTTGCAAAAAAAGGGTTTTCAAATTATCCGTTTAAAAAAGAATTCAGCGTTGTAAACGTCGAAATGCTGGAAAAAAAGTATAACGACGGTGAAACGGTTAATAAAGAAACCTTAAAAGAAAAGGGTCTCATTAAAAATTCTTCATTATCGGTAAAGATTTTGGGGAACGGAGATATAACGAAAAAATTAGCGGTCAGCGTCGATAAGGTTTCCGCATCGGCGAAGGGAAAAATTGAAAAGGCAGGCGGAACAATTGTTCAGGCTGAAGCATAAAAGGCGGCAAACATGGCTAATAATGTATTTGCAAATATGTTCAGAATAAAGGATTTGCGCAATCGTATTTTCTTTACGACCATAGTTTTAGCGGTTTTTCGTCTCGGTTCGGTATTAACCATTCCCGGCATCGATCCTAAAGCTCTTTCCTTATATTTTAAGCAAGGGCAGGGAAATGCTTTTGCCGATCATATGGACTTTTTCGTCGGCGGTGCCTTTTCAAATTTTTCGGTATTTATGCTGGGTGTAATGCCGTATATTTCCACTCAGATTTTAATGCAGCTTGCAATGATTATTTTTCCGCGTCTTAAAAAGATTGCGGAAGAAGACGGCGGCAGAAAGAAGATTCAAGTTTGGACCCGCATCCTTACCGTCGGTGTTGCGGTTTTGCAATCCACTGCTGTTGCAACGTGGGCGAGGGGAATTCCGGGCGCAATCGTCATTTCAAGTCGTGCTATGCATATGTTTATCTCGATGGTTACGATAACTACGGGAACGATGATAACGGTTTGGATGGGCGAGCAAATTACCGCACGCGGTATCGGTAACGGTATTTCAATGCTGATTTTTGCCGGCATCGTTGCCCGCCTTCCCCATGCGATTTGGGGGCTTATTAAAAGGATTTCTTCCGATTCGGAACCGTTAAACCTTGTATTTGTTATTATAGCTTTTGCGATGTTTATCGGAATTATAGCTTTGGTTATTTATGAACAGCAGGGACAGCGGAAAATACCGGTGCATTATGCAAAACGGGTGATCGGCAGAAAAATGTACGGCGGGCAGAATACGTATATTCCTTTTAAAATTAACCCGTCCGGTGTTATTCCGATTATTTTTGCATCATCGTTTTTAACATTTCCGCTTATGTTGTCGCAAACTTTCGGGACTAAAGCGGCTTGGCTTGCAAGCATTGCGCGTTTTTTGCGTTCTGACGGCTGGGGATATAATATTCTATATGTTGTTTTGATAATCTTTTTCGCTTACTTTTATACGCAAGTTACGTTAAATCCGACGGAAATTGCAAAGCAAATACGCGAAAACGGCGGTTCGATTCCCGGTATCAGGACGGACAAAACGGAAGAATACTTGCAGAAAATCTTAAACAGGCTGGTATTGCCCGGCTCGCTTTACTTGGCGGCAATTGCCGTGCTTCCTACCGTTATTCAGTGGGCGTTTAATTTTCCGCGGGATATTTCGATGTTGATGGGCGGTACATCGCTGCTTATTTTGGTCGGCGTGGATTTGGATACGATGAGTCAGGTCGAGGCGCTGCTTAAAATGCACCATCACGACGGTTTGCTTAAGAAAGGGAAGATTCGATCGAGAAACCTATAGATTTTTTTTTAAGAATGGTATAAACTTGCGGCAAGTTTAAGACTGCCGGTTTAATACCGTCTTTGAGGAGTGAATATGAAGGTTAGAACAAGCGTAAAACCTATTTGCGATAAATGCAAAGTTATTAAACGCAACGGGATTGTACGGATTATTTGCACAAATCCCAAACATAAACAAAGACAAGGCTGTTAACGGAGGGAACTGAAGGATGGCTCGTATTGCGGGAGTTGACCTCCCTAATAAACATGTTAATGTTTCATTGACGTACATTTATGGAATTTCTACTTCGTCGGCAAATAAAATTTGTGAAAAAACAAAGGTAAATCCGATGAAGAAAATGAATGATTTGGATGAAGTTGAATTGGCGGCAATCCGTGAACTTATCGACAAAGAATATAAGGTTGAAGGTCGGTTGAGAACGGAAGTTGCTTTAAACATTAAGCGTCTTCAGGATATCGGTTGTTACCGCGGTCAAAGGCACAGAAAAGGACTTCCCGTACGCGGACAGAGAACAAGAACAAATGCCAGAACACGTAAGGTTAAGAAAAAGACCGTCGCGGGCAAAAAGAAGTAATCGGACTTAAGCGGAGGAACTAAAACATGGCGACTATAAAAAAACGAAAAGAAAAAAAAAGCGTCTATGAAGGCAATGTTTATATTCAAGCAACCTTTAATAACACGATTATTACAGTAACCGATTTAAAAGGTAATGTTCTTTCTTGGGCATCTTCCGGAGGATTGGGATTTTCGGGCGCAAAAAAATCAACACCTTTTGCGGCTCAAACTGTGGCGGAAACGGCTATTCAAAAAAGTCAACCGTATGGACTGCATGAGGTTCACGTTTTTGTAAAGGGTCCGGGTGCCGGCAGAGAATCGGCTATTAGAATGCTTGGAACGATGGGGTTGAAAGTCCGCTCAATCAGCGACGTAACTCCCATTCCGCATAACGGATGTCGTCCTAAAAAGACGCGCCGAGTATAAGGAGACGTGAATGGCCCGTAAAAATCTTTTGAAAGGATTTAAAAAGCCAAAAGGATTGGAATTCGATAAGCAGCAATCAACCGACAGCTACGGAAAATTTACGGCGTCTCCGTTTGAGACAGGTTTCGGAACTACGATTGGAAATTGCTTAAGGCGGATTCTTTTGTCTTCAATTCAGGGATATGCGATGTCGGCGGTGCTTATAACATCGTATGACAGCGACGGCATCCAGCATACAATTTCGAGTGAATTTGAAAATATTCCGAATATCGCTGAAGATACATTGGAAATCCTTAACAAACTAAAACAAATTCGATTAAAGCTTTTGAATGAGGCGGAACAAGGCGAATTCCATTTTGAATTTAAGGGACCTGGGGCAATCAACAGTAAAAATTTTGCCGTTGACGGTCAACTTGAAATTTTCGGGGAACCTTTTCACATAATGCAATTGATGAAGGGTGCTCACGTTTCGATGGATATTCAAGTAGACCTTTCGCGCGGGTATGTACCGGCAGAAGTAAATGAGAAATACGTGGATATTGTCGGAACTATTCCGCTGGATGCAATTTACGGTCCTGTCCGCAAAGTAAGTTATGCGATTGAGCCGTGCCGCGTCGGTCAACGCAACGACTATGATAAGCTCGTTCTTGAGATTTGGACTGATGGAACCGTTTGTCCCGAAGATGTTTTGGGTGAAGCTGCGAAAATTGCAAAGGATCATTTTTCGATATTTATTAATTTCAGTGAAAAGGATTACCGAAGCGATGATGATGACGATGACGAAGACGGTTCTCTTAAACGATTGCTGAATACGTCGATTAATACGCTTGATTTTACCGTAAGGGCGAAAAACTGTTTAGATATGGCAGGAATTAAAACTTTGGGAGAGTTGTCTCAAAAAACGGAAGACGAAATCAGCAGTATGCGTAATGTCGGTAAAATGACGATGACGGAAATCCACGCTAAATTGGCGGAGTATAATTTACGTTTGGGTATGACTGATTTTAGTCATTTAAAAAATACAATAAAAGCATCAAGACATAAGGAAGAAACAGATGAAGCATAAGAACGGCTTTAATCCGCTCTCGCGTACAACTGCACATCGCCGTGCTTTGCACCGAAATATGGTTACATCGCTATTTAAGTACGAGCGGATTACTACTACAAAACAAAAAGCGATGGAAATACGCAGAACGGCGGAAAAATTGATAACCCGCTCGAAGGTTGACACCTTTAATAACCGCAGACACGTTGCTAAGTATCTTTGGGACGACGACATCCTTAAGAAACTTTTCACGGAAATCGGACCGAGAATGAAAGAGCGGAACGGCGGTTATACCCGTATTTTAAAAATCGGTTTTAGGGCGGGTGATGCGGCAGATGTCGCAATTTTAGAACTTGTAGACTATGATTTTGAGAAAAAAGAAAAGGATGCAAAGAAAAAAGACGATTCCAAAAAAGGCGAACCGAAAAAAGCCGCTTCCGCTAAAAAGAGCGTGTTTAAATCTTCAAAGTCCGATTCCGAATCGAAAAAAAATGCGGACAACATAGTTGATAATAAATCAAATCGGAGGTACAACCGTGTCAAAGGCTCATAGAGGAAAAGGAATCCGTGCGGAACAAAACCGCGGCAGGGGAGTATGCCCCGTATGTAATAAAACCGGAATCAAAGTTTTATATGAACAGGAAATCAACGGTGTAAAAACGAAAATCTGCAAAATATGCAGAGCAAACATCAAGAATCGAAAGGCTGCAGAAAAACCGGCTGAAGGATCGGCCGAATAAATTATTCAGTCTTTTTTGTACAACGCCCGCTTTGGATGCGGGCGTTTTTTATATAAAGATATCTTCTAATTTTTTTCAATTGGATCTAATATAATTAAATCTGGAAGTCATATTTACATCACTAATGTGTTTTGCAATCGCTGCATTTTTTCACGCAAAAAGTGTAAATCTCATTAATGGGCATTTTTTCGCGTCTTTCATAAACCCGCTTCTTTTACCTGCTGCTTGAGCTTTGTTTAAAAGCCGCTCTGAAACGTAATGCAGGAGTGTCCTACACGGTACCATGGAAGATTGCTCGTACGATGGCTATTGCGTTTTTTAAAGCGTGAGCAGAAGTCGATGCCGAGTTTACCGGAGAGGATTGATGAGCGATAATTTTATTCTTAAAGAGGCATTGGATTATATTAAGAATAAAAACTTAAAAGTCGGCTTCTCCTTTTTTCGGTATATTGTTTTTACCTCGTTCGGTTCGGCAATAACCGTTGGTGTTTTCATTTTGGCTGCGGCACTGATTGCCGTAGGTGCGGTGGCATTTGTCGTATTCGGTTTTTTTGATAAGATTTAAATAAGGGAGGGCATCTGTAAAAAAATTTGTTGGATTTGCTTCGTATCCTCCGCAAATAGAGGCGCCTGCAATCGTCTTATGAGATCGACATACCTCAATGCTCTGCTTTGAGGTATGTCGAGTTACGCGTTATTACCATTCCTTATACCATTTGGCATCGGTGTCTTCAAAACGTAAAAATCCGGAGCGTGTATCGAGTGCTGCGATGCGGTTTATGTTTTTTTCGGCGGTAAAGACGCTGGTCTTTCTCCAGAGAGCGCCGTCGTCGGCAATATACAAAATACCGTCTTCAAAGCCGATGATGCACTTTGCGCCGTAAAAACAACCGTCCTGCGGAACATACACCCCATCACGCAGTGTTATAGTTCCAAAGCCGTATTTACCCGTTGGTCGGGCACTAAGCCCGCTTTCGGTGTAGGTGAGCTCAAGAATCCCGCCGTAAAAAGAATCATTATTATATGGAGCGTTAATCGTAAAAACCGTATAAACTTTATTCCCATATGCGAACATATCATTACAAATGCCGTTTTTATGGGAACCAGAATTTTCTATGAGTATGATATCCTTTAAAGGATCCGGCACATCCCTACCTTTCTGAACAGCCGTGTGTGTACTGTCAATCTTATACATTGTAAGTTTGTTTCCTGCTGCTATGGGGGTGCTATATACAAACAAAAATCCGTTATAGACAGCAATGGTATCAATTATATTCCAGCCGACAACGCCGCCGGAGGGGGTAATCGGCGTTAGGGTGCCGTTATCATCTATTTCGTGAATAGAATCGTGATTCGCAGTGTACACCTTTCCGGTTGCCAAGTCGGTTGTCAAGCTGCGAATCTCGGTATAACCCGTCAGTTCTATGGTATCTTTAGGGTCACCTTCTGCCGTATACCGGTCTATTTTCCAATTGGCAGAGCCTTCGTTATAACTGATGTACAGCCGCCCCTTACCGTCTCTGGTAAAAAGCGGGGTGGAATTCGGGTATGGGGAAATAGTGTTTTTTGTAAGCGAAAGACCGCTCATGTTAATTTTATACGTATACGGGGGAGCGCTGCCTTCTACCGAAAAAAGCAGGGGCCGCATAGACGCTATTATTTTGTTCAGTTTGACGGCAGCCTCGTTATCGCCTTCTTGAACGGTAATATCGGTTTCTCCCGTCCATATCGCCGAAGGCGTAATAAGCGACACTTTTATATGCACGGTCTCTCCGACGGGAAGGCTCACGGAAAAGATTTTCGGATCGTTTTTCCCGATCTCTTCTTGAACGGGAGAAATATTTTCACCGGTAATATCAATACGCATCGCAGTACTTCCCAATTCGGGTAGTCCGTTTGTTCCGATTGAACGTGCTGTTCGTGCAGGTCGCAACGAAGATTCAAAATTGATAGTTACAACACCATACTTCCCGTCCGGCTTATTTACGCATGCGGCAAGCACAAAAAGTACCGCTGCGGCAGCCGTTATCGCTTGCACTTGAAATTTAAAAAATAATATTCTTTTCATAAGATACCTCGCATACAATATGCCGTCCGTAAACGGCTGTTTTTTATGGCACCATTATAGGGCAAAGAGAGCGAAAATTCAAGGTGAAACTAAAGGGAAGCTCTAAAAACTTCAGTTTTTAGAGGTGAATTCCGCTCGTCGGTTTTTCATTGATTTATTTGTGATGTTTTTCAATATTTTTTACAGATGTCCTAAAAAATAAACACCTCCTTGCGCATATGATTTCATCCGGCAAATAGTTTTAAGCAGTTTTCACGTTCTTCAAAACGCGGAGAATACCTTACTTGACCGTTTTTCATAAATATGCAATAATACGCCTCTTAAGTTTAGGAGGCTCATTAAATATGGTAGCTCTTTTGATTGGTGTTGTTTTAATCGCTTTTACGGTTATTTCCGCTCTCCCGATGGGCTTGGCATGGGGACAAGATATACTTCTTTTTTTACGCGGCGGATTACCGATTTTTGCGGCGTTTATCGGTCTTATTTCCGTTTTTATCGGGATTGCCGACATTAAAGATAAACAGGATGCGCGTAAAGAAGAAGCCGCAATGAAAGCTACTGAAAATAAAACCGAATAGGGTCATTGACATAATTTTTTTATTTTTTTATAATGCCGATACCCACATTATCTGCATATATTTTATTGTAGAAGGTATACGCTAATGAAAACTATTTTTGTAAAAGAAAATGAAGTTTCCCACTCTTGGTATTTAATTGATGCCTCGGGGAAATCTCTTGGGCGTGTGGCTGCAAAGACCGCCGCTATGCTTAGGGGAAAACACAAAGTTACTTTTGCTCCGCATCAGGAAATCGGCGACTATGTAGTAATTGTAAATGCCGAAAAAGTTGCCGTAACGGGTAATAAGGCTAAAGACAAAATGTACTACAAACACACCGGTTATGTAGGCGGTTTAAAGGCGGTTAATTTTAATAAACTCATTGAAAAAAAACCGAAGGAACCGTTGCTGCTTGCAATTAAGGGAATGCTTCCCAAAGGAACGCTCGGCAGAAAACTGTTGACAAACGTTAAAGTGTATGCGGGGCAGGAACATCCTCATAAAGCACAAAATCCCGTGGCGGTGGAAGTATAAGGAGCATCTAATGAAAAATATTGGAATGGGAACAGGACGCCGAAAGACTTCGGTCGCCAGAGTATACATTCGAGACGGAAAAGGAAAATTATTGATTAACGATAAAGACATTAGTGAATATTTTGCGACGGCGGAACAAATTCAAAGAGCAAAAGAACCGCTAATGATAACTTCAGGCGAATCAAAATATGACATTATCATTACTGTTTGCGGCGGAGGGCTTAACGGGCAAGCCGGCGCATGTTCGCACGGTATTGCCAGAGCTTTGGCTCAAGTCGATGCTTCCAACCATGCATCCTTAAAAGCAAACGGACTGCTTACGCGGGATTCGCGAATGGTTGAACGTAAAAAATACGGTCAGCGCGGTGCACGAAGAAGATTCCAGTTCTGTAAACGCTAGTTCCTTTTTTGTTGCGGATATATGCAGCACTTCTTCAGGATTGATAAAAATAATCAATTCTGAAGGGGTGTCTTTTTTAACACGGGGAGAATATTTTACCGAAGAAGACTTTAAAAGTCTTAACGTATCTTGCGGTAAAATCATTACCGAAGATTTATTGGACGCATTGTTAAGTGCCGTCCGCAGATACGCTGCGGAATCTGCAGCGGCGACATACTTAAACAGAGCCGAACATTCACGCTTTCAATTGGAAATTAAGCTCAAAAGAAAAGATTTTTCGGCGGATGAAATAAAATATGCTTTAGATTATTTATCCGAAACCGGATTTTTAGATGACGGACGATTCGCATCGGCGTGGCTTAACACACGCGCAATAACCAAAAAAGAAGGAAGAGAGAGACTCGCTTCGGAACTTACGGTGCGCGGCGTTAGTTTTGCCGTTGCAGAAAAAGCTCTTAACGACTTTTTCTATGAAAATTCCGAAGAGGAAATTTGCAGACTTGCTTTAAAAAAACAAGCGGCAAAATATGCGGATAAAC
>CAUUAT010000053.1:0-14138 GCA_963543195.1 uncultured Treponema sp.
AGCCGGAGCGGAATTCAATATCGAGCTATGCGGCTTAGGCTGCCGTGACACTTTGCGGCTTGAAGCCGGTATGCCCCTTTACGGTCATGAAATGAATGAAGAAACCTTAGCGACCGAGCTCACACTGAAACCGTTTATCAAACTTGAAAAAGAAGAATTCATCGGAAAATCGGCCCTTGAAGCGAACGAACCGAAAAAAATCCGAAAAGGCTTTAAGATGATTGACCGTGGTATTGCCCGTGATCACGACAAGGTCTTCTTAGGTGATAAGGAAATAGGAGTCGTTACGACCGGAACTTCTTCACCCTGCCTAAAAGTCGGTATCGGTCATATGCGGATTGACCGCGGTATAAAAGATGAAGAAGTGCTCATAGAAGTACGAGGCAAAAAATTACGAGCCGCTATTGTGCCGACCAGCTTTTTAAAGGCGATCAGAGGCAACTAAGATACCGTCTGGTTATGCGTGCACAAAATTATGCCGGCAAGCATGTTACCAATTTGTTTTTAAAAGTTTTTCGAAAAAACTTATACCAAATATATAGGAGTTATTTTATGGAAATTAAGGACGATCTGAAGTACTTGGAAACACACGAATGGTACAAAAAAGAAGGTTCCACCGGAATTATGGGTATCAGCGACTACGCTCAAGGCGAAATGGGCGACGTCGTTTTTGTTGAACTGCCTGAAGTCGGCGACGAAGTTACCGCCGACAAAGCATGCGCCACCGTCGAATCCGTAAAGGCTGTGTTTGAAATCATCAGTCCCGTAAGCGGCAAAGTCGTTGCAGTCAACGAAGAGCTTTTGGATTCGCCTGAAAAAATAAACGCCGACGCATTCGGCTCTTGGTTTATCAAGGTTGAAGTAACATCGGAATCTTCCAAACTGATGGATGCAGGCGCTTATAAAGGGCTATGCAAATAACTCGTTTTGATGTTGGGCAAAACCGTAATTAGCGGTCTTCCGGTATTCCGTATCATCGGTTTCAGCCGCTAATTATCTGCCTCAGGAGGATAGTATGTCAAACTATATTCCTCATTCACATGAGGAAACAAAAGAAATGCTGGATTATATCGGCGTTAAGTCGATAGATGAACTTTACAGCTTTAAATCGGAAAACGTAAATATCGGCGAAGGAAAAACTCAAGCCGAAGTTGAAAAAGTGTTTTCCGAATTAAGCGGAGAAAATAAAGTTTTTAAATCCATATTACGAGGTGCCGGGGCATATAATCATTATGCTCCCGCTGCCGTACGCCATATGGCTTCCCGCGAAGAATTTTTAACCGCATACACGCCGTATCAGCCCGAAATGAATCAGGGCGAATTGCAGGCGGGATTTGAATATCAGTCAATGATTTGTGAGCTTACCGGAATGGACGTTTCCAATGCGAGCGTATACGACGGTGGCACGGCGGTAGCCGATGCTATCGTTATGTCTTTAGGCAGAAAGCAAAATAAGGTACTTATTTCAGAATGCGTTGAACCGAGTTCCGTCGAAATAGCGAAAACATACCTCAGACACTCAGGTGTGGAATTCGTTATGATTCCGAAAGACGGATACAAAACCGATGTTTCCAAAATTGCGGGATTGATGGACGAAAGCGTTGCGGCGGTCATTATGCAGCAGCCCAACCGTTACGGCACAATCGAAGACTGCGAAGCCGTCGGCAAAACCGTTGCAGGCACAAAGGCACAGTTTGTAATGAGCTGCAACCCCATCGCGCTTGCGCTTTTAAAAACGCCGCGCGAATGCGGCGCCACAATCGCCTTAGGTGAAGGACAGGCGCTGGGGCTTCCGCTGGGAGCGGGAGGACCTTACTTGGGCTTTCTTTCCACTGTTGAAGCGAATATGCGTAAAATACCCGGCAGGATTATCGGTCAATCCGTTGACCATGCGGGAAGAAGAGCTTTCGTTTTAACACTTCAAGCCCGTGAACAGCATATCCGCCGCGAAAAAGCAAGCTCCAGCATTTGTTCCAATCAGGCACTGTGTGCACTGAGAGCCTCAATGTATATGGCGGCATACGGAAAAGAAGGTTTAAAAACCGTCGCAAGCGTTTCGGTAAGCAATGCTCACTATTTTGCCGAAGAGCTGAAAAAAATCGGTTTGACCGTAAAAAATAACGGAGAATTTTTTCATGAATTTGTAACCGGCACAAACGAAAAAACCGACAAAATCCTTTCGGCTCTTGAAAAACACAACATTTTAGGCGGACTAAAATTGTGCGATGACCGCATTCTGTGGTGTACAACGGACGTGCTCTCAAAATGCGAACTTGACGCAGCCATTAAAATAATCAAGGAGGCATATAATGAGTAAACTGATATTTGAAAAATCGATAAAGGGGCACAAATTTGCCGAAGCGAAATTGACGGTTCCCGAATACTCCCTTGATTCAAAATACCTGAGAGCGTCGGATGCAAAACTGCCCGAAGTTTCGGAGCTGGAATTCGTGCGACATTATATGGAACTAAGCCGTAACACGCACGGCGTCGATAACGGATTTTACCCGTTGGGTTCCTGCACGATGAAATACAATCCGAAAGTAAATGAAGAAGTTGCCGCTCTTCCGAATTTTACCGATATACATCCCTTGCAGCCTGAAAACACGATGAAAGGCTGTTTACAGGTGATGGGCGACTTAGGGAATAAACTTTCCGAAATTACCGGAATGGATGCATTTTCACTCCAGCCTTCCGCAGGTGCACACGGCGAATTTACCGCACTTTTGGTAATCCGTGCATATCACGAAAAAAACGGGCACACCGGGCGGAATAAGATTTTGGTTCCCGACTCGGCACATGGAACAAACCCCGCAAGTGCGGCGATGGTCGGCTGTGAAATCATCAATATTCCGTCCGACAAAGACGGAAATGTCGATATTGAAGCGTTAAAGAAAACCGTCGGCGAGGATACGGCAGCCCTTATGCTGACCAACCCCAATACGCTCGGTCTTTTTGAAACGCACATTAAAGAAATAGCTGAGATTGTTCACAAAGCGGGCGGGCTTTTATATTATGACGGAGCAAATCTGAATGCAATTATGGGAAGGCTGCGACCCGGTGATATGGGCTACGACATCGTCCATTTAAACTTGCATAAAACATTCTCCACACCGCACGGCGGCGGCGGACCCGGAAGCGGACCGATCGGTTGTAAAAAATTTCTTGCGCCCTTTTTGCCGTCTCCCGTTGTTACAGGCACAGACGGAAACTATAAACTGGACTTTAACCGCCCCGACAGTATCGGCAGAGTACGAAACTTTTACGGAAATTTTTTAGTATATTTGAGAGCGTATGCATATATTCTTACGCTTGGCAGTAAAGGCATTAAAGAAAGCTCCGGCTATGCGGTATTAAACGCGAACTACCTTAAAAAGCGGCTCGAAAAAGAATACGACGTAGCATTCGACAGAATATGTATGCACGAGTTCGTTTTGACGCTTGACAAAATTAAGGCGGAAACCGGTGTAACCGCACTTGATATTGCAAAAGGGCTAATCGACGACGGCATTCATCCGCCGACGATGTACTTTCCGCTTATTGTGCATGAAGCGCTTATGTTCGAACCGACGGAAACCGAAAGCAAATCCACGCTGGATTTTACGGCTGATGTAATGATTAAACTGAAAAAAGAAGCGTACTCCACTCCCGAAAGGATGCACGAGTATCCGTATACAAAACCGATTAACCGCGTCGACGAAACGAAAGCTGCACGCGAACCGGTGCTGCGATACAAAGCGTAATGGACGCTTTCTTGACAAAAAGAATACCGGAATAATAAAAACGGCTTAAAGAGGTAAAAACTCTTTGGAGCCGTTTTTTGTAATAGAAAACTTCTAAAAACTTCAATTTCGGTATGCTTGTTGTGCAAGAGTTTGAGAAAATTGTGTTGTTATGTTTTGAGTATGGTTTATGCGAACGAACAATTATGAGGCGTGTTTCGAATTTGTCAAGTGCTTGAGCACTTTTATGGTTTTTTGTGAGAATGTATACTGTCAGCGTTTTTTTTGTCTGTCATCACTATACAGTATACCCCGTTTTTGTGCAGATTTTAATATTTCGGGAAAAGACTTTTTTAAGCGGCACAGATAGTACCGCTTAAAGACATTGCAGAGAAGTTGACGATATCGACAAAATAAATTATATTTACTTCATAAGGAGTTTAATTTATGGAACAAACAATGAATATGCCTTTGTTAGGCGATGATTTTCCGGAATTATCGGTTACGACAACACAAGGAACGATGAATATTCCGGGCGATTTAAAAGGAAGCTGGTTTGTACTTTTCAGTCATCCCGCTGACTTTACACCGGTTTGTACAACAGAATTCGCAGCTTTTCAAACACTGTTGCCTGAGTTTGAAAAACTCGGTGTTAAGTTGATCGGGCTTTCCATCGATCAGCTTCAAAGCCATTTAAAATGGATTGAATGGATTAAGGAAAAACTCGGAATTGAAATTACTTTTCCGGTTATTGCCGCGAATGATACGATTGCCAATAAACTCGGGCTTTTACATCCCGGCAAAGGAACAAATACGGTTCGTGCCGTATTTATCGTTGACCCGAAAGGAAAATTACGGCTGGTAATTTATTATCCGCAAGAAGTCGGACGAAATATGCGCGAAATTTTGCGGGCGGTTAAAGTTCTTCAGATTTCGGATAATAACGGTGTTGCGATGCCTGCGGATTGGCCTGAAAACGGCTTAATTAAAGACAGAGTGATTATACCACCGCCTTCCAGCAAGGAAATAGCCGACAAACGTCTTAAAGAATATGAAGGCTACGATTTCTGGTTCTGTCACAAGCCTTTAAAGTAAGAGGTTTTCAAAACCGAAGACCGGTATTCAGATCAATTAAAAAGCGGCTGCCGTGCAATCCGTTCGGGCAGCCGTTTTTGTTTATATTTCCCATCCGTAATTTTTTAATTATAAATCAGCTTTATCGGGCAATGATCCGAGCCCTGCACGTCTTTTAAAATAAGCGATTCTCTTATATGCGGAATAAATTCTTTATTTACGCAATGATAATCTATGCGCCATCCTATATTTTTTTCGCGGGCATGAAAACGGTAGCTCCACCACGTATAGTGTTCAGGTTCAGTGCAAAAATATCTAAATGTATCCGTATAACCTGAACCGGTAAATTTATCCATCCATGCACGCTCTTCGGGAAGATAACCCGGATTCGCTTCGTTTGCTTTCGGGTTGGTCAAGTCAATCGGTTTGTGAGCGATATTATAATCGCCGCACAGAATAATATTTCGACCGCTTTTTTTCAGTGCGTTACAGAAGTCAAATACTGCCGCACAAAAGTCAAGCTTATATCCGAGCCGCGCACCGCCTTCTTGCGAATTCGGAAAGTAAGCCGAAATTACGGAAACGTTTTCAAAATCGGCGACCAAAACGCGGCCTTCATCATCAAATTCCGATATACCTATAGTTCGGATTGCAAGCGGTTTTCTTTTTGAAAAAATTGCCGTACCCGAGTAACCCGCTTTTTTTGCGGCGGCCCAATATGTAAAATATTTTCCGTTGGGCAAGTCCGCATCGGTAAGCGCTTGCGTAAGTTGCTCTTTACGGGCTTTTGTTTCCTGAACGCACAGAACATCGGGATTTGCCGTATTAAGCCAATTCAAAAAGCCTTTTTTTTCTATAGCTCGTATGCCGTTTACATTCCATGAAATTACAGAAGTCATTGCGTTTCCTCGTTTAATCGGCTTACTTTACAGTTGTGATAAAATTTCGGTATGATCTTCAAAGATTGCGACAGTGTGTTCCATATGGCAAGATACGGAATTGTCCGCCGTTACAACGGTCCATCCGTCGGATTTCACTGCAACATCGGCAGTTCCGATATTAATCATCGGTTCTATTGCGACAACCATTCCTGCACGCAGACGCGGATTCGGGCGCATTTTTTCAACAACGTTCGGTATGCTCGGATCTTCATGCACGCCTAAGCCGACGCCATGCCCGCAATATTCATAAACAACGCCGTAGTTATGCACCGACGCCGTATTATATACGGCCTTTGAAATATCCGAAACGCGATTCCCCGCTTTACATGCTTTGATACCCGCATATAAACACTGCGTTGTTACTTCCAACAGTTTCAGATTTTCCTTACTGACATTCCCGACCGGATACGTTATGCATGCATCGCTGATATATCCGTCCAAATTGATTCCGATGTCCATCGAAACCAAATCACCGTCTTTTACAATCCGCTTGCCCGGAAGTCCGTGAATAACTTCTTCATTTATTGAAATACAAGCTGCGCCGGGGAAACCTTCGGAATACCACGCGGGAGTTCCGTTTATTTTTTTTATATACGTAACGCAAAAATCATCCAATTCTTTTGTCGTTTTGCCGGGCACAATAACCGGTTTTAATTCTTCAAAAAGGCGCGCCAGCGCTTTACACGATTTTCTAATTCCGTTAATTTGTTCGGGCGTTTTTATAATTATCATAATTACTCCAATTATTTAAAGAGAAACCTCGAAAAACTTCAATTCCGCGGCGGTTTCTTTTATTTTAACTTACAAAATTATATCGTCATCAACTTTGTCGATGCGGTATTTCTACTCCGAAGCGGACAAAGCGGATCCGGCGTTTTTTTTAGAAGACACTCTATTACCTGCTAATTTCGGACTGAGCCGCACTGCCTCGCGGAAATTAATGTCTGCTTTGTACGTATCGCCGAGCCTGCCGTAAGCGTCCGCCAATTTGCGGTGTATGGCTGCGTTATCGGAATTTTTTAACCCGAATTTCAGCGCCGCTTCATAACAATCGATTGCCAAGTCGTCTTCAACGTATCGGTGAAGTTTGTTCCGAATGATGGAATTGATTAAAATCATTACTTCAGGAAAAAAATGTTTAAAATACGGTTTTGCTTTTTCCAAATAAAAAATTTCTTCAAAAAGCAAAAAAGCTTCGTAATACTCGCCGCGTAAATAAAGTTCTTCGGCAAGCACGAAACCGCAATCCATAAAATCTTCGCGGTTAAAATATTTCGAAAGATAAAAACCGCCCGCTTCGGAACGTCTTGCATTATATTCTTTAACGGCTTCGCTTTCCAGCCCATGAAACAAGTCAAAAAAAATCAATTTTGCGCGGCTTTCATAATCGGACCTTTTTAAAAGCCAAAGTCGGTAATCAAAATTTTCTGCTTGCGATTTCTGCGTAAAATAATCAAACTCGTCTGAAGAAGGTGTGTTCTCATTTTTTTCTTTCAAAATATTTTGATATGCATACAATAGCCGCCGCATTTCGGCTTCCGCTTTTTCTTTTTGCTCTGCCGCTAACGAGGTATTTACATCGGGGTGAAGAATTTTCGCTTTTTTTCTAAAAGCCGTTTTTACTTCTGCAATCGAAGAGTCGGGCAGCACACCGAGCACGGCATAATATTCGCTTTTTTTCATTTTATCCGCAATCAAATTTCCGAAATATGAAAGCGATTATAAAATAAAAAAGAGAAAAAGGCAATATCGTCTCCCGTATCTTTTAAAAGACGGGCTTTTGCTTTATCAGTTTCCGCTTTAAATCTCTCATATGTCCGCTTAAAGCGACCTTATAAATGTGCGGGTTTAAAAGACGCTTTGATGTATAGTCCAAAAGACCGAGCTGTTTTTCGGTATAAGATTTTATTTCGGACAACGAAGGAGAGAAGCCTGCAGGTTTTCCGTTTTCAATGCGCTTTTCCAAAAGCGGTTCGGCTTGTGCAGGGGAAAATGTGAAACTCTGGTAATCATTCGAAGGATGATAAAATGTTTTTTCAATCCCCGCTTCAACCGCCTCGTCTGCAAGCGTTAAAACGTCTGCTTTAAACGTACCGTCGGCATTATAAAGCCGCCATACCTGTTTGCAGCCGGGATTCGTCATTTTTGCAGGATTATCGGAAAATTTCATAACGGGAATCCAATCTCCTCCCGACGCCGGTTTGTGCGCCGACAATTTATAGACGCCCGTAAACGATGCTTCATTACCGCCGGTAACCATATGCGTACCGACACCCCATAAATCAATCGGCGCGTTGTTTTGAACAAGCGACTCTACAATTTCTTCGGTCAATTCATTTGAAACCGAAATCGTAGCCTCTTGACAACCAGCTTCATCAAGCAGTGCACGGACGGTCTTACTTAAATAATAAATATCGCCTGAATCGAGGCGCACACCGAAGTTTTTTCCCTTTGCCTGCAAACGTTTTCCGACTTTAATTGCGTTGATAATTCCGGAACGGAGTGTATCATAGGTGTCTATTAAAAAAATTGAATTATCGGGATACATATCGGCATATGTCTGAAATGCCTCTTCCTCACTTTTAAAAGACATAATCCACGAATGCGCCATCGTACCCAAAGCGGGAATGCCGAGCCGCTTCGCTGCAAGTGAATTACTGGTACCGAACGCTCCTCCTATATACGCTGCCCGTGTTGCACTCATTGCGCCGTCAGGCCCCTGTGCTCTGCGTAAGCCGAATTCCATAATCGCGCCTTTTTTTGACGCAAGCCAAATTCGGGCGGTTTTCGTTGCAATCAAACTTTGAAAATTGATACTGTTTAATATCAAACCTTCCAAAAGCAAAGCTTCAATTATGTTCGATTCAACCCGCAGTAAAGGCTCATTGGGAAAAATCAAACTGCCTTCTTTCATAGCCCAAATATTCCCGTTGAAGCTGAAACCGGCAAGATACGACAAAAAATCTTTTTCAAAAATACCTTGCGCGGCAAGCCAATCGATATCGTCTTTTTCAAAATGGAAATGCTCAATCGAGCGCAACAACGGTTCCAGTCCGGCAAATACGGAATAACCGCCGTTAAACGGGTTACTTCTAAAAAACATTTCAAAAACGGCTTTCATAGTATTTCCGTTTTTCCAAAAACCTTGAGCCATTGTAAGCTCATAAAAATCCGAAAACAAAGCATTGTCCGTCATACCAATTCCCCTATAAACCCGTTTGCAGGGAATATCAATTCCCGAAAACGGGTTTAGTCCGCACTTTCGTAAACGTCAGTTTAAGAAAGTGCATATAATAAACGAGTTTGCAACACAAACTCGAGTTGAAACAAGCGCTGCCACCTGCGCCGCTTGTTTCAATGTATCCCCTATAAACCCGTTTGCAGGGAATATCAATTCCCGAAAACGGATTTTAGCCGTGTACATAATTTACATACGGTTTATTACTTCACGCGGTTTGGAGCCGTTCGCCGGTCCTACAACGCCGCGTTTTTCCATTTCTTCCACAATGCGGGCAGCCCTGTTATACCCGATTTTCAGTTTACGCTGAATATACGAAGCGGACGCTTTTCCTTCAGCCAGCACGATTTCCAGCGCCTCATCGTACAGCGGGTCGCTTTCATCTTCAAACAAAGAGCCTTGCGTGTATTCATCGTCATCAATAAAAATTTCATCGTCGATATAATCCGGCTCACCGAACGATTTTACGCATTCGACAACTTTTTCCACTTCATCATCGGAAACAAATGTTCCTTGAATACGGCCCGGAAACGGTTTTGCGGTGCTTACATACAGCATATCGCCGCGTCCAAGCAGTTTTTCCGCACCGTTATTATCGAGAATTATTTGACTGTCGATGCGCGATGCGACCATAAAAGCAATCCTGCTGGGAATATTCGCTTTAATTAGACCCGTTATAACGTTCGTCGATGGCCGCTGTGTTGCAAGCACCAAATGGATACCCACCGCCCGGCTCATCGCACAAAGCCGCGAAACCGTCGATTCAAGTTCTTTTCCGGTGGTTGCCATAAGGTCGGCAAATTCGTCGATTATAATTACGATATACGGCAGCGTTTCAGCCGCAAGTTTTTCGCGGCGAATTTTTCGATTATAACTTTTTATATCGCGTACGCTCATCCCGTCCAGCATCGCATACCGCCGCTCCATTTCGCAAATGCAATATTGAAGCCCCTGCAACGCACGTTTCGGTTCCGTAATGACGGGTGTCAGCAAATGTCCGATACCGTTATACAATTTTAGCTCAACGATTTTCGGATCGACCAAAAGAAGTTTAACCTCTTCGGGATTTTTATTATACAATATCGAAAGAATAATTGAATTTACACATACCGATTTACCGGAACCCGTCGCGCCTGCAATAAGTAAGTGCGGCGTTTGGCACAAATCGAGCGTTTGCGGCTCGCCGGTTACGTCTTTTCCAAGCACCACCGGAATGCCCATTTTTTTCGTTTCCGGAATTTCGGTTTCTATCAGCTCACGGAAACCGACAATTGAGCGCACTTTATTCGGCACCTCAATTCCGACGGCTTGCTTACCCGGAATAGGAGCGACGATACGGACACTTTGCGCCGCGAGCCGTAACGCAATATTATCCTGCAGCGCCGTAATTTTGCCGAGTTTAATGCCGGGCGGCGGTAAAACTTCGAACATTGTTACGACAGGTCCTTTTCTGATTCCGGTAATTTCAATTTCAATATTAAATTCGGCAAACGTATTTTTAAGCGCAATTGCCGCCGCCTTTGTCGAATCGTCTATAAGCCAGTATTCGTTACCGGGATATTTCGTTAATAAATCGTAGGGGATGTGATAACCTTTTGTTTTTTCTTCGGGCTTCGGCTTTAAAGGCTGAGCTGCGCTTATTTCAACGGAAGAAGTGTTGTTTTCCACACAGGCATCATCATCTTCCTCGCTGTCCTCCTCAGTACCGCTGTATTCGCCGCCGCCGTCCTCTTCTCCGTTTTCAAAGAGTTCTTCGGTTTCATTTTTGCTATCGTCCGGCTGCGGTTCGTCGGCATCTTCATAATCTTCAAGGAATGCTTCATCCGTATCTTCGTCCGTTTGTTCGTTTTTGCGGACTTCAAAAGATTCACTCGTTCCGGAAACCTCTTCGGCTTTTTCATAATCGGACGGAACATCCGCAGAATCTTCTTGCAGTGTATTGTCTGCCGGAATCGCCGATAGTGCTTCCGCATTTTCAGTTATCCGCTCGCCCATTATGTCTTCGGTTTCAATTACTACAAGAGAATCGAGCAAGTCGGATTTTTTTTCTGCAATGTCGTTTTCACCTATATCGACAGTTATGTCCGCATCGATTTTATCAAAAGAGCGTATCGATTCGCGTTGCTTTTTTTCAGCATTTTCGGTGTTTAAAAACTGCCGGTGCGTCAAAGATGAAGCCGACGGAAGAAATGTTTGCTCTTCCATCCGGTTTTCTGCAGGGACACCGCTTTTATCGAAGTGCATACTTAAAGGAATATCTTCGTCTTGTGAGCGGTAATCGTCAGCGATGATATCTTCGGCAAGTTCTTCTTTTTTCGCTTTACAGTCTTTTGTAACCGCATGTCTTGCCTTTTCCGCAATTATCAGCGAAAAAAAAACTTCAAGCAAAATTAAAAGCCCCGTACACAAAATGATGGCGGCGTTGGCAAAATCTTTTACCGCCGAATTGCCGATTTTCGGGATTAAATAATACACAAAGTGTTCTCCCAAAACGCAGGTAAAAAAATAGATGGGCGTCCCCGTCAGGACGGCTTTTGAATGCGACGACCAGCCCGGTATTATTAAAAGAATTGCGGAATAAAGCAGGATAACGGGAATTAACAGCGAAGAAAATTTATAGGTGGAAAAAAGGATAAAGCCTATTTTGGAAAAAGAAATTTTCGTTTCGGCTATACCGAATATAGGCAAAAGTACTGCAAACGTAACATATACCGCCGAGAGAAAAAACAATATGCCGAAAATAATAGACACAATTCTATATTTTGATTCTACATTCAAACCTAACTCCAAATTGTGCGGAAACCGAAAACGGCACTTAACGGTTTGTGCCGATTTTAGCGCGCCTTCTCCGTATTATGCCGCAAATCCCCAAAAATAAATACCGAGCCCTATTCCGAGCGGAATTAAGTAAAAAGCGAAATATATCAGCTTTCCCTTTTTTATTAAGCCGAGCAGGAATTTAAGAGAAAAAAAACCTACGATAAACGCCGTAATCATTCCTGCAAAAAGAGCGGCTATACCGGTACCGGCAAATAGAGTATCGGCGGATTTAAGTTCAAGTATAAACGCCGCCAATATCGCGGGGATCGATAAAAGAAACGAAAACTCTCCCGCCGTTTCTCGGGTGAGCCCCGAAAAAACGGACGCCGAAATGGTAATGCCGGAACGTGAGATGCCCGGAATTACGCCTATCCCCTGCGCGGCGCCTACAATGAGCGCAGCTGTCACGGAAGGGGTTTCCATCCGCTTTTTCGGTTTAATCAATGATGAAAGAATGAGAATAATTCCGGTTATAATAAAGAAAAACGGAATAAACCGTACATCGAGTTTTTTTACCCAATCTTTTAAAGCCAAACCGATTATGCCGGTTACCGCCGTCGCGCCGATAAGAGCCGCAATCATTTTACCGTCTCCGGTATCTTCCGGTTTCGGTTTTCGGGCAATGATCCGCGCGAAAACACAAAAAAGGCGGGCAATTCTTTTTGCAAACACCGCGCACACCGCGGCAAGTGTAGCAAGATGCAGCAAAATATCGAATAAAATCGGAAGCGTTTCCTGCTTAAAAAAGTATTCCGCTAGAGCCAAATGGCCCGAGCTTGAAATAGGCAAAAATTCCGCTAAACCTTGAATTGCACCTAAAATAACCGCTTGTAAAATCGTCATAAAATCACCGTTAGTTTTTATATTGCTCCGACTCTACCACAAATACCGGAAAAATTCCAGCGGGGAAAAATTTTTAAGCAAAACCCGTTCGAGTGCACCGCAAGTGCTCCGCATTCCGTCTGCTCGTTTCTCTCCGTATCAAAAAAATGCCGATTTAAAATCCGACTTGACTTTTTTTGCCGTTCCAATTATTATGCTTCCTACTTAACTTATTTTAAAGGAGTTTAAGAATGAAAACAATCAAAATGATTTTTTTTGCAGCAATTATGTGCACCGTTTGTTTTTCCTGTAAAACGACGGATGCAGCTACAAAACCGGCAAACAAGAATGCCGCGCAATACAAGGCAGTAGCGGAAGCTCTAAATGCAAATTGTCCCGCTACCGTCGAAGAAAATGTCGTTATGACCGGCATTTCGTTTTCCGAAGAAAAGAATGAATTCCGGTATGTTTACCGCATTGAAAACATAAAAAAATCGGATATCGATGAAAAAGCATTCGAGGCGCTCAAGACCTCTGCAGAAGCAGGGCTTACGCAAAATTTAAAAGCAAGCAAAGAGCTGGATCAATGGAGAGCCGATAATGTTACGCTCATTTTTGATTACAAAGGAAGCGATAACAAGGACTTATTCACAATACGGCTTGCACCCGGCGAATATTAAAAGTCGCTTAAAACAGCGGTTAGTTCCGGATTATTACCGGGAGGTAATAAAATGAAAACAGTCAAAGCAATTATTATCGCAGCTATTATCTGCACTTTGTGTTTTTCGTGTAAAAGCCCGCCCGCCAAACCGGCGGAACACAATATCGATCCCTCGCTGTATACGCTGCTTGCGGATGCCGTAAACGAAAACGTTCCCGTTACCGTCCAAAAAAACGTTATCCTGTTGGGCGCTTCGTTTTACAAAAAAAAGAACGAGTTTCATTTTTTGTTTCGTCTTGAGCATATGAAAAAATCGGCTTACAGCGAAACCGAATTGGAATTTCATAAAAATTTGATGCGTACGGTAATAATGAAAGAATTTCAAACGGTCGAAGAAATGAGTTTGTACAGGGCAGGTAATATTACACTTGTCATCGACTATAAAGGAAACGACGACAAAGACCTTTTTACGATGCGTTTCGAACCGGGAGAGTATTAACTAATTGATTTGAAATAACGATAAGGCATTTGCAAAAAGCCTTGTCGGCTTTACTACATCCTTCGGAATATCACAAATTAAATCTAATGGGAACCTCTAAAAAACTTCAGGTTTTTAGAAGTTCCCATTTTGCTTTTCAATAAGAAACGTTTTTACATAGGGCATATCTTGCGAATTTAAAATATGATATTTTAAAAGCGTACTGTTTTGTAAAATTTATTTTTCAATGTATTTTATTTTAAAATAATCGGTATTTCTAAATAAAAAAGTAATAAATGAAAGAAGAAAGAAACTGCATGCAATTATGAGAAAAATAAAAGATACTGTTTTACTGCCTGCAGCAGAAGCAAAGAACAAAAAA
>CAUUAT010000054.1:0-14114 GCA_963543195.1 uncultured Treponema sp.
TCGCAAGTTAAATCTAAGGTAAACCTCTAAAAACTGAAGTTTTTAGAGGTTCCCATAACGGACTGTCCGCTCTTTTAATTAAAAAAAACGAAAAGCTGATATGGAGTTCTTCGAAGTTTCCTTTAAGCGAAATAAACAAAGCCGATACCGGTTGCTGCAATACACGGATAAACCGGTATCGGCTTTAATTAAGGGTTGTATTTTCCGCACCGCTACCGAACAAGCACGGAATACCGCTCACCGGAAGCGCTCCTTCGCGGATAACGGCGGGCGCATTGCCGGTTAAACTGACGATGGTAGAAGATATGCCGACACCGCCGTTACCGCCGTCAACAATTAAAGCTGTTTGCTCTTTAAATGTCTTTTTTATATCACCGATGTCCGTCAAAACAGACTGCCCCGAATAGTTTACGCTTGTAGAATAAATAGGTTTTCCCGTTTTTTTTATTACCGAACGGAGCCATTCGTCTTTCGGGCATCGAAACGCTAAAGTCCCCTCCCCCGCTTTATCGTGTACAATCAGCGTAAGCGGTGCAGGCCATAAATCAAATAAGGTGCGGGGAATAACGGTTTCGGTGTAGTTAAAAATATCGGACGGCTCCGCAATCAATGCGATAAGTTCTTTTGAAACATCGCGTCTTTTAATCTTACATATCTTTTCTTTTGTAAATGGAATAATCCCTGAAAAACCGTATACGGTATCGGTCGGGAGAATTACAACTTCGCCTTGTTTTAAAAAAGAGGCGGCAATACGAGCGGAATTAAACGCGTTTTTTTGTATAACCATTTTTCTTTGCAGCAAACATTTCGAATAGAACACCGATAATCCCCATTGAAACGGCTATCGTTTTACACACATAGTCCGAAAGAAAATGCGGTTCCGAAGTTTTAAGAATAGCTCCGGGATTAAACGTTTTTCCGAAATTCGAACTGAAATTGGCAAGTTTTATAATTCCTTCATCTTCATAAATATACCCTAATTCGTGGGCGTACACTGCAATCGTTTCGGGATTATACGTTAAATTGCGTATATATCCGTCAAGCTCAGCGCTTATTTTATTTAAAGAATCGACATGTTCTATAAGCGCGTCCCGCTGTTTTTCTATAAACCGTTTGGAATAAATTCCTTTTGCACCGAAAAACACAGTTAAAAAACTGTATGTAAAAACCATAATAAAAACAGGGACAATAACCCTAAAATATATTTTCATAATCGTACACTATAATAACGGCATTTTCATTCTTTTCTTGAATTTTATTTAATTAAAAGTGTAAAAAACTTCAGTTTTTCAAAGTGAGCGGGTCTCGCTTGTTTTCCTTAATCCGGTGGAGGATGTGCATTTTAAAGAACGATAAAAAAGCGTATAGCGGAAGGAATCCCGTTTTCGTAATGAAGCAAACCTATGCCGCAATCGACGAACTTAAAGTAAAAATAAAACATCCGAATTATCGCTGTCCTGAATGAAGTTTTTTAGAGGTGCCGTCTATTGTTTTTTTACTTCAAAATGGCTGAACCGCATTGTGAATGCCGCTCGACCTTGCGTCGCCGACCGTAAATCCGTTGTAAAACCGAACATTTTTGCCATCGGCGCTTGGGCGTGCACTATTTCGGCGGCGGGCTTGGATTCCATACTTAAAATTAAACCGCCGCGTTGGGTCATTATGCTCATAGCATCTCCGACAAATTCTTTGGGGCTTGTAATATCCACCGTCATTACCGGTTCAAGCAAAGCGGGCTCTGCAGCGCCGCACACTTCGTCAAAGCACTTTGCAGCGCATGCTTCAAAAGCAAAAGGCGTTGAAGTAAGCTCATTATATTTTGCCGACGTCAATTCAACTTCGATATCCGTACATGGATAGCCGAATTTTATTCCCGAAGAAAAACAGGCAATGACTGAACGCTTAATCGCCTGCAAAAGCTCTTCCGGCAAATCTTGAGCGCTGCCGCCCGATTTTGAAGAAAATGATTTTACCCGAGAGACAAATTTATTCCCCGATCCGCGCGGAAGCGGGCGTACCGTCAGCGTAAGCTCGGCTTCATTTTCTTTGCCTGCAAGCTGTTTACTGTATTTTTCGGTATGTGTTTTTTCAGTACCGATCGATTCTCGGTATGTAACCTGCGGATTTCCTACGCGCGCTTCAATTTTAAAATCGCTGAGCATCCGTGCCGTTAAAATATCTATATGAAGTTCTCCCATCCCCGAAATAATAAGCTGCCCTGTTTCGGGATCTTCTCTACTTGTAAAAGTGGGGTCCTCTTTGGAAAGAATTTCAAGAACTTCTTTTAAACGGTCCCGTTCCGAAAGGCTTTTCGGCTCAAGTGAAACCGAAATAACCGGCTCGGGGAAGTGCATCGTTTCAAGTAAAAGCGGCAATCCCTCGGAGCCGAGCGTGTCTCCCGTTTGTGCAAACTTTAAGCCGATAAAAACCGCAATGTCGCCCGCCTGCACGCAGTCCATTTGTTCCGACTTATTTGAGTGCATTCGTAAAATACGGTTTACGCGCTCCCGTTTCTTTTTTCCCGTATTAAACACTTGATCGCCCGTCCGAATTTTCCCGGAATACATCCGTATGTAATACAGAGCTCCGGCATCTTTATCATATTGGATTTTAAAAACAAGCCCCAGCGGACTACCTTCAGGTTTACAGGGCACCGGAACTTTTTCTTCTTTTTTTAAGTTGAATGCTTCGGCGGGTAAAACCTCGTCGGGCGCAGGGAGAAAATCGACAACCGCATCTATGAGCGGTTGCACACCGATATTCCGTCGTGCCGAACCGCACAAAAAGGGAACATAAATTCCGGCGAGAACCGCTTTTCTGATTTCTTTTTTTATAAGTTCGGCGGAAACATTTTTACCGTCTAAAATAAGCTCGGTAATTTCATCCGAACTTGCGGAAACCGTATCAAGCATTTTCTCGCGCCATAAAGCCGCGTATTCCGTGCGATCGGGAGCAATAGGGGAACACGTAAAGCGTTCACCGTCGGTTGCAGCATCCCATCTGATTTCTTCCATTGCAATAAGATCGATAATGCCTTCAAATGTGTCTCCGGCGCCGAGCGGTATTTGCACCGGTACGGTTTTTGTTTGAAACTTTTCGGCGACATCTCCCATAACGGAAAAAAAATCCGCTCCGAGTCTGTCCATTTTGTTTACAAAGCAAATGCGCGGAACCTTGTAGCGGTCGGCTTGGTGCCACACCGTTTCGGTTTGCGGCTGAACCCCGCCGACGGCGCATAGTACGGTAACTGCCCCATCCAACACTCGTAGGGAACGCTCTACTTCGGCGGTAAAATCGACATGACCGGGCGTGTCTATTATATTTATCTGAAAGTTTTTCCAGTACGCAGTTGTCGCGGCACTCTGAATTGTAATACCGCGGTCTTGCTCCTGCGCCATCCAGTCCATAGTTGCTTGCCCGTCGTCTATTTCACCTATTTTATGAATTTTACCGGTATAAAATAAAATTCGCTCGGTCGTAGTAGTTTTACCGGCATCGATATGCGCCATTATTCCTATGTTCCGCATCTTGTTAAGCATATTGATCTCTCCAGAAGTGCCGATGATAACAAAAAAAAAGGAAAAAAACAACGGGGAAGATGTCGTTTTTATTTTCCGACACAAAAGTTTGAAAAAACCGTATCCAAAATATCGTCCGACCTTACTTCACCCGTGATTTCACCTAAAAACCGTACGGCTTCTTCCAAGTCTTCGGTAACGGCGTCAAGCGGAAATCCCGCTATTGCATTTTTATGTGCTGACAATAAGCACGTAAGCGCATTGCCCGCCGCTTCTTTTTGCCGTTCGCTTCCGAGCGATGTTCCGTTGCTGCGGTGTTCGGACGGAGCGGCAAGACGTCGATACGCCTCATCGGAAAGTTCTTTAATTCCCGCGCAGGTTTTTGAGGAAATTAAAGCATAGCCGGAAATATGCTCGGTTTGCAAAATTTGAATAATCTTTTTTTTACTTTCATCGGTAAGCACATCGGTTTTTGTAATTACGGGAATGAGCGGTGCATCCGCTTCTTTTATAAAACGAATGTCTTCACTATAAAGGCTCGCGGATTTTAGTATCTCACCCGAATCAAGTAAATACAAAATCAAATCTGCGGTACGACTTATTTGCACGCTGCGCTTCACCCCGTCGGCTTCTACCGCATCTTGTGTGTAACGTAACCCTGCCGTATCGTAAAGACTTACGGGAATCCCGTTAAAGTTCAAACCGGCCTCAAGCCAATCGCGGGTTGTACCGTGAACGTCCGAAACGATGGCACGGTCTTCTTTTAAAAGTGCATTAAACAGTGACGATTTGCCGGCATTTGTTTTTCCTGCAAGGACGACCTTCGCACCACCGATAAAAATTTTTTGTGAGGCCCACGAATCATACAGTATTTGAAGCGGCTGTAAAACATGCAAAATCAGTTCGGGGGAAAATACGGCTGGGACAGCTTGTTCATCTTCCGGATATTCTATTTCAACGGTAGTTGCGGCAATAACGCGCAGTATTTTTTCTTTTATTTTTTCTATTTCCGAAAAGACTGAACCGGATAACCTTCCTGCAGCAAGCTCTGCTGCCGTGTCCGTTTTGGAATTTATAATTTCATTGACGGCTTCGGCACGCGTTAAATCCGTTTTGCCGTTTGCGAATGCGCGGAACGTAAACTCACCGCCTTCCGCCGCCCGGAATCCGTTTTGCAGCAAAAGTCGATAAATGCGCAATACGACGGCAATTCCTCCGTGACATATAAATTCCACAGCATCTTCACCGGTAAAACTTTTCGGCGCACGGTAAATGCAAACGGTTACCTCATCGACTTTCATTCTTGTTTCGGGACTGATAACCCAGCCGTGCACAATCGAATTTCCCGCAGCATTTACAAGCGCATCTGGTTTTGAAAATATGCGTGCAGCAAGTTCTACGGCGCGCATACCTGAAGTACGGACAATTCCCAAAGCTGCAGGAGTTAATGCGGTTGCGATCGCTGCAATTGCATCGTCAAGTCCGTATTTACCGGTTTGCATTTTTTTCTCCGTCTAATTTGAGTTTTACGAAAATGAGCGGCATTACGCCTGAGATTATTGCACCCGATGCAAAAAATGCCGAAAAATTATAGAGCTTAAATTGCGGATGCAGAGAATTTATTTTCATAAAATAAATAACGGCGACGGGAAGAGCGGATATTAAAACGCCTAAAACAAACCTGATAATTTTTTGCACTACGGTTCCGTTTGATGCACTAAAATCCGCTTTTAGCGGTTCTAAAATATAAATGTTTCCGAAAGCCAAACCGAATAAAGCACCGGCCGAATATACTTTGTCTTTACAAATAACGATAAGAAAAAACGAAAAAAAAGCCGCAGCAGCGAATTTAATTGTTTTTGTATTTTTAACGGAGCCCTGCAAAAGCGATTCCGCAAAGGTTTCGATTTTTCCGATAATCTTTCCGGTAAAAGCGATAAAACAAAAAGAGATAAGTCCGCCTATCGCCCATCCCGCTAAAACATCCGTAGGATAATGCACGCCTAAATAAATCCGTGAAAAGCCGATTGCAAAAGGAAAGAAAACCGCTAAAAAAATTCTTATGCCATTTTTCAGCCTTGTTTTTTTTTCATAAAATAAGACGCTTGGATACATCAGCGCGCTTATAAACGAATGCCCCGACGGAGTGGAAAAATCTTTTTCCGATGCAAGTTTAATTTCGGGGGCATATGTATACGGGCGCGGAACGCGAAGCATCAATTTTATTCCGTCGCTTATTCCTGCACCGAATGTAAGCACATACCCGAGATGCAAGCCTTTTTTATAATCGATGCACCAAATATAAATGAGAAAAACGAATACGACAAAACCGTATGTAGATGCATCGGTAAAAAATTTTATAATTTCCGTTAGCACGGGATTTGAAATTGTTTGTACGGCTTTTATTACGTCAATTCCCCATTGATATAGTGCAGGAATTGTTTGCAGTGCAGTGTTTGTAAAATACATTACAGCTTCTCCCCGTCGGGTCGTATGTCGGCATAACGCCCCGAATTATTCCAATAGATATACCCTTCGTTTATTGAATCGCGTATCCCTAATATTTGACGTTTAACATAATTTTCATCATAATATTTTTTGTCGTACGAAACGGGAATGTAAAACGCCTGTACCCAAGGCCGTACGATGAGTTTATTCCTTGCGATACACTTGTTCCGGAATGATCCGTGATAATAAATTCTATAAGGACGTTCTTCCGCAGGTTTATATGCTAAAAAGTTTTGTGAAAAATGGCTCGGATAAAACATAGGACAAATAACATCTACATATTCTGAAATCAATTCCACTTCCTGTCCGGTGCGTGCACCGGTTCGGTACCAGCCGTTCGACCCGTAAATATCAATGGAAATGGGAACTTGAATCCGTTTGCGCGCATACAAAAGGAACGACATAAGAGCACCGGTTTTATCCATTCCGCTCTCATGCGCAGGATAAGATGCGTCGCTTAAGTTATCTCCGTCGGTCGGGAATCTGATATAATCAAATTGAATTTCGTCAAAACCTTTTTTGCAAAGCTCTTCGGCAATATCAATATTATATTTCCACACCGCTTCATTATACGGGTCAACCCAATATTCTTCTATCATTTCTTTTCCGTTGCCGTAAGAAGTATACCCTTGCCACGGCTTGTTTGTCGTTTTATCCTTTACCGCATATTTTCCGTTTTCATAGCGATATAAATTCTTATCTTTAAAGAGAACAATCCGCGCAATCAAATAAATATTTTCAGCTTTTGTTTTTGCAATAAATTTTTCCAAATCAACGGAATACTGTACGCCGCCTATTTTTTCGATTTCTTTATTTTCCGTATTATAGCGCACAAAGCCCGATTCATCTTTCATATCGATTACGATTGCATTCAGTTTATTATTTTTTATTGTTTGTAAATGCTCCTGAAATTTTTTTTCGTTATTGACTTGATGCGCTGGAATATATATGCCGCGTTTACCGTCCGCAGTATTTACATAACCGGTCTTTTGTTTTTTTTCGTTATGTAAAAGCCATAGTTCGGACAATTGAACGGCGGTTGTAAACGGTGTGATATCTTTTGGAATAAATGCACACAGATAATCGGATGCGGTAAGAAAGTCTTTTGTTCTCTTAAATTTTTTGAATAATGAATTATGCGCATACGGCTGAGTTTTCGGAAGCAGTACATTTGATTCAAATATTTTATTCGGTTGAACACCGATAATCGTGTTTTCCGTAACGGTTAAGCTGTCCATGCATATAATTTTGGAATTGTCCGTACTATAATTTAAAATAGGATAAAATATTTTTTTAGCCCAATCCAATTTATAAATTCTGCCGGAAAAAGTTTGACAGCAGTAAATTGAAGAAAATGCCGTATTTTGTTCAAAGCATATGTCAGAGACTTCTTCAATTCCTTCAGGACCTTTACCGAGCCCTTCGTTTAATTCAATCCATGCTTTTGAATTGATAAGCGGCTGTTTATAAGAAATGCCGTACAAAGCGTGCGAAACGAAAACGGTAAGGACCGTTTCGTTTTTTCCGTTAAGCATATCCGCAACGCTTACGGCTTTTATCCCATTCACTTTTCCATTGCAGCCCAAATTCTGCCATGTTTTTCCGGAATCGGTTGTTAAAAAAACACTGTCTGAAGTTGCGGTAACAAAAATATTCGGATTTTCGGGATGCACTTCCAAATCTTTTAGTTGCTGAACTTTTTCCGTAAATTGTTTATCTCCGTTTTCATCGATTGTTTTAATAATTTTTTTCGGGAGCGTATTGTTTATATAATAAAAGTTTTTTAAATCTTTGCTTGCGGCAATTCCGGCATCCGTTAAAAAAAGCCATTGATTTCCGGCTTTGCATATTTTAAAAACGGAAGCACCGTTCCAAATGTGTTTTTCATGAAAATTATGTATTTCGTATAATCCGTCTTTTCCGCCCGTTAAAAATGCGTCTTCGGCAAATAAAGAAAACACGGCCGCATATAGTAAAAAAAAGAAAAATGCAGCTTTATGTATAGTATAATTTTTCATTTTATTATTTTTCGATTACGCCTAATTTTTCAAATATAAAAAATATAAAACTTAATGCTACGGCGACGAGCGACGCCAGTACCATTCCTTTAAATTCTATTTGTCCTAATTTAATTGCGATGCCGCTTAGCCCTGCAGTAAAAACGATGGACGTTAAAATTAAATTTCTCGGTTTTGAATAATCTATTTTGGAATCGACTAATAACCGTATCCCCGATGCGCCTATCATTCCGTAAAGAAGAAAAGTAACGCCGCCGATAACATCGCCGGGTATCGTTTTTATTAACGCCGCGAGCGGCTGTATGAACGCCATACAAATCGAAATAACCGCCGCACCGCCTATGACGTATACGCTGTATATTCCCGTAACCGCCATAACGCCGATGTTTTCTCCGTACGTCGTTGTCGGTACGCCTCCTACCAAGCCGGAAAGTGCCGTCGAAAAATTATCGGCAAAAATACTTCGATGTAATCCGGGGTTTTTTAACAAATCTTTTCTTATAATGTTTGACGTTACAACTTGATGACTGATATGTTCGCTTGTAATGACGAGCAACACCGGCAGCATTGCAAGTGCGGCGCGAAAATCGAATTGGGGAAGCTGAAATTTCGGGAATGTAAAAAAATGTGTATTTATAACCGGCGAAAAATCGACCATACCGAAACAAACGGCGGAAATATATCCTGCAATAATTGCAATTAAAATGGGAACCGTAGAAAAAAAACCTTTAAACAAAACGGAACCAAGCGCAGCAGTTCCGAGCGTAATTAAAAAAACAAGTATATCGGCGGATGAGCCCGTTTCGGTCATAATGTTTGCACCGATGCTGCCACCGCGTATTGTTAAGCCGACAAGTTCAAAGCCGATAAGCGCAACAACCGCTCCCATTGCGGCGGGCGGTAAAATGATATCAATCCACGAAGTGCCGAACTTGTAAATCACGAATGCGAGTGCGCAGCCTAAAAGTCCGGTTATGACAAACGCCCCTTGTGCATACCGAAAGCCGAGTGATGAAATAATTAAGGCGGTAGGACCTAAAAATGCAAAGCTCGACCCAAGATATGCGGGAGATTTCCCTTTCGTTATAAAAATAAACAGCAATGTTCCGATACCGTTCATAAATAAAACAATTCCGGCATCAATCCCGAAAATAATCGGAACTAAAACGGAAGCGCCGAACATTGCAAACGTGTGCTGGATACTTAACGGCAAAAAAAGACCCAGCGGCACTTTTTCGTTTACTTGATATATTTTTTTTGTGAGCATTAACAATTCTCCTATAATTTTTTTGGGGACTTTGTTCTTTCAAATGCGGTAATAAGAACATAGCCTGCAAGCAGGCATAATGCGGAAATTAAACGCATTTTAAACGGTTGACATATATGCGGGAAAATATGCAAAATCGAACCGGCAACGAGACCGAGAATAAACGCATACGTTGTCTTCGGATATCTATTCAATAAAAATTGTATAAGCCGCGCCGAAAGGAAAGTGCCTGCAATTATGCCTAAACCTACCGTACATAAAACGGGCATATTAAATTCGGTAACGGCTTTGATAACGGGATAATACACACCCAGTATCAAAAGAATAAAGGAGCCTGAAATGCCGGGTATAACCATCGCGACAGCGCCTGCAACCCCGGCAAAAAAAAGAATGAAAAAATTTTTGACGGTAACGGTCTCGATTGCCGTTCCTGCTCCTGCGGCTCTTTCTTTAAAAAAATATACTAAAATCATTATACCGAGCCCGGCTAAAAACCAAAAAAGTTTTACGGCTGCCGCCGATTTTTTTACCGGCGGTTTATCACGCAGCATTTCAAAAATTAAAAAAACGCTGCCTATTATCAAGCCGACAAAAAAGAAGTTTGTTTGTATGGGAAATTGTTCGTATAAAAACTTGAATAATTTTGCAAATAACAGAATTCCGAAAGCAATACCGCAAAGCAGGCATATATAATTTTTTCGGTCGGCTTTAATTTTTTGTATATCAAAGGCGGCAAGGTGTATTAAATCGGGATAAACGCCGAATACGACGGCAATAGTTCCGCCTGAAACGCCCGGTATTATGTTGGCAATGCCGACGGCGATGCCCGTCAGTACTTTTTTTACGCAATGTATCATACGTCGATTATATATAAATTCCGCAATAGACACAATAGGCAAAAATACGGTATAATCCCGCCCATGTTATATCAAATTTCGGAATTATTAGCCGAGTATTTCGGTCCGATGCGTCTTTTACAGTCTTACATCGTTTTAATTTCGCTCGGCGTATTTTTAGGTTTTTTAATAACCGTATTTTTATTGCCTCACTTTTATTCAAAACTGCCCAAAGACAGAGGCAGAGAATTTACTATAAACCCCGAAGCCTCAGCCGGAAAGCCTACCGGTGCCGGCGTCGTTTTCATTACCGTTTTTATCGTCTGCGTTTTTATTTTAATAAAGCCGAGTTTAACGCAAAGTTTAATGCTGCTTTTAACATTTGCCGTTATGATGACCGGTTTTTTGGATGATCGTTCCGTAAAACCGTGGGGAGAATATTTAAAAGGAAGTCTTGATTTAATCCTTTCCCTAATAATGAGCGTTATCATTTTTTATGTTTATTTTAAAGGTTCCGTTATTTTCTGGCTTCCGTTTACTTCAGATTTTGTCGTTGTATCTCCGCCGGTGTTTTTTATCGTTTCGACGCTGGTTTTATGGGTTTCGATTAATATCACCAATTGTACCGACGGCGTTGACGGGCTTTCGGGAGCGCTCATTTTGATGGCGCTTATTTCTTTCGGTATAATTTTTTATTTTGTATTGGGGCACGTAAAAGTTGCGGCATATCTGCTTGTTCCCAATATTGCGACCGGTGCGAAATGGGCGGTTATGATTTTTACACTATGCGGCGTACTTATCGGCTACCTTTGGCATAATGCGCATCCGAGCAGCGTATTGATGGGAGATGCCGGTTCCAGAGCGTTAGGTTTTTTTATCGGCGTCTTGGTTATAATTTCGGGAAATCCGTTTATTCTTTTGATGACGAGCGGAATGATTTTAATAAACGGCGGTACGGGAATATTAAAAATCGTTCTTTTACGCTTTTTTAAAATACGGATTTTTAAGAATATCCGGTTTCCGCTTCATGACCATATGAAAAAAAATTTACAATGGTCACCTGCACAAATTTTAATACGGTTTATGATTTTGCAAATTTTAATCACGATTGTATTTTTGGGAATATTATTTAAAGTCCGATAACGGCATTGTAAAACCGATGAATTTTTTACAACGGTTTGAACCGCTTGTCGGAATTGAAAATTTAAAAAAACTGCAAAATGCAAAAATAGCGGTTTTCGGACTCGGCGGCGTCGGAAGCTATGCCGTAGAAGCTCTTGCAAGAAGCGGCATCGGACATTTGGTTTTAATAGACGGCGACGTAATAGAAGAGAGCAATATTAACCGCCAGCTGTATGCACTGCATTCCGCAATCGGAAAACCGAAAACCGAAATTGCAAAAATGCGCATTGCAGATATAAACCCGTCTTGCATCGTCCAGCCGTGCACCGGCTTTATTTTACCCGATACTTTTGAAAAGACGCTGCCGAAAGACTTTTTTACCGGTTTAAATTTTATCATTGATGCCGCGGATACCGTCGCATTAAAAATTTTTCTTGCAAAAATATGTGAAGAAAAAAACATTCCGATTATTTCGGCAATGGGCTGCGGTAATAGGCTTACGGCGGATTTTGAATTTGCGGATATTTATGAAACGGTGAGCTGTCCTTTGTGTAAAGTAATGCGCTCAAAATTAAAAAAACTGAACGTAAAAAATTTAAAAGTCCTTTATTCGAAAAGCCCGTGCAGTATAAAACAAACACCGCCCGCTTCGGCTGCGTGGGTTCCATCCGTTGCAGGTCTTTTAATTGCAGGAGAAGCTGTAAAAACCGTCTGTGAATTTTGAAAGAAAGTATTTTAAGCGGTAATGGAAACCGATGGTTTGCAATTGTGTCGACGGAATATTCTTTGCACTCATTTAATAAAAATTACAGGAAGCGGAAATATCGAAAGCCTTAATGTGGCGCAGGCCGCTGCGGTTTTCTGCAATGCGCTTTATCTGCTGCGGTAAAAGCGCCCCAACTAATCCGTTTATCACGGTTACCCGAAGAGCTCCCAATTAATATCCCCGATGCAGAGTGTAATACCCTTTGTGACGGCGCAAAGCATCGGGGCACACTGTTCAATATTTTCTGCCGAACGGCCGTACTGCGCTGATAATGTTTTTTATTGCAGATGCGGCTATTATATCTTTTTTGTATTGTTTTGTAAGTGTGCGCGTTTTTCTTCAAGGCGGCATAAAAAAAGGCGGTGTGCTCCGCAAAGAGCCGCCGCCTTTTTTTGTATTTATTCTGTATTTGTTTAAGGAGAAAAATTAATACATTCCCATGCCGCCCATATCGGGAGAAGGCATTGCAGGGCCGGCCTGCTTTTCAGGGATATCGGTAATTGCGCATTCGGTCGTCAATAAGAGGCTTGCAATCGAAGCCGCATTTTGCAGAGCCGAGCGGGTAACCTTGGCAGGGTCGATAATACCGGCTTTTACCATATCGGTCCATTCCATTTTGGCCGCATCAAAGCCGAAACCTTTTTTCTCCGCCTTTGCTTTTTCCGCAATAACGGCTCCGTCCAAACCTGCGTTTACCGCAATTTGCCTAATCGGCTCTTCCAAAGCGCGCTTTACGATTTTAAAGCCGACTTTTTCGTCTTCGGTTAAAGCGGCCGTATCCGCCTTATCGAGGGCTGCAATGGCCTGAATAAGCGCCAAACCGCCGCCTGCGACAATACCTTCTTCGATAGCGGCTCGGGTAGCCGAAAGAGCGTCTTCAACCCGGTGCTTTTTCTCTTTCATCTCGACTTCGGTTACCGCCCCGATTTTGATAACGGCAACGCCGCCTGAAAGTTTTGCAAGCCGCTCGCGCAGTTTTTCGCTGTCGTATTCGGAATCGGTTGCGTCAAGCTGGGCTTTAATTTGAGCTACGCGGTCTTTTATATCCTTCGCCTTGCCGGCTCCGTCGATAATCATTGTGTTGTCTTTATCGATTTTAACGCTCTTTGCCTGTCCGAGCATCGAAACCTGAGCCGCTTCCAGTTTTAAACCGAGCTCTTCGGAAATAACCTGTCCGCCGGTTAATACGGCAATGTCTTCAAGCATTTCCTTTCGGCGGTCGCCGAAACCGGGCGCCTTAACCGCACAGGTTTTTAATGCACCGCGCAGGCTGTTTACAACCAAGGTGGCAAGGGCTTCGCCTTCAACATCTTCTGCAATAATCAAAAGCGGGCGGCCCGACTGGGCTACCTGTTCCAAAAGGGGCAACAGGTCTTTCATCGTCGAGATGGATTTATCGTAGATTAAAATATAAGGATTTTCGAATGCGGTTTCCATTCTGTCGCGGTCGGTTACAAAATAGGATGAGATATAGCCGCGGTCAAACTGCATACCCTCTACATAATCGGTTGTCGTTTCCATCGTCTGGGCTTCACCGACATCGATAACGCCGTCTTTTCCGACCTTTGCAATGGCGTCGGCAATGATTTTTCCGATTTCCGCATCGTTATTTGCCGAAACGCTTGCAACGTGGGCAACTTCTTCGGAACCCTTTATTTCTTTTGCATTTTTCTGAATGTCTTCTACTGCAATGGCAACAGCCTTATCCATACCGCGCTTTAACTCAAGCGGGGTCATTCCTGCGGCAACGGCCTTTAAGCCTTCTTTTACCATCGAATATGCAAGAACGGTAGCCGTCGTCGTTCCGTCGCCTGCAATGTCATTTGTTTTTGTTGCCACTTCTTTTAATAACTGGGCGCCCATATTTTCGAATTTGTTTTCAAGTTCGACTTCCTTAGCTACGGAAACGCCGTCCTTGGTAACGGTGGGGGCTCCAAAGCTCTTGTCGATAAGGACGTTTCGTCCCTTAGGGCCGAGCGTAACCTTTACTGCGTTTGAAATTTGTTCTACGCCGGCTAATAAGCTTTTTCGGGCTTCTTCATTAAACAATAATTGTTTAGCCATTTGAATCTCCTTAAA
>CAUUAT010000055.1:0-13964 GCA_963543195.1 uncultured Treponema sp.
AACTGCTGCGGTCAATGCGGCGGCTTGGGTTTTCGATATATCTTATAAATTTATGTTTGGAGGAAATAAAAGACGATACGACATCGTTTTTAAGATTATGAGCAAGAATGAAAGCAGACGGCGTGTAAAATTGTATTCGGCACTGGAAGTAGCCAATATGTGCGGCGTCGTAAATCAAACGGCAATTAACTGGATTCGAAACGGCTATCTGAAAGCCTTTAACACACCGGGCGGTCAGTATCGCGTATATCATGAAGATTTACTTTCTTTTATCAAAGAACGCGGCATGAAAATTCCCGAAGAACTGGAAGATTCTTCCAATCAAGCGCATTGGAATTCGGTTATTATCATAGACGATGATAAAATTTTAAACGGCGCAATTGCTTCGTTTTTAACGAAAAATATTCCTGGTCTCAGTATTTATCAGTCTTTTGACGGTTTTGATGCCGGCACGCAAATTACGAAATACAAGCCGGGCTTTATTATTTTGGATATCGATTTACCCGGCATAGACGGAAAAGAAATTTGCAAAAAAATAAAAGCCGACGACTCTTTGGGGGAGCCGTATATAATTGCAGTTACGGGGCTTGAAGACGATTCTTTGTGCGAACAAATGCTTGCACTGGGTGCGGATTCTTTTTTTAGAAAGCCTCTTAACCTTTATGACATTATGGGCGAAATTAACGATATTATGAGCTGAAGCGGATGACAGCCGATGATGCAAAGCGTACCGTTATTCAAATGGGGAAAAAACTTCTCCATACGAAGCTTACGGTTCGCACATGGGGTAACGTAAGCGTCCGCATTGATTCGGAAAACTATGCAATTACACCTTCGGGTCGCGGATATGAAAACTTAAAACGTGAAGATATTGTTGTTCTTAACATAAATGCACCCGATACGTTCGGCGCGATAACGCCTTCTTCCGAGCGGCTTTTACACGCGGAAATTTACAAAACAAATTCTCAAGCCAAATGTATAATCCACACCCATCAGAAATTCGCGTCCGCTTGCGCGGGCTGCGTTCATTCCGTTCCGATAACCGATAAAAAAGAAAAAACAGTTTTAGGAGATGCCATACCGTGCACAAAATATGCACCTGCCGGATCAAAAGAACTTGCGCATAATATTGCGGAAAGTTTAAAAAACGAAAAGACCGGAGCTGTCCTTATACCGTATCACGGCGCAGTATGTTTCGGTAAAAATCCGAAAGAAGTTTTTTTGCGCGCACAAGCAATGGAAACCGCGTGCCGCACTTTTATATTTTCGGTATTGCCCGACTTTGCCGATTTTTTCAATTCTTATACCGAAGAAAATACGACACAGATTTTCCCGACAAGCATGCGCGCGGATAACGGCGCTGCAGAAAACTCGGCATATCATACAATCTACGAAACCTATCCTGAAATAAACTGTATAGAATTGTCGATTATGCCAGTCTCCGCTTATCTTTCAAAAAAAATAAACGCTGAAGAAAATAGTATTCCTGCATTTTTGGAAGACTTTGCCCAAATTGCAGGTGAAAATATTTTTTGCAAATCAGTAAAAAGCGGTGAAAAAATTACCGCCGATTTTTTAAAAGGAAGAAATGCGGTATTAATTAAAAATTTCGGAGTTCTGTGCTGCGTTTCCGATTACGGCGATATGTACGCTTTAAAAGAAATATGTGAAAAAAATTTTCTGGCATTCCTTCTTTCAAAAAAATTTAAAAATTATTTACCGCTTAAAACCGAAAGTGCAAAAAGAATGCGAATCGAATACATAAACGGTTATTCCAAAAGAGGAGTACATTAAACGATGAGATATTTCAATGTAAAAAAAATAGCGATATTTGCTGTAGCGGTTTTGTTTTTTTACGGATGTAAAAACGGAAGCTTCGAAGAACTGATACGCGAGGAAAAATTTACGCTCAATTACGGCTCATTTGAAAACGAATTGAATTTATTTAATTTAAACACTTCTTATCCGCGTCCCGACACTCAAATTTTTATGAAAGACGGACTATTTTATATTGCCAATTCGGGCGGACAAAAAATTTTAAAACTTTCATCGTTCGGAGATTTATTAACTTTTTTTTATAACCCCGAAACGAATCTAAAACCGTTTTTTTTGGAAACCGAAACGGAAGAGACCGACAAAAAAAACGGAACGGAAAATTCCGGTGAAGAACGAAAAGAAACTGCGGCTGCAACCCGTAACGCTACAGCGTATCCTTTTAATCATCCATGCCTTCTTACGGTAACAAATACAAAGCACATATTCGCCGTCGATTCCATTCCTGACGAAAAAACCGAATACGATTATGAAGAAAATTTAGCTTTACGTGAAATTATTCTTCATTTTGACGAAGAAGGAAATTTTTTGGATTCCATCGGACAAGACGGTGCGGGCGGTATCCCTTTCCCTGCTATTGACGGCATCTATACAAATGCAAAAAATGAACTGATTGTTATTTGCAGAACACAAACAAGTTTAAAAGTGTATTGGTATGACAACTCGGGATTTTTATTATATAAAATTCCCGTATTTTTAAATGCACTGCCTGCACCGGTGTATGCGGAAACGGAAACGTTTTTTTCTTCGGTAGACAAAATAATTCCCGATTTTAACGAACCCGGATTATACGTAAAAATAGATTATTACGCAGAAGAAAAAGACCCCGCGACTCAGGCGAGTTTAGGCGTTATGTATGATAAAAGCTGTCTGTATTTTTTAAATTTAAAAACGGGAAAATATGACCGTAAAATCGATTTGGATTTTTATGAGGAGACGGAATCTTTAAACGGCGAAAATAAAAAGTTTAAAAAAGTATATGAACTTGCAGGCGTTACTGAAAACGGCTGGTGTTATTTAAGTACACCGATAGAGAGCGGCTATGCTTTTGAATTGATCGACTTAAAATCTCAAAAAAAATATAAAAGAAATTTAACGGTTGAAAATTCCGAAATGATGTACAATGCATTTCACATTTCATCAAAAGGAATTATTTCCGCATTGCTTGCTTCTGAAGATAAGGCGGCGGTTGTTTGGTGGCGTGCCGATAAAATAATAGGAATTACAAATTAATTTATGTCCGACGATTTATTTGAAACCAGAGAAAAAAATCCTCAAGAAACGTTTACACGCTATAATCGAGAGGAGCGGTTAAAAAACGCTTCAAAAAAAGTTCGGCAATTGCACGATCCGGATTTTATAAAACGAAAAGGTTTAATTAAAAGTTTAACCGCAACGCGCGGTTCACGATATGTTTTTTTTATAATTATAATTTTTATCGTTTTGAATTTCGGTTTATCTTTTCTTACCGCCGATAAGAACAAGGGAATGATTTTTGAAATACGAGCAGAACTTCAAAATTTTGTATATGATGGAAAAATTCTTGCAAATGTCACATTGGAGCAAAAAGAAAATATGGAATTAGCTGAAACCGTCAAAATTCAATTTACATTTTTTGATAAGAACAACAACAAAATAAAATCGTTTTTATCGGAAAGCATTTACACAGGAGCCGAACTACGGTTTTTTGCCGAAGATGAAACGGGAAATGCAAAAAAAATTCAGGCGGATATTTTAATAAAAAATAAATTTTTAAGTTTAACGCAAAAGGTGAAATAGCAGGATGACACAACATAAAAAATGCAGGCTGTGTACCGTTTGTAACGGTTACGGCTGTATCGGCGAAATACCCGGTATGGGCGGTGTTTTTAAAAATGCGAATTTCATTGCAAACTGCGCCGGTTGGAAAAAGTATTATCACAACGTATTAAAAACGGATTTACCGAGAATAAGGCTTGCACCGATGACCGGTGCCGTTGAAAATGCGGGATATTATGACGAAAAGCAATTTTATTTCGATTTAATAAAAGGAGCAATTGCAGCAAAAATTTCTTTAAGTATAGGCGACGGCTTCCCGGATGAAAAGCTTTTTTTCGGAATTGAAGCATTACATTTTTTAAAAAAAAAAGCTGCCGTTTTTCTTAAACCGTATCCGCAGAGCAAAATTTTTGAAAGACTTGAACGTGCCGTCCATACGGCGGAAATTATCGGTGTGGACATTGACGCTTACAATATCGCAACAATGAAAAATCTTGTTCATCTTGAAAAAAAGACTGCCGCAGATTTGTCGGCTATTAAAAAAAAAGCAAAATTGCCGTTCGCGGTAAAAGGCGTTTTCACGCTTCCCGATATTGAACTTGTAAAAGAGTTAAAACCCGAAATTGCAATTATCTCAAATCACGGCGGACGGATTGAAACCGAACGGGGCTGTACCGCCGATTTTGCCTTTTTTTATCTTAAAGAAATTGCAAAGTATTCAGGCGAAGTTTGGGTTGACGGGGGGTTACGTAAACGGGAAGACTTTATTGCGGCAAAATCTTTAGGGGCACAAGAAATTTTACTTGGGCGCCCATGCATTACGGCTCTTCTTGCCGACAAAGAAAACGGAATAAAAAACGCAATTCAAAAAATGTATTTATGATTTTATTCATTTTTATAAAGCCCCAATGCAGTGCTTTTGTCTATTACCGTAAGCGCAAAATCCCAAAGTTCGGCTGAAAAGTTTTTTATAAGTGCCTTCTTTTTAATAATTTGCGTTTTGCTCAAATTTTTTCCGATGATATTTTGATTGTTTGTGTAATAATGATTTAAAAGAGGCTGAAGATTATCAAGTACGGCGGCATACTCCGCCTCTTTTGTTTTACGTTCTTCAAATTCAAGCCATGTCCGCATAAAGTCTTCTTTTTGATTTTTCGGCAATAAGCCGAAAATTTTCTCCGCAGCTTCACGTTCCGTACTCTCCGCTTTTTTCCGCTTTTCTTCATCGTATAAAAAAGTGTCTCCTGCATAAATTTCTACGATGTCGTGAATTAAAAGCATCTTAAGAACTTTTACAATTTCAATTTTTTCTTCGCAATATTCGGTTAATATAAGAGCCATCACAGATATATGCCAAGAATGTTCCGCACTGTTTTCTCTGCGGGTACCGTCGAGTATTCCGTTTTGACGGTATACCGTTTTCAGTTTTTCCAATTCAAAGATAAATTCCATTTGCTGTTCAAGTCGTTTTTTCATGTCTCATATTTTATTCTATCCGCTTTATAAAAACAAGAAGTGCTGTAATTGCAATCAGACGGTACAAAAACCGGATTTATTAACTTGGGAATTTTTAAAACCGTTCGGCTTTTGGATATGCACTTTTAAAACCCGACGGACATCCGAAAAAAACAAACAATTTTTTTTACAGATGCCCAATTTTGCAAAAATTTTAAAAGCTCATCGGTAGTTAGATGCACTTTCGGCGCCTTAAAATAATTTTAGACGGTTTCAATTAAAATATATTTATCCTATCCGGCATAAAGAATTTTATTTTTTTAAATTGTGTTGACTATCCTGCTTAAATGCTTACCGGTAATTAAAATCATTCTCTCCGTCGGTTTAAGTAAGCCCGTTTATATGCTGCGGTAGTTTCTTTCCAAATCGTCAAATTGCTTATTCATACTATCCGCAACAGACAAAATTCCTTGCAGATCATTGTTTGAAAAAGTCGTTTTTATACGTATTATTTCTTCGCGACACGATAATGCCGTAATTTTTAGCAAAGGGCAGCCGTTTTTAATTACTGCCAAAGAACGCTTGTAAAATTCCATCATCGTAACTAAAATTATAATTTGTTTCTCAGGAACCGAAAACATATCGATTTCATCAAAGGCATTTTGCTGTAAAAAGCCGTTTTTAATCATTTCGGCAACAACCAACACAATCCGCTCCGTATCAGGCAGCGCGTCCGGACCTATCAGCCTTACGATTTGCTCAAGCCGCTGTTCATGTTTTAAAAGAGTTAACGCTTCTTCTCGCACGCCGCTCCATCTTACGTCCAGTTTATCCCACCACGCTCTAATTTCTTCCGCATATTCGGAATACGATTCAATCCATCCGATTGCTGGATAATGACGCGCATTCGCCAAGTCTCTATCCAATGCCCAAAAGCAACGGATAAAGCGCTTCGTATGCTGTGTTACCGGTTCGGAAAAATCTCCTCCGGGCGGAGAAACCGCGCCTATTACGGAAACCGAACCGTATTCTTTATTTAAAGTTTGAATCCGTCCCGCCCTTTCATAAAATTCCGCAAGCCGTGTCGGTAAATATGCAGGAAAACCTTCTTCGGCAGGCATTTCTTCCATTCTTCCGGAAAGCTCGCGCAGAGCCTCCGCCCACCTGCTGGTCGAATCCGCCATAATTGCGACATCCATTCCCATATCACGGTAATATTCGGCAAGGGTGATACCGGAATAAAGCGAAACTTCACGCGCCGCAACCGGCATATTGGAAGTGTTGGCAATAAGAATTGTTCTTTCCATAAGAGAGCGGTTTGTTCTGGGATCGATTAATTGCGGGAATTCCGTAAGCACGTCGGTCATCTCGTTTCCGCGTTCTCCGCAGCCGATGTAAACGATAATATCCGCATCGCACCACTTAGCGACCGCATGCTGTGTCATCGTCTTCCCCGTTCCGAAACCGCCCGGTATCGCCGCCGTACCGCCTTTGGAAAGCGGGAAAAATACGTCGATAACCCGTTGCCCCGTGATAAGCGGTTGCGAAACAGTCAGTTTTTGCGAAAAAGGTCTCGGTTTTCGGACGGGCCAATAATGAGAAAGATAAACGGGCTCGCCAAGTTCCGTCTGCGCGATAGGTTCGTTTACCGTATAATCGCCCTCTCCTTTCAATTTTTCTAAAACTCTTCCGCGTATAAACGGCGGAATCATTATTTTATGCTCTACCGAATCCGTTTCCCGTACCGTACCGATAACCGTTCCCGGTGCAATGCATGCGCCGCTTGCAAAAACGGTACCGTTAGACTCTATAGGAACAAAATGCCATTTTTTTTCTTCGTTGATAGGAGCGGTAGCGGCTCCCGGCATTAAAAAACCGCCCGTTTTTTCATAAAGCGTTTTAAGCGGACGCTGAATTCCGTCATAAATGGTACCGATAAGACCGGGACCGAGCCGGACGGAAAGAGGGCGCCGATGACAAACGACTTCCTCTCCTATTCTCATACCGGTATTGTCTTCATATACTTGAATGGTAGCTATTCCGTTATTTAATCGGATAATTTCGCCGGTAACGGCTTTTTCGCCTACCTCGACAACATCATACAGGCCGCATAGCGAAAGTCCGTCTGCATAAACGATAGGACCTGAAATACGCGTGATATGCCCCGTAATTTTACCGCTCATTAGTTACCTCCGAATAAAGCGTGCTTTAATTCCGCCCGTTTTTCGTTTAATAAACGGTTTTCGGCTTCATCAATTGAAGCTCTGCAAATAAACGTTTCATCGCAATCTTCTATAAAAATTCCGTCTTTCAGTCCCGTCAACTCGGATTCCGCCGAAGAAAGCGCTTTATATTCGCGTACACGGAAACCGGAAAAATTCTTTTCGATAAACATTTTTATTTCATCGTTTGAATAACCTGCGTATCTTACTTTTACGGGTGTATTTTGAATAAACGGTTGAAACGCATATAAAAAAGTGCGGATGATTTTAAGCCGTCCATCCTTGCCGATTTTTTCAAAATATGAGCTTAGCGCTTTTTTAATTTCACTGTCGATATACGAAATTTCTTTACGCAGTTTCTCAAGCGGTACGGCAGCTTCGGCGTCATTTTTATATGCCGCTATTTGTTCGGAATAAAAAATTTCTTTTTCCTTTTTTACGGTTTTAATCCGCAAAGGAACGCCGCTTGCAATAGATGCGGCTTCACTGTCTGCATTTTTTAAGATACGTTCGGCTTTTTTGCGGGCATCTTCTTTAATTTCTTTATCGAGAATTTCAGTTGAACGAAGTTCTTCCATATAGTAACTCCTACAGAGCGTCGTTACACGTGAATGCCTACGGCTTCCCGTATGGAATCCGTAAGTGTTTTTTTACCTTCCATTTTTCCCTGCAAACAAGGAATTTCTACAACCAGAGGATAACTGCCTTTCAGCTGCCATTCTTTCAGTTCATCGCTTAAAAATTCCGCGACTTGCTCGGATATAATTAAAATTTTTGGCTTTTCACTTGCCGACGGAACATTTCCTGCCAGCGCATTTCCTCTTCCCGTAATTTTATCAAAAGCAAGTAAGGCTTCTTCTCGCGAATTGGCGGTAAACCCTTGCACTCCGACCAAAGAAAAACCTATCACCAATTCACGCTCGCCTATAATGCAATACGACACTCAAATTGCCTATAAAAATATGATTAAGAATGCAACAATAAAACCCCAAAGACAAATACCTTCGGCAAGGCCGACAAAAGGAATCGCTTTACCGGAAACTTCGGGATTTTCGCTTAATGCGCCCATCGCTGCAGCGCCTATTTTACCTACTGCCATACCGCCGGCGATGCAAGCAATACCGACTGCGACGGCGGCTGCAATATAACGAATTGAAGCTACTCTGGCTTGCGCATCCGTCATAGCGGCATCGGCAGCAAAAAGCATTCCTGCGGAACAAAAAGCAAACAAGCATAAAATAAAAATCAATTTTCGATTCATCTGATTTTCTCCTTCAAACGAGACGCCATTATACAACTTTTGTTTTTTTTATACAATGAGGAAGTATAGATATTTTGCTTTAGATTTAGCTCACAGGGCATCTTTAAAGAATACAACAAGGTTCTTATAAGATGCCCTATAATAAAATACCGGCAGCGGTAAAGCCGGCTTTACCGTAAATATGCCGAACGTTTCGAAAATCTAACGTTTTTCAAAACGCCTTGTTATACCTTAAAGCGTTTAAACATTTGTAATTTCGGCTATCCGTCTCCACTTCCCGGATTAACGGGTTTTCATTGACATCGCCTAAAACCGCGCGCCGTTCCATTTCGGAAGAATATGTAATTCCTCTAAAGTAATTATTATAATCTTTATTTTTTGTATAAAAGGTTTGATATGCAATATAATCGGAAATTCCGCAAGCATTGTCTAAAAGAGAATTCCATTGCGCCGCATTTAAAGACGGAAGATTCAGTATTTTGCATAAAACCGAATATGCATTTTCCGCACGGTCTGCTTCATAGTGTGCATATGCCGCATCATATTCACAATGAATTTCGGACCATGTCTTTAAAACTCCGGTCTTAATTTTATCCGTAATATGACGCAGTCGTTTTTGCGGAATTAATTGTCCGCCGATATTTTCCCATAAGAAGATATCCGCATCAGTGCGGAACGGCTTTTGCGCATGCTGAAAATCGGTAAACCCCGTGCCGTTTTTATCAAAATAGTCGGTTAAAACGGTAACGCCGTACCACGTGAGCATTTGGATATATGCTTCATACGATTCCACCGCTTTCAGTATCTTTACCGTACGTTTGGAACGCTCGATGTTTTCTCCCGTAACAAATAATGTTTTTGCTTCTTCAAAATGCTTCGATACAATTTCGGCTGCAGGCAGTTTTTCATTTTTTGCGTTAAACCACGCAGCTTCTATCCGGTCGCCTAAAATAGTGAGCGCTTGCAGCAATTCCGAAACGGTGTCGGGCGCCAAAAAATTCGTTTCGATATGCTGCGTTTTTGTCTTGCGCTTATCGCGGTGCACAAATTTTTTATTGTTGCGCTGAAGCGCATACATATTGTACATCCAATAATATGCCGGCATTACCTCAAGCATATTTTCGTGAGTGTTATCCATTACCAAGCTGAACGGAAACGGAATACTGAGTTCCGACATATAGTTCCCTTTTGCCAATATGACGAAAGACGCAAACCGACAATTGTGTTTTAATGTGCTTGAAAGACCCGGCCAAAATCCTCTGCCTGCAATAATTTCACCGTCATTGCCGCGTGTATTATGATTTGAACCGACCGTAGCGCCTGCAGCCATATTCGACTGCCCCTTTATAAGAGCGGCAATTAAAAACGAATTATTATGATGCTGTTCGTGATATGGAAAAATAAGTGCATTTAAAACCTCGCAGCAGGAAATTGTGGAGTTATCGCCCAGTATCGAATGAATAAGCCGTGCACCGTATTTAAGTTCACAATTATTTCCCATTAAAAACCGAACGGCTTTTGCGCCGTAAAAAACACGGGAACCCAAACCGATAATTCCGTTTATAAGCTCTACCCCTTCTCCTATTTGGCTCGGTTCTTCCTGAGTGGATTTTACGGTGAGATTTTTTAATTTATTCGCGCCTTTTATATAAACGCATTCGCCGAAATTGACGTCTTTTATTATCCTGCAGCTTTTGATAACGGACTGTTCTCCGACAATGCCGTAATAACCGCGCCTTGAATCTTTCGAATTTTGCGTAATGCTTTTCAGTTTTTCCATAAGGGCGGTATCGTCTCGAAATACTGCCCATAAAAATGCATCCGCCGAAATCATATCACAAAACGGAAAAACTTCGCGACCGCCCGCTTCGTTTATCGGAGCGATGGTTACGCGTACCGCTTCTTCTTCTCCGTCTTTTACAAGCCCCTCTCCGAATTTTGAATGATTGGTTGTCGTCATCTCATCTATTCGATTCAGAATACAATGCTTTCCGATTATGTAGTGCGAAAGATACGAGCAGGAATGAACTGCGCAGTTTGCTCCTATATCACACGAAATAATTCTACTATTGCTGATTCCGACGGGCACTGCAAAATCGTGGTACTTTAAATAAAAGTTTTCCATCGCCGAAATACGCACCAATCCCGCAAAACAATTGTTTTTTATTAAATCGGTATTAAACGGATCTTCGACAAGTATGTCATCCCAATTTGCGCTTGTATTTCCGTTTTTAATAAGCCGCTCAATTTCTTCGGAAAAAAGATGTCGAAAACGGTGCAAAGAGTCGGCAGTTTGTAAAAACCTAAAATAGTACTCGTCTTTGCCTTCCGGTAAATATTTGCCGTCAATAAATTTATATCCGAAATCTTTTGATTGAATAGTTTGCATTTTTGTCATAAGCCGTTTATAAACCTCTTGCATTTAAAACGCCGATAAAATATTTTCGTTTGCTTTAACCGGCATTTCCGCGTGGCAAGGTTATCAAAATAAAGGCGGCAGTGTCAAGGTTGACCCGTACACTATTACTATAAGGAATAAGGATACAAAGCAAATCCAACAAAGTTTTAGAGGCTCCCAAGAATAGGTTTCGGCAAATCCCTATAAAGACTTTTTAAGTCCGCTATTTTTTCCATGCAGTAATTTCCGTTTTAAGCCATTCCAGCCACGGCTCCATTCCTTCATTTTTAAGAGCAGAAACCGGAATAATTTTTATATTCGGATTCAATTTTTTTACATACTTCACGCAATTATCCGTATTAAAAGTAAAAAATTCCGCCGCATCTATTTTTGTAATTAAAAGGACATCACATACTTGAAACATCAGCGGATACTTTAACGGTTTATCGTCTCCTTCGGGAACGCTCAAAATCATTACGTTCTTGGCGGCACCCGTATCGAATTCGGCAGGGCAAATAAGATTTCCGATATTTTCGAGGAAAATAATATCCAAATCTTCCGTTTCAAGTTCTCTAAATCCTTGCTCCGTCATATACGCATCCAAGTGGCACATTCCGCCCGTATGCAGCTGAATTACTTTCGCACCGGTTTTTGAAATCGCTTCGGCATCTACATCGGAATCAATATCCGCTTCCAAAACACCTATCCTAAATTCGCTTTTCAGCGCGGCGATTGTCGCCGATAGTAACGTTGTTTTACCGGAACCCGGCGAAGACATCAAGTTCAAAAGAAACTTTTTTTGCGCTTTTAGATTTTTGCGCAATGTGTCGGCTCTAAGATTATTATTTTCAAAAACATTTTCTTTAATTTCCAAAATTTTAAAGTCATTCATATCGGTATCCTTAAGCCTCCCTATCCGTTCCGCATTTTCAGAAGATGCCGCATCAGCAAAGCCGATAACGGGTTTTTCATAAGTCCCGTAGGGCGGTCCTATTAGGGCAGTCGTTATATGGACTTATGAAAAACACCGCAAGTGAAAACTAAGCTATCCGCTTTTATTTTTGAATTTTATCGGAAGTTTTTTTGAGTATATGCCCCGATCCCGCATCAAAAACGATAATAAATTTCGATAAATCTTTCGGATACGGTACAACGAGCTCTCCGTTTTTATCGAGCTTTCCTTTAAAGACGACTTTTTTTACGGGGTCTTTTTCTTTCGGGTTTTCAATCCGGATTTCGGCGCCGGCAGCGCTTGCGCCGTTGGAAAAACCGCCGACACAAGTAAATGTCCCATCGCCGTTATCAAATAAATCCAACAGCGGAGCATGCGCAAACAAGAAAGCGGCTCCCAACACAAAAAAACAAACCAAAACAGCAGTTCTTTTTTTCATTTTTTACTCCCAGTTTTTAATAGCCGGCACAATATACGATGTTTACCGGCCTCTATAAAAGTTTTTAAAATGCGATTCGCTCGTTGAATATGCACGTCGCATTTTACCGCGATAAAACGAGATAAGCCGTATCTTAAGCATATCTTTTTATCATACACAAGTTCTTTTGAGCATCTTTAAAAAATATGTCAACACTATCATCCGCGCCGAAACCGTATTGCAGCAACATCCGTAAAGTGCAACAGGTACCGGCGCAATATTTTTTATCGCATGCAAAACGGAACAAACTCAGGCGTTTAAAAGCGTCTGCCTTATTTGAGCGGCGCTTTTAAACCTTACCTTAAAATGCAACAGCTGAACAAAGTATCAACTTTGGAAGTTGTTGCATTCCGCCGTTTCATACACCACAAAGCTGAGAAACGGCATACAACAAGCGATGTTTGCAACGCAAACTCAGGCGTTTAAAAGCGTCCGCTCTATTTGAGCGGCGCTTTTAAACCGTTATTTTACCTTTGATGCTTGAATCCACAGAACGGCATCCTGCTCTAATTCTTTGCCTCCGAATTGCGTATCTTTACCGGCGCTTAAAGCAGCAAATCCCCAGTATCCCTCTTTTGTCGGAACAAAAGAAAAGTTTCCGTTTGCATCCGCATAAATAGTAGCCGCCGCCTTACCGGTTTTTGCTTTGCCGGTAAATTTACTTTTTTTCATATCAATATTGTAATTGATATATTCAACTTCGATTTCGGCATTGGGAACGGGTTTACCGTCCGAGCCTAAAACAACACCTCTAAAAACTCCGCCGACCCACACATCGTAAGGTTTTACCAACGGTATTATTTCAGGGTACCCTGCAGCGCAGCGCTCCGTCCAATCGGTAACCTGCTCGCCTTTGTTAATGATCACTTTGGTAATTTGTTGAATATACTTGTCCTCTGCGGCTTCATAATAGGGATGCGGAACAAGGATTAACACCCAATCGCCCGGCCCTTTAAAACCGTTATCTTTATTCAAAGTAAAATTATAAGCGCCTGCCGTATTTTCGGGACTTGTAAATTCGGTTTTTTCCAGCTCTTTGAACAAATCGGTTTTTTCGCCCTTATGAACGGAAAAAAATTCTTTAACGCCTTTTATTTCCCCGGCTTCATTTTTTCCGATGTCCATCGTATGCCCCGCTTCGGCAGGGTGCGTAAACACGATTTTAAAATCGAGCGACGAGCCTTCGTCAATAAACGATTCGGGCGTATAAATCAGTTGAAAATGAGCAAATGCTCCCAGCGTAACCAAACAGAGAAATAAAATAATTCCTGCTAATTTTTTCATTATAGAACTCCTTCTATAGATTTTATATAAAAAACCTTCTGTTTTTTAACCGCCGGTCTTGCGCCTCATCCGGCACACGGATATTAGAGCGGGGGTTTAAACTTCAGGCGTTTTACCGTTACCGGCTTTTGCCGCATTAAAATTAAGGGGTACCTTAAAAAATCGGAGTTTTTCAAGGTGCTCTACCGTTACCGATATTCGCTTTAATGCAAAAAATCCTCTTACAGGAAAAACCCGCAAGAGGATTTGTAAATACAATGAAGCACATTACAATGCCGATAAGTATCTGCAATCCTCCCCGTCTCTCGCAAGGAGCAAAAGCT
>CAUUAT010000056.1:0-13799 GCA_963543195.1 uncultured Treponema sp.
CAGAGCAAGTGGCTGTTAACCACTGGGTCCGTGGTTCGAACCCGCGCGGGGGAGCATAATATGCTGACCGGTATAGCCGGTCAGCTCATTTTTTAAAGGCAGGTGGCGATATGTCCAGAATATGTGAGATATGCGGAAAAGGCTCGATGTCGGGCAGTTCCGTTAGTAAATCCAAAATACATAAAAAAAGAGTTTGGAAACCTAATTTAATAGATGTAAAAACGGAAATTGACGGGAGAACGATTACTATTAAAATGTGTTCCCGTTGTTTAAAAAGTGGCTACGTTACAAAAAAAGTCTAATTTTTTCATAATTTACTCCTTTGTATTAAATTTTTTTGATTTTGAGTTCGCCGTATGGCGAACTCGTCTTTTTTGTCATCCGTTTTCGGTTGTGTGTTTTTTAAACTGCAATTGGGAGCCTTTTCTGCTTTTATATGCAATTCCGTTTATTTCTTTTTTAAGTATTTTACACTGTCAAGTGCAACTGCGGCTATTATTATAAATCCCTTAAATACGAATTGTAAATTGGTATCTATTCCCAAAAAGGTAAGGCAATAGGTAAGGCTTGTAAAAATAATTACGCCAATAACCGCGCCTCTAATTCTTCCTATACCGCCGTTAAACGAGATACCGCCGACAACGCACGCGGCAATCGCATCAAGTTCATAGCCTTGACCGGTACCGGCGCTTGCGTTTGCTCTAAAAGCTTCAAGGAAGGCTCCGATACCGTAAAAAATGCCTGCCATTACAAATACGCCCATTGTTACACGGACAACGCTTATTCCGCTTACGGCGGCAGCTTCGGCATTTCCTCCGACCGCATACATATTTTTCCCGAAGACGGTTTTATTCCAAATAAACCACGCCGCAATAATCGCCGCAGTGGCGGGAATGATCAGCTTGGGGAAGGTAATCAGCTCTCCGTTTACAATACCTAAAATCCAGCGACCTCCGAGCATATCTTTTATTCCGTTATCGATTGAACCTACCGGCGTTCCGCTTGTACCGAAAAAAAGTAGACCGTAAATAATCAGCTGTGTGGCAAGCGTCGAAATAAAAGGGTGAATTTTTAAACGTGCGGAAAAATATCCTGCAAATGCGCTGAATAATGCACACAGAAAAATGGAAATAACCAGCGCCGAAACCAGCCGCCATATCATCGGAAATGCCGTAAAATCCCACGGTCCCAAACCGAAAAATGTTACGATATTAAGACCGGGATGTAAAATGAGCCCTGTTACAACGGCACCGAGTGCGACCATTCTGCCGATGCTTAAATCCGTTCCTGCCAAAAGAATGAGCCCCGCAACTCCCAGTGCATAAAACATTCTCGTTGAAGACTGTTCCAAAATCGTAAAAATATTCGGCAGTGACAGCAAATTCCCGCTTCCCGATAAGGGAGCCATAATTATGCAGACAACAAAGAAAATCAAAATTGCAAGATACAATCCGTTTTCAAGTAAAAATTGTGAAAGTTTAAATTTATAAATATAATTGCGAATGAAAAGTGCAAGATTTTCCCGCATATTTGTTCTGCCGTTGCGTAAACTTATGTTTTTCTGAACGTGATCGGTAAAGGCTTGATTTTTTGCATCTTTGGAATTTTGAACGGCTTGCGTATATTTATTTTTTGCATCTACCAATGCCGAATTGATTTCAAATTTGTATGATAGCAAATTCTGCGCAAGCGACTGAGGCTTTTTTTCGGGGGTATTTTCCGAATATGTGGCATATATTTCCCTTTTTCCTGTTTTTCTTTTTTCGTTGAGCTCCGAAATTTTTGCCGTATATTCGGCCTTATGTTGTTTTTGTTTTTCATTTTCCGCTTTTATAAAAGAGACTATATGTTCTTTAAAAAAAGCATTGGAATATTTTACCGCTTCTGCGGCAAGTCGTTTTTCTTCTGCTTTATTTGCTGCCGCTGTTTTTTTTGCTTCCGCCATCGACTGTACATATTCGCCGATTAAAGCGGCCTTTATATCCGGTTCGATCAATTTATTCCGTTTTGCGGCATAAATCCGATTTTTTAAAAAAGCGATTTTATCAACGCCGTCTTTACGGAGCGTATACAATGCTTCGGCATAATTTTTCAATTTATCGTCTTCGACGGTAAAAGATTGCTCGGAAAATTGAGCGCATTCTTTTTTTATGTTTTCAGGTTCCATAAAATCTCTCCTTTTTAAACGACCGGTCTTGAAAAACGCTTGTGGAATTATATAAAACACAGCCGAAACTTTTTTGAGAGTATAGCACAATAATCGGATAAAGGCTATAGAGAATTTTCTAAAAATCCGACAAAGTTTTTAGATATGCCCTTAATTTTTTTAAGACTCCGTGTTTTAGTATCCTCTTTACATAATTTAAAAATCTTCATACACTGGTGGAATGAAAATATTGCATACAGCCGATTTACATCTCGGTAAAAGCTTATATGAAACTTCGCAAGCCGAACGTCAAAAGAAAATGCTGTCCGATATTTTTGCCGTTCTTTTAAGCGATGATTATGCGGCTTTAATTATTGCAGGAGATATTTATGATCGTTCGATTCCTTCATCGGAAACCGTTAAAATGTTTGATGCGTTTTTATCCGACATTCATAAAAATTGCCCGAATACTGTAATTTTAATTATTCCCGGAAATCATGATTCCGCAGAACGGCTTTCTTTCGGTTCTCAAATTTTTAAAACGGAAAATATTCATATAGCGCCGGACACGAATAATTTATGCACGCCCGTTACGGTAACGAAGAACAATGAAACGGTGCAATTTTTTTTATTACCTTTTTTGCATTTGGGTTCATTTTTATATGAAAACGCCGGCGGTAGTAATTTGGATAAACTTGATACTCAGTCGGCTATGGCGGAAGAAGCCGCTCGGCGGTTAAAAAAAGCCGTAAATCCGAATATCCCTTCCGTTTTGGTAGCACACCTTTTTACTCTAAACGGAATTGCATCTTCTTCGGAACGTTCCTTTTTAGGAACCGCTGAATTTGTGCAACCGCAGTTATTTGACTTTTTTTCATACACGGCTTTGGGGCATTTACATAAAGTTCAAAAAGTAACCGATAGAATGTATTATTCGGGAGCGCCTCTTACATATGCTTTTGATGAATGCGACATTGAAAAAGTAGTGTTATCGGTCGATATTAATTGTAGCGCTGAAGGATTCCCCGTTACGGTCAAAAAGATTCCGATTGAACCGTTAAAAAAAATGGTGCGTTTGGAAGGAAGCTTTTCGGAATTTTTTGAAACGGAAAAATTTGATAAATTTAAAGACGACTTTTTGGAAATAAATTTAACCGATGTTGCGGTTATTAAAAGTCCGATGAACCTTTTGCAAAAAAAATTCCGGTATCTGTTGAATATTCAGCAAAAATCGGTTGCAGAACAATTAAAAACAGAAAATGAAAATATCGTACATATTTTGAAAGCAAACATAGAAGACTCTGAAATTATCTTTGAAAATTTTTTAAATTTTGAAAATGCAATTGATGAAAAACCGGATAAAAAACAACAAAAACTTTTTCGTGAATTATGCGCACATATAAATAATTCGGAAGCTATAAATGAAGCCTGAAATATTAAAAATAAAAAACATAGGTCCGTTTGCGGGGAATCATATTATTGATTTTACCGTTTTGGATTCAATTTTTTTGGTATGCGGAAAAACAGGAGCGGGAAAAACTACAATCTTTGATGCAATTTCCTATGCATTCTTTTCAAAACCGCTCGGAAGCAGATCCCAAATTACGCGCAGTTTGAGAAGTCAATTTGCGGAGGACGGCGAAACCGCAGAAGTGGAGCTTATTTTTTCAATCGGAAGCGATAAGTATAAAATTCTAAGACAGCTTCCTTTTTTTAAGCCGGGAAAGAAAAATGAAATTCCTGAAGAAGTGAAACTCTTTGAGTGGAAAACCGGCCAATGGAATAACATAACGTCAACAAAAAAAGATACGGATGAAAAAATTAAGAGCATAGTTAAATTAACGGAGAAAGAATTTTCACGTATCGTTTTATTACCGCAAGGTGAATTCGCAAATTTTTTGAAAGAGAATTCAAGTCAAAAAAAAGATACGCTTGCCGAACTTTTTCCTATTTCGAAGTATTCCGAAATTATGCAGCTTGCGAAAGATATGCAAAAAGAAAAGAAAGATAAAATACATTTTATTAAAACGTCTTTGGAAAATATTCAATCGAAATTTAATGTCGACGAATATTATGCAAAGAAAAAAATATTGGAAAATGAAATAGAGGGTATTAAAAAAAATTATACGCAAATTTCAAATAAAATAAAAATAAAAACGGCGGAATTGGAACAAGCAAAAATCCTCGAGCAAAAAATGCACGAATATAAAAACGCTTCTGAAAAGTTACGGGACATAGAATTGCAAACCGCTGAAATCGATCTCTTACAAAATAAAATAGAAAAAGCGCATAGGGCTGCCTCTCTTGCAGGACAAGCGAAAACAATCGGTAGGCTCACCGATTCCATTACCGAAAATAAGGCGGAAGCGGGAAAGGAAATAAAAGACTTAAATATTATTAATGATATTTTACAAACTTTACAAAATGAAAAACCTGAAATTGAAAATGAAAAAATAAAAACCGTCGAGTTTAGAAAGAATTTAATTGCTTTGGAGCGAGCTGCGGTTATTTATAACGAAATAGAAGAAAAACGGAAAGAAGAAGAAGCCGTTAAAAAACAAAAAGATGAAATACTTCTTAAATTGAAACAATCGGAAAAAAACGAGATACGGTTTTCAGCTGAAATTGCAGAACTGAACAAAATTATAAATGAATTTGAAATTAGAAAAGAAGAATCCGAGAAAGCCGATGCATATTTAAAATATTCAAAAAGATTATATGATATCGCAGAAAAAAAACAATCGGCTGAAGAACGCTCTGCAAAATTTATTAGCGCTGCCGAAATTAGCTGTAAAAATTTGGAAACGGCTATAAAAGATCTGGAAATAGAAAAGGCGCTGCTTACGGAACTAAAAAAAGAAAAAACGGAAAATGAACTTAATCGGAGAGCTGCCGATCTTGCCGTCCATTTAAAAGAAGGCGTCCCTTGTCCCGTATGCGGTTCAACACATCATCCGAAACCTGCTGAAGAAACGATAATAAATATTTTTACGCTTGAGGAAAAAATTCAAAAAAGTGAAAGAGTTATAGAATCGCTTTTATTAAAAAGAGAGACGGAAAATGAGAATTACATACTGCTTAAAAAAGATGCGGAACGGTATAACGATGAAATCAGTGATGCGGAAAATTCTTTTTTTAAATTAAACGCAGAGTTTTCGGATGCTGCATTTATTTTTGCGCAGATACCGAATCCTGTGGAAATAAAAATCGTTATTACAGATGCCGCCAAAACAGCAGAGATGAAAACGGCATTGTTTAAAGAGGTGCAAGTTGCAAATACAAAAAAAGATAACCTGCAAAAAATATTGGAAGATAGCCGGGACGGAAAAGAAGAATTAAAATCAAAACTGACTTTTTTTTCCGTACAGGAAGCTGCAATTCAAAGCGTATTAAAGGAAAAACAAAAACAGTATGATGAAGTTTTTTTAGGACTGCATAATGAAATTCAAAAGTCGGGGATTGATGAAACGATTGAAAATTGCCGTAATTTGATTTCTTTATGTGACAGAAGAATAAACGGATATGAAGAGTGCTTGTCCGAAAATAAACTGAAACACGGTAAATTGGAAACGGCAATTATACAAATCCAAGAACAAATGAGAAAAGATGAAAAAATATTGCTGATAGAAACCGAAAAATTAAATTCCGAACTTGAAAAAAAAGGATTTAACTCAACGGAGGAATTGTTAAACTCAATTTTAAACGATGAGCAAATAAACGAGTTTGAATTAACGGTGAAAAATTTTATGGAAGAAAGAATTGCTTTACGTCAAAGCGTTGCATCTCTTGAAACCGATTTAAAAGATAAGAATATAAAAAATACGGAAAAACTTTTAAATGAAATAAATGATCTGCAAAAATATATTGATGAAGAGCAAACGCGAGCATCTGAATTTATAAAAGAACTTACATTGCTTAACGGATATTTTGAAGAATATCAAAAAAGTTTACGAGAATTGAAATCTGCTATGGAAGACGCAAAAATAATAACACTGCTTTCAGATAATTTAAACGGTGAAAATAAATTTAAATTAAAATTCGATATATGGATGCTTTCGGCATTTTTACGCGAGATTACCGTTTTTGCGAATCGCCGCTTGGAAAAAATGAGCGACTGCAGGTTTATTTTAAGAGTAGGCGGGCAGATAGTCGGCAATAATCTTTCGGGTTTGGATTTGGAAATTTATGATTCGTATACGGGTGGAACACGTCCTACAGCAAGTCTTTCAGGAGGTGAAACTTTTATGGTTTCAATCGCTCTTGCTCTTGGGCTGGCAGATTCCATTCAAAACAGAAGCGGTGGGATTAAGCTGGATTCAATGTTTATTGATGAAGGCTTCGGGACGCTGGATGAAGCAAGTCTTGAAAAGGCAATCGGTATTTTGGATGAAATACGTGAAAGTCGTATGATAGGAATTATTTCTCATATTTCCGAATTGAAATACCGCATTCCAAAAAAAATTGAAATTGAAAAAACCTCTAAAGGTTCCAGAATTATATAACCTGCAGAATTACAAATAGCCATCTTGTAAAATAGTGTCGGATTTGATTCGCATCCTTCGCAAATAGAAATACCGGATCAGTTTTTAATAAAGTTCTATTCAAAAACTAAATGTTTTAGAGGCTGCCAAATATATTCCCGATTTACGTTTTATGATAAAATTGTCGTCCGTATGAGTTTTATTTTTAAAATTTGTGCGATTGAGATTGTCAGATTTTCTCTTTTGGGTACGGAGTAACCTATAAGAACCGCATCATCCGGATATTTTACGACTTGCTGCGGCATGCATACAATTTTTTTTGTTTTCGTACCTTTAACTAAATGAATTTCAAGGAATTTATTTCCCGCAAGTGCCGTTTCGACAATCCTTTGTTTGCCGAAAAAATCCAAACCGCCGGCCTCCGATTTTTCAAATTTAGTCGGAATGTTTGTAATTTGTTCTTTGGTAATTATTGCTTTACGCTTAATTCGTTCATGTATATTCTTTTTATCATCTTCCGATAAGTTCTTTTCGTTTAAACATAAATTTAATTCGTCGATTACCGTTTTATAATCGGAATTACGTTTTATTTGCTCTTTGGTCCATTCCTTTTTTTCTTTAAGTTTAAAATTTTCTTTTTTTATATTTAAATTGAGTTTTTGAAATCCGCGGTTGGAAATATAGTTATCGGGTTTATCTTTATAAAAAATAAATTCTATACCTCCTAAAGTGACCGCTTGTTCAAATTCTTTTATATCATGAATATTTAAAAGATATACACCGTCTCCTAATTTTTTCCGAACAAGTTTTTTTATCGGTGTATCATGCATAAATAGTTTTTCTTTTTCTTTTGAAACCGAAACGACAAAACCCGAATAAACCGAGATGGCCGTAAAACCGCTATACCATTCTGAAATCGAGACGATAATATTTTGCGGGAGCGAATGGTCGGTCAACCGGACAAGCATATCGAATAGCTCAATGCCGGAAAATCCGTTTTGAAAAAATCGTGCACATGTTTTCTTCGTTATTTTAAAACGTCCTGCCGTTTGAATTAAAATCGGTTCCATTGCTTCACAAACATCCAAAAGCTTGTTTAAATTACTGTCCGGTAAAACTGTTACTTCAAAAGATGAATCGATTAAAAGTGGTTTTTTCGGTTCGGCGGAAGAAATTTTATATTCAGGGTTACGGTAAATCAAATTTTTTTTTGTACAAATAATTCCGTAAAATACTAATATATCGATAAGCTCGGTTATTTTGTGTTCAAAATTTTCTTGCATTACTTCCGGTTGTAAATATGTATTGTCAAGCATTTTTGCGCAAAGAAAGAAAAAAAGGAATTCGGCATCATTCCTTTCGTATAGACAATCGGGCTCAAAAAAATATAAAAACTCAATTAAGAGCTGTGAGAGGATTTGAATGTTTTCTTTCCGCAATTTAAAAACGGATGCCGTTAAAAAATAAGCGTGCTTTTCAATCGAATTTAATTCGGCAAAAGCTTTCCATTTTTGTTTTTGTAAAACGGTATTTGTTTCACTTTTGAATAAAAGTCCGAGATTTTCACAAGCGGAAAAAATATTTTCAATTATATTTTCTTTTTGTGCAAGGCATGGAATAATCCGTATAAGTTTTTCGGCGCATTTCTTTTTTATTATTCCGTTATTTTTAAAAATTAAACCGTTATGAAAACAAAAAGAATAAAGACTTGCAAAAAATGTGTCGTTTATGTTCAGTTCATTTACGGTAAGTATTTCTTTTTTTTCCGCTAAGAAAAAAACAGTTTTGTCTAAAAACGGTTTAAGTGTTTTTTTTAAAAGCGGATTTATTTTATAGACTTTTTCATTTTCCGATTTTTTTTCTCTGTAAATAAGCAGCCTTTCTTCCATATTTAAAAGAAAATCATATAATTGCCGATATGGTATTTTTTTTTCAAATAAGCGGACTAAAATTGATTGTGTAGGTTCATGCAATTCTTCAATTGCGGTTAATATTAAAATATCCGAATCGCTGAGTGTTTTTGCAATAATTTCCTGTATTGACAGTTTGGATAAAAATGCGCTTAGCCGTTCAATTAGTTTTTGTTTATTAAAGGGAGTTTGTAATTTGCCTAAATACAATTGCATTAAGTCAAAAAAAGAATTATCAGGTAATTGAATTATTGATTCTTTCCATACGGTAATTTCATCAGTGTTCAATTTTTACTCCTTAGTGTGCTTATTCGGTTGGAAGATGGAATTATTGGTTTTTATACCAATCCGTAATTTTTTTACTTAAAGACGGTACGGCGCTTATTCCATTTTCCGCTTCGCATGCTTCTTTTAAATACGGAATTACTATTTCTTTTTTTAATTTTATCCAATTACTCGGTAAAATATGCGGAGCATAAAAAGTTTCCGTTTGCGGTAAATGCGAAAGTAAAAGCGGATAATAACGCGGTAATAATTTTTCGGTTACTTGTCGAATCCCCGAAAAACCTCCTGCAAGTGCAAAAGAACTTACCATCAAATTCATTTGATGTGAACGGTCTAAAAGCTGTTTTTGAATATCTTCATTAAAAAACCAAATAAAAAATGCTTCGGCGGCTTTTTTATTTTTTGCATTATCGCATATTCCCGCATACAAAACGGCATCATCAAGCGGTGTTTTCCCGTTAAAATTAAGCCACCTGAAATCTATATTTTCCAATTGCTTTTGCGGCGTTGAAAATAATTCATCGCTTGAAACATAGTAAAAGAGACATCTGCCATTTCGTACCAGCGAGTAAGGAGAATCGTAAAGGTATTTAAATTTAAATTCGTCTTCGATGCGTGCTGAAGAATTTACTTCTTTACTCCAATTGATAATATAAGAAATTGCGGATTGAAGCGCTCTATCGTTCCATGTAAAAAAGGTGTTTTCCTCTTCAAATGAAGCATGGAATCCTTTCGCGGTGATGTACAAAAAATCGTCAAACCAACGCGGCGAAAAACCCATGCGCGAATAAGAGCCTTTGTTTGATTTATTAAATACAAGTGAGGCTTCGCGCATTTCGTCTGTTGATATTGTAAATCCTTCTTTTATTTGAGATTTCATTGCAGAAGAAAAAATAATCATCGGAAGATTAAAACTTACCGGCAATAAGTATTGATTACCGGACATGCTTCCAAGATTTAAAAGCTCGGGATAAAAATTTGTTTTTTCTATTTTTTCGCTGTCGAATAAATTATTGATTTTTTTAAATTTACCTATTGCAGCCTTTCCTTTCAGCCATGGTCCTATAACAATATCGGGAGGATATTCGGTATTGATAATTGCGTCAGCGGGATTTTCTTTATATTCTACGATAACCTTATATTTGTCCTGTGAATTATTAAAGACTTCACAGTAAGAAACAAAGTCCGCTTTATTTGTCCAAATGACGGCAATTTTTTCTTCTTCGGTCCTTGCGCATGCAAGAAAGAAAAGCGGTAATAAAATCAAAAATAAAAAGATTGTTTTTGTTTTCATAAAATTTCTCTTTAGTGTGATATATCGTAAAAATTATTGAGCGTCGATACTGCTTATTTTTAATAATGTTTTTTCTTTGCGGCCGTACCAAGAAATTGTCCCACCGATATTCAAACTTACAAAATACTTTTTTAGTATCACGGCATTTTTGGAAAGACCGTATCCTCGCTTTAATCTGACGGCTTGCCGCGTTACCGTATTATAGTATACGAGTGAATTTTTTCCTAAATTAGTTAAAATATCGTTTCCGTCCGATTTTAAAAACGCAGTTAAATCTTCCTCTTTGTAGGAAAGGACGGCCTTAAATGAACTATCGATTATATTATTCTTGTGTAAATGAATTGTTACAAGTTCCGTTTTATTCGCCGGTTTTGAATTTACTAAAAAACAATTTAAGATATTTGTATTTGATATGTTTTGTTCCAATGCAAAAACCAAATCGCCTTCGATTTGAATCGGTGCAGTTTCTCCCGTTTTAATATTGATAATAAATACGGGGCTTTGAGCTTTATCGACAGCGCTTTTTGAAACTAAAATATTTTCATCATCAATCTGGACCGCATTTTGTATACCGGGCGCATTGTAAAAAAAAGTATTTTTTCCCGTATTAAAGTCAACGAGTGAAACGCCGTTAAACGATTCGACGTATAAAATAGTATTTTTATAAACGGAAGTCGAAATGACGGTTTCTTTCGGTCGTGCGGCAATTTGCAGCTTTTTCGTTGCAAGCGAATAATGATAGAGCGGAATATTTTTCCGTGAATTTGACCACAGTAAAAAGCCGTTATTGTAAAATAAAAAACAATTTGCTCTTAAGTCGGAAGTAATTAAAGTAAAATTTCCTTCCGGCATTTGCTGCGAATATATTTTGCCGTTTTGTAAAACATAAACAGTCTCACCGTCCGTAGCGATATCATCGATTTCGGCTGTATCGTATGCAAGCGGGGATTCCACTTTAACCGTAGAATCAACGGCCATTCCGAGCAAATAAATTGAACCGTCTTCCGTTCCGACAACAATACTATCTTTTATATGGCGCGCTGCCGTTATTTTTGAATTTGATGGAATGTAAAAAACGTTCGAAGATGTGGCCCCCTGTCGTATGCGCCATTCATACCGGCGGTTTGTAGGTTCAATCCAAATCGGAATAGTGTCTTGCAGTTTAGCTGCAAAAACGGCATAGTTGGAAGGATAGCGCTCGGCAACTTTTCCGGTTACCGCATCAATTACATATACATTTTTATTTTTATAGCCGATAATGAAATTGAAATTTTTTATAAGGTTCGGATTTTCTAATTTGTTTTCAGTCCGGAATTCTTTTACTTTTTTCTTAGAGGCGATTTCGGTATAAATGAGCCTGCCCGACTCTCCGTAGGTTACGATATTTTTTTCGGAAGATGCGGTTGCAGCTAATGATACGATGCCGGGTGCTTGGCTATAAATATTTTTTGTGTTTCCTTTCGTGTCCAAAATAGTGATGCCGTCCGTAGAACGGTTGCCGATAAAAAGGTACGATCCCTTTGCAGACCACGAAAGCGATACGACCGAATCGGAAAGCCGTTTTGCAAATACGGATTTTTTAAGCGGCCAATCCCACAGTGAAATTTGATGAACTCCGAATCCGTCGCTTTCATAGATTGCAATCAGTCTTCCTTGCGGATGCACGGCAATTTTTTTTATCGGCATAAACGAAAGCTGCCATGTGTCCGGTTTAAAATCGGGATATGAATAGCGGGTAATAAAACCGTCATTTCCTGCAGCAAAAAAAGCGGACTGCGTCCCGGCGCTTACGATTTCAGAAACGCCGCCTAAAAATTTATGAACGACGTTTGCCGACTTTGTATTGTCGGTTTCTTTCGGTTTGTTTTTTAGTACCGCATCTTGAATTGCCGTGTCGGCACCGATAGTTATTCCGAGCGAAAGGCTGTAGACGGCGAGCGCTACGCTTTCCGATTGCGGATCGGTATTTACGCTTGAATCTTCTCCGCCGTTCGGAGAGACCGGCGGGTTTTGCGCTGTGCCGCCGTTACCGTTTGTACCGTTTTGAATTTCCGCATTTTCAGTATTTGCCGCTGTATTATTCGTACCGCCGAAATTATTTTCTTCGTTACCGGTTTTGCTGTCCGGTTGCTTTTCGCTTTCTGATGAAGGATATTCCGTTCCGTCCGAGTTTTCTTCGGCAGGAGGAGCTACTTCATCCCATGTCACATCACCGCTTTGATTTTGCGCATTTACGACATTCAGTATAAAAATAATAAAAACACCGTACAAAATTTTTTTTAACATAAAATTTATTCGCCTTGCCCTTCGGTAAAAATATTTTGATACGAAAGGTAATTCCCCAAGTAAACCGCCTTGAATACTTCTTGCTTTTTCCCGGATTGTATATCGCCGATAATTGAATCGTAGAGCCGTTTAGGAATCGGTATTACCGCAACTTCATCGGGTTTTAATCCGTATACATACAATTCAAGCATTTCGTTTTCGACGGAGTGAAAAAACAGTTTAATTTTTTTGCCTTTAATATCTTTACCGCTATCAAGTACAAAAAATTTTAAAACTTCAATTGCCTGCGGATCAAGCCCCGCTTGCAGAACGGCTATGCGCTCCGCAAGTTCCGCATAGCCTATAACCGGTATTTCATCCTTTTTTACGTAAGGGCTTTTTTCCTCTTTGTTTGTCGATAAATCTATTTGCTTTAAACCGGCAGATGAGGAAAGACAGGCAATTCTGTCGGCTTCTGGAACAAAAAGCAAAATGTTTTTTTTTGACGGCCATTCGATTCTGGTTTTAATTTCCGACCGGACGGCCCTGCCGCAATGCGGGCACTTAAAGGTTAAAAAACTTCCGTCATTGATTTTACCGATTATTTCAGGTTCGGTATCCAGATTGATTACAGACGAATGCTCTACATCAAAATTTTTATCACACGGGCACCATATTTTCATAATTTGATTTCACCTATTTTCCATATAAATACACAGCGGAGTGTAGCACATTTTTTGAAAAATTGTAAGAGGAAAACAGTCGAAGAATGTGCATCCTTAGTTTTTTAGACATTGTCCGTGTCGGTACTGAAAAATTTTTGTCCTTCGCGTCCTTCGGAATAAAGATGCCCGATGTTTTGCCCAATCTGCCGCCGACCGCTTTTCTCTATATGGGAAAATATCGGTTTTCGCATTTTTATCATTAAATTTGACAAAAAAAGTATTTATGATACCGTGCTGTGAAACCATTTTTTTGCTTGAAGGAACAGTAAAAGTTATCAGAATGTGGTCGCATTATGAGAGAATAAAGTCGATGAGATAGATGAGGAACCGGATTTGGGAGAGATTGTATAAATACCGAAAATAAACCGCAGGGAACGCAAAGCGCTCAAGCTGTGCTTGAGCTTCGCAAAGGTTAATTGAGGATTTGGCTTATCACGATTCCATTAAAATTCTTTGCGGAGTTGAGCGTAAGCTCAACGCTTGGCGGTCTTTGCGGTTAAAATGGACTAAATATAACTTTTAAGAATTAAAATTTTATCTAAGTGTATTGACAAAAATTAGAATTTATGTAGACTATCTAGCTAGATAACTCGTTATACCATTTGCGGTTAAATTAAATAAAAATGACTATTTACCGACTCAAACATGACTTTTGTCACTGGTAAAGCGGGCAAAAAATATGTAAACTTACAG